>JAKAPU010000229.1 GCA_021806865.1 archaeon
CGTATCCTTCAGAGGTCTCCGAAAAGTCAGATTGCGAAAAGTCCTTCAGAGCCAGAAGGACAGCATCTTGCATAAGTACAACGATTACGTCATCATTTCCGCCTTTATGTTTCTTGGACAATTCAGACTGTGTGAAAACCTCGTCTTTGCCGATTCGATTCCAAGGCGTAGTGACTGTTTCTGGCCAAAATAGCTTTAAACGAGTACGCTCTAAATTACTCTCATGAGTGTTGATAAACACGGTTACGTGAAGGGAATCGACAGAAGTCAGGAAATACTCTTACCAAAGACTGTCGATGAATATATCGACAAAGAAAATCCTGTACGTTTCATAGACGCTTTTGTTGGCAGTCTGGACATGGATTCCCTTGACTTCGAACATTCAGAGCCTTGTGGTGTAGGCAGACCACCGTACAATCCTGCGGATCTTCTCAAACTGTACATCGATGGTTATCTGAAACACATACGCAGCAGCCGCTTACTGGAGGAAGCATGTGCAACGAATCTTGAGACGATATGGCTTATGAAGGGTCTCACGCCTGATTTCAAAACAATATCTGACTTCCGGAAAGAAAACATAGATTCCATCAAGCCTGTCTTCAAGCAGTTCATTTACCTATGCAAGGCGCTCGATCTGTTCGGTTCTGAGCTCGTTGGAATAGACGGAAGCAAATTCAAAGCTGTTAACTCAAGGAAGAGAAATTTCAACCAGCAAACCATTAAGGAAAAACTGGAACACATAGAAGAAAGGATAGAAAGCTACCTCGAACAGATCGAAGCAAACGACCAAAACGAAGAGGAAGCAACTCCTCAACGCTTTGATGCTCGGGAGAAAGAGCGTCTCTCGCCATCGTTGAAGGAAAAGATTGCAAAGCTTGAGGACAAAAGGAAGGAGTACGTGCAGATTCAGGAAAACATGAGGAAGACTGGTCAGAAGGAGATTTCCCTCACAGATCATGAAAGCAGGCTCATGAAGTGTGGTCAAGGACTCGATGTTTGCTATAATGTTGAAACTGCTGTGGACTCCAAGAACAGCCTGATCGTGGATTACGATGTCACGAATGATGCAAGCGACAGAAATGAGCTCAGCAAGCTCGCCAAGAGTGCGAAGAAAATACTTGTCGTCGAAAGACTCGATGTTACTGCCGACAAAGGATTCCACAAGATTTCCGAAATAAAGGATTGTCTTGAGGTCGGAATAACTCCGTACGTCCCAGAGCCAGAGCAACACGGTTGGCACAAGAACGGAGTTCCAACGAGAGATTTCTATGATGACAAATTCGTTTACGACAAAAGCAGGGATTTGTATGTCTGCCCTGCAGGAGATGAGATGAAACTTTGGAATTGGTTCAAGGAGGGCAAAACTGGAACGAATTTCAAGCTCTAGAGAACAAGGCAGTGCGCCTCATGTCCGTTTAAGTTATCATGCACATCGAATCGATTAGGCAGAATAGTCAAGCGTTCGGAATATGAGGATGTAATCGAAATGATGCGAGAGAAGTTGAGTACAGAGGAGGCTCGCGAGAGGATAAAGAAAAGGAGAGAAATAGCCGAGCATCCGTTCGGTACTATGAAAAGAGCGTTCAACCAAGGATACCTGTTGCTCAAGGGGCTCAGAAAAGTTACAGGCGAAATTGGATTTACCATGCTAGCTTACAATATGAGGCGGACTCTCAACATGATTGGAACAAGCACTCTCATAGCCGCTTTACGTATAGTGACCTGAAAGGGCTCTATCCAAATTAGATGTAGCAGGAAAATAACTCCCAATAAAGCAAGCCACAGATACGTCATATTTCATCTCAAATGTTGATTTTCACACAGTCTGAGATCATCTAGGAATCTCAAGGAATACACTTGTGGTAGGTGTCCCTGCTTCAGTTTCTCACCCATAAGATACACCCAATGATTCTCTGGCATTGCGGTTCTTTGTGCAATGTTATAGAATCGCTTCCTTAGATAATGGCTGGTGAGTTTCACATGGTATTCTTGTCTGGCAAAGTTGGTTATTTGCTTCCACAAGCTCTCGTGATTCAGAAAGGGGCAATTTCTGTTTGATTGCCTTGCGAGTTTGATCACAGTGTTTGCAAATTCGATTGGTACAAAACATGGATGCTTCACTCTAGCCTTAGATCGCAGTTTCTGTATCGTAAGTATGGCATATTCCTGTCGACTGGGGTCGATATCTTCGAATGGAATCTTGTAGATCGCTTTTGCTCCTTCAGGTGCGTATTGGTGCCATTGTATCATCATCTGCTGCTCTGTTGTGAGTAGCTTGTATATCTCCTGAAAAATTCCTTCAGTGCATGTTTCTTCTGGAGGGTCGAAATGATTGTCTATTAAGTTTCAGAGGTGCAAAGTTTGCTCTAAAGACTCCGAGAATGTTCTCGCCCTTGCGTCTTGAAGTCTTTATGGGTTCTTGGTTTGAAAATGCTCGGAGAGACTGTTCAATTCTCATATCCTCGGTGTTCTGTCGTTTGAAGGAGACGAGCTTGCTTACTGCATGATTGGTCATTTTGAAACCCGAATATTCGAGAAAGTGTCTGACTGCGGTTGAGGGTATTCCCTCTGGTAGAAGGCGATAGATACTCTTCGTTCCCTCTTCTGCCTCTTGTGTCCTCGAAGTAGTTTTGTATCGCCCTGTCTTGTTCTATAATCTTGTTTAATCGAGAGGCTTCCGATTGCGTTCGCCTGACTCTGTGCTTGAAATTCCTGAATGCTGGAAGAGAGTCTCCGCTCTTGTTGTAGCTTATCGGTTCCTCAAGCGGGGGAGTGGTTTCTCCCTCACGATCACAGTTTACGGTTAACGAATTACCTAGAGAGGGTCATACTAACTGACTAATCAAAGGAGGAAATCACGAATGAATTTCGAATAGCTGGATTGCACATTGGAACGCATACTACCGGCTACTACGCTTCATATACAGAAATTTATTCTCGGTTTTTCACAGGCGCGATCTTTTTCACGGCACAGCTTGAAACAAGCTTCGAACAAATCGGACAGCTTGATTTAAACTCCATCGCTTGCATATCGCTTGATTCTAACGACCTCGGTGGATTGCAGCGAGATTGATTGTTTCCCAAGCACATGATTTCTTATGTTTCTCCTCTCCTGTCACGATTGAGACCGACGAGCCTACGAGATGAAGAAGCTAAAGAGCAATGGTTCACAGATTCCCTGAGAGACCCAAAAAACGAGCAATCGCAAAGCATATATGATTACTGTAACGCTGCAGCAACACTGCAGTTCGCCAAGGACTGCACAAAACAAATTGAGTGAAATGAGATGAGCGAAGCAATAGACGTTGACATAGCAGACCTTCCTGGCGTAGGACCAGCGACGAAGGCAAAGTTGGAGAGCGGGGGAATCACTACGATACTTGACCTCGCGGCGAGTACGGTCAATGAGCTCGTTGACAACCTGAATATTACTGACGAAACGGCACACAACCTAGTGTTCGAGGCCCAGAAGCTTCTGAAAGAGAAGGGATACTTGGAGAAAGACCTCGTCTCGGCACAGGAATTGTTTGTGCGCAGGGCAAAGATGCTCAGGTGCACTACCTTCTCAAAGAACTTGGACACGCTGCTCGCTGGCGGGATAGAGACCCAGGCGGTCACAGAGTTTTACGGCGAGTTCGGCTCTGGTAAGACGCAGATCTGCCACACAGTCTGTGTTTCTACTCAGTTACCGATGGATCAGGGCGGGCTGAGCGGTCCGGCGCTCTACATTGACACCGAATCAACTTTTAGGCCTGAGAGGGTTGCTCAGATTGCAAAGGCAAGGGAGCTTGACGTCGACTCGATTCTTGCAAACATTCACGTAGCAAAGATATACAACGCGAGCCACCTCGAATTGATAGTTAGGGCGATGGGCAACCTCATCCAGCAAAACAACATCAAACTTGTGATTGTGGACAGCATTATCAGCCTGCACAGGGCCGAGTTCGTCGGAAGAGGAACCCTCTCCGAGAGGCAGCAAAAACTCAATGCAATAATGCACAGGCTCAAGAGGATCTCCGAGATCTACAACGTTGCCGTGATAATAACAAACCAG
>JAKAPU010000230.1 GCA_021806865.1 archaeon
ATCTTAGACTCCCAACCAGTTTCGTAAGCAAATTCATTCTACCTCCGATACGAAAACCACGATCAATTGCTACTCGCTCGAATTCGTCAGTCCAAGGTAGATATTTGTCAACAAAGATAGAAGCAGTGATCTTCAATTTGTTCGAAGTTGCTACACAATCGGAGAGTAACTGTTCGAAGGCGAACTCTGGATTGGCTATGCTGGATAACCTATCATCAAGTACGAAGTGATTGAAAACCGGATCGTCAGCGAACTTTTGGTTGTAGTACACTTGAAAGTACTGCTCTTTGAAGACATCGCAGAATAGTCTGTCAAAGGATCGTTCGTTTGCAAGCATGTTTTCAAAAAGTATTGGGTCGGTCAAGTTAGTCGGAATCCCAGCGTTTCGGCCATGTCCCAGAAAACCGGCCCGAGTTCATTCTCGTAGGAGGGGTTTTGCACAAGCTGCTTTGCAACTTTGAACATGATGTCTATAGCTTTGGGACTGTCGAGGTCATCGTCAAGATAGCTTGCGAATTCCTGCCAAATCTGGTTTGATTCTGACCGGCGTCGTTTCATGTCGGCTGCAATTTTCGATGCTTGGATCACCGTCTTGAGCTCTTCTCGTGTTTGGAGCATGGATTGTTCGTCGACCTCAAAAGATTCGCGGTAATGATGTTTCAAAAAATGCAACCTGACTTCATCTGCGCTGAACCCTTTCAACGCTTCCCGAATCTTGATCACGTTTCCGAGGCTTTTACTCATCTTTTCGTTCCCCTTTAGCAAGAGCCCTGTGTGCATCCAGATCTTGACGAACGGAATTTCGCCAGAGAGAGCTTCGTCCTGTGCCAGTTCTGCTTCATGATGCGGGAATATCAGCTCCGTGGCTCCTCCGTGCAAATCGTAAGGCCCGCCCATTTCCTCGAATGCAATCGCTGTATCTTCTATGTGCCATCCCGGCCTGCCATCGCCGACCGAGGTGTGCCAAATTCCTTCCTTTGCATCAGGCACTTTTCTCCAGAGCAGAAAGTCGACCGAATTCCTCTTTCCTGGGGCGGCGTCTATCTGCTTGAACTTCAGGTCCAGTGGCGTTAGATGAGACAGCTTGCCAAAACGGTCTGCCTTTGAAGTGTCGAAGTAGACGTTCCCGTCGAGTGCATAAGCCTTGCCAGAGTCTATCAGTTCCTGCACCAGCGATGCGGATTCCTCTATGTGTTTTGAAACTCGGGCGTATTTGCTGACCGTTACTATGTTCAATGACTCCATATCCTCCACGAACGCCTTGTAAAATCGGTCAGCGACTGAGGCGTAGTGTGAGCTCTCCTTCCTTGCGCGATCAAAGATCTTGTCGTCGACATCCGTGATGTTCATGAGGAAGTAGACCTTCCTGCCATTCCTCAGGAGCCATCGAGCAAGCAGGTCGAAAGCAAGATAGGTCTTTGCATGACCCAGGTGAACATTGTCTTGCACCGTGGGACCACAAATGAACATGCGAAACTCCCCGGAAGGTGAGATCTCTGTCTTGTCGCCTGTCAGCGTGTTGAAAATTCGCAAATGATATCATCCGCGCAATATATCTTCATATTCACTCTTGGATTGAATGCGCCTTTAGCCGGGATTTCAGAACTTCCTTGGAAATGCTCGCCTCCTGGGGAGTTAATAGTTTTTATCATGCCTCATACAACCATTTGTCATCCTGACCGTGAACGAAGCAAGCCGAATCGGCTACAGAGAGAAGAAGATCACCGACTTGCAAGAACTGAAACTGCTTGTTTGGGGTATGGAACTAGACGAAGGTATTCGCTTCGTAGCTGACATGCCGCCGTACGAAAACGGTGCATTCGTGTTTCTCACAAAATCTGGTGGTCGCTTCATTGCCAATGCCAAAGAGCGGGTATACGATGAAGCATCAAGGAACTACATACCCGGAAGCAAAGAGGAGTGGAAGTATTTCGACAAACCGCACGAAGTCTGGAACTTTGTCACCAAGCTTCTCAAACCGCAGTTTGAAGCCTTCTACTATTGAGACTGAACTATTGGCCTACCGCATTCTTTTATACCATTTTTGCCATCGGAGTGTTGAATTCGCTTGAGCGAAGTAGGCACCGTACAAAACAATCAGCCCACTCAAGATAGGTTGCCGAAAGTCAAGGAGACGATCGACAGAGTAGGTGTCGCAGGTCTACGAACGGCTTTGAGGCTCAATACTGGAAACGGAGAAACCACGTTTTTGGCAGAAGTGGACCTGTTCATCGACTTGGACACTGAAAGAAAGGGAATCCACATGTCGAGGCTCGTCGAATCAATCAACGAAGTCGTTTCTAAAGGCTCTCGCAGAGCAAAGCACAGCTTTGAGAACTTGGGCGTGGGCATTCTTGGTGAACTCAGAAAGCGCCACAAGTACGGCAGGGCTGAAATTACCATGAAAACGACAATGTTCATGCGAAGACACACTCCGGTGACAGGGAAGGTCACAGATGAGCCCTATGATGTTGAAATAAGCGTGATTTCTAATGGTGGCGAGATCCTGAAAAGCCTGAGAGTTAGAGCAATTGGAAACACTCTCTGCCCACATAGTCTCGAAACTACAAAGGGTAAAGCACATGTCCAGCGCGCCGAGCTTGACCTGCAGATAGAGACTTCGATAAGAGAAAAGATCCCTCTGGAGGAATTGATTGAAATCTGCGACAGAAGCTTTTCCACTCCAACCTACACCGTGCTCAAAACCGTGGATGAAGCAGCTTTGGTTGAGGATATGTTCAGGAACCCCAAGTTTGTGGAAGACGTAGCAAGAGATTGCTTCAAGCAGACCAAGAACCTCAACTTCAAAGGCAGAGTGAAGATTCGCGCAACCTCGCTTGAATCTATCCACAAGCACAATGCTATCTCGGAAATAGAGAGGGTGTTTGAATGAAGACGGGCCTTGGAATGGAGTTCTTCGTAGACTATAGCCACCTTCTACCTGGGCATCCAAAGTGCGGGGTAAGACACGGGCACACAGCCAAAGTAATTGTGGAGCTCTACGGTGACATTGGTCCCGACGGCATGATCATGGATTTCAAAGAGATGGAGGAGAAGTGCTGGAATGTACTTTCGCAGGTCGACCACAAGGATCTGAATGAGAAGTTTCCGCGGCCAACCTCGGAAAACATTGCAAACTGGATTTTCACTGAGATGAGGAAGAGCCTTCCTATTACACGCGTTCAATTCTTTGAAGGCCAAGGCAAGTGGTGCGCAGTCGAAGCGTAATCCTCTCACGCTCATAGACTAGCGAAACTTGCACAACTGGTCAACGAATCTTTACCCGTGCGTTCTATAGCAAAAAAGGCTAGCCTTCATCCATGACTGCACAAATGGGTCGTGGACCAATAATTTTCGGATTCTGGCTTCTCGGTTATGCACTGGGATTCGTGGCTTACCTTGTCAGAGTGCCATTCATCGTAGGAATTACAGCGATTTTCGGTGCTGCAAATGCGCAGGTTGTCGGAGCAATGATATCTGGATTAGCAGGATCGCTCGTTATGCTCGTTTTCCTGTTGGTCTGGAGTCATATGGGCAGCTCCAACTGAGGACGCAGAGAAACCCAAGTAAGCTGGCGCCCAGAGCGCTAGCTCAGAATTTTTCTTTTTTATTCTCCTCTAGCCAGGCTGCTGATGTCTCATGTTGCTGATCTTTAATGCACGACCGCTTCGCATCCATCAGTGCCTCTAACTCGTGTTGATGCTCCTTATCTTTGGTACCGACGAAAATACCTTTTCAATTAGTTCGTCGTAGAATTAGTGGCTTGACTTGGAAGACTATGCGATCGAAACCGTTAGTCTCTCAAAGACGTACCGCAAATCTACTCGTCCTGCGTTAATTGACGTGAATTTGAGGATACCAAAGTCGCAGGTCTTCACTTTGCTCGGAAGAAATGGAGCGGGCAAGACGACGTTTCTCAGGATCTGCGCTACCCAACTGATGCTCACTTCGGGAAGGGCGAGTGTCCTCGGTTTTGACGTAGTTTCTCAAACGCGCCAGGTCCGAGAGAGGATAGCAGTCGTTCCGCAGGAAATGAGGCCATTCC
>JAKAPU010000231.1 GCA_021806865.1 archaeon
GTATTGCACGATCTGCGGAAATTCTACCGAGCTGCGCGAAACAAAGCAGTGGTTCTTCGATCTGCCGAGGCTCTCCGAATACGTGTCAGACTATCTTTCAAGAGCAGAACTGTCCTACAACGTCATCAAGTTCTGCAAGGGATGGCTGAAGGATGGCCTCAGACCCCGTTCGATCACAAGAGATTCCGACTGGGGAATTAGAGCACCCTTTCCGGGCGCGGAGCAGAAGACAATCTACGTCTGGATGGAGGCGGTACTCGGCTACGTCTCGGCAGTAATTGAGTACTTTGAACGTCTGGGAAGAAGAGAGGAGTGGGAGAGATACTGGTTTGATCCGGCATCAAAGACCGCATTTTTCATAGGAAAGGACAACATCCCGTTCCACGGAGTCATTCTCCCATCACTGCTGAGAGCTTCGGGGAGAAGCTACAACGAACCTAATCTGATAAGCTCTACGGAGTTTCTGATGTTTGAGGGACAAAAGTTCTCTAAGAGCAGAAAGATCGGCATTTGGACGGACGAGGCTCTGAAGCTTCTTCCAGCGGATTACTGGCGATTCTCGCTTGTTTCGCTTCGTCCAGAGTCCGGTGATATCAACTTTGGATGGGAATCGCTATCCGAAAAGGTGAACAATGACCTCAATGACACGATTGGCAATTTCGTAAATCGAACTCTTGTTGGTATTTCAAGGTTTTCTGATAATTCCTTTAGTTTATCCAGGGCAGATATTCGGGAAGAATATTCTTCTCTTGTCGCTGCAGCAATTGAGCGACACAACAAGATCAAAGAGCTATACGAAAAGGTCGAACTGCAATCGGCATGCAGAGCCGTTGTGGATCAGGCAGCCGAGGCAAACCGCTTACTCAGCGCGACAGAACCGTGGAAAGTCGTGAAGCAGGATAAGCGAAAGGCGCTGGAGATTCTGTACGTGTCATTGTCCACTTTGAAGCTGCTTGCAATAGAACTGAATCCCATCATTCCTACCACCTCAGAAGAAATCTCTAAACAGGCTGGGCTCTTCAAGGCCCAGTCAGGAAAGCCTACTTGGGACAACACGATACTCGATGTCGACCTACCTATCATTACAAAGGAAGTGAAGCCGCTATTTTCCAAAGTGAATGCCGAAAAGCTCAGACAAAACCTAGAGAGTCTTCGCGCAGGCAGATAAAAAAGTTAAAACCTTAATTTCGCTCCAATTAGTGGGAAGAAATGACTGACGCAACAGCAAGCCAGCCCCCTGCAACCGAAACGCCGACCGTCGAAGTAACCTTTGACGAATTCAAGCGAATCGATATCCGAACGGCCAAGGTTCTAGAGGTCTCCAGAGTTCCCAATTCCGCAAGACTTCTCAGACTCATTCTTGACATTGGCGGCCAGCAGAAACAGTGCATTGCAGGCATTGGAGCAAAATACGAGCCCGAGCAGTTGAAGGACAAGATAATCATAGTAGTCACGAACCTAAAGCCGCGGAGCCTGATGGGGCTAGTCTCCGAGGTAATGTTGCTCGCTGCTGCCGAAGGTCCAGAGATTTCCGTTCTCTCACCGGAGCGGCCTCTGAACGCAGGAGCCAAAGTCACCTAAGCTTCGAAGATGAATAAACTTGGAAGGCTCTCTGGGAGAGATTTTCGTTCAGGTGGAGCGGTACGTCATGCCTCTAACAGGGAGCGATTCTCCACACGGACTAAGCAAGGAAGAGAACAGGATCCTTGCACTGCAGAACATTAACAGGCTGAACCAGCATATCGGGCAGCTAGCAAGATCAGGCGAGCCAAGTCCAATCGACCTGAAGGCACTTCAAACACAGGTCAACAATCTGACAGTGGGCGTGAAGTATGACAATGTGACTCAGATGAAACATGCACTCGGTCAAGTCAGAAACCTGATCGCCACGTACAATTCAGCAAAGACCAAAAGCTAGATGCGAACCGCACATCCAGCGAGAGATTGTGCAGTCAAACTTTAAAGAACGAAGAAGAAATGATGCAGTGAAGCGGGCCAGTCGTCTAGGGAAACCGGGCAGACCGATTCGGACAACCTGGTTAGGACAACAGCAATTCGATTAGATTTGCGGTCAGACCCTTACACGGTGTGGGTCGTCGGTTCAAATCCGGCCTGGCCCACTACTACTTTTCGGTCTTAATAGGACTTCTTTTACACAACATAGGCAATGGAATCGTTTCAGATAGATCCTTTGAAGGAATTCTTCGAAGCTGATCAATAGCCCTCACAAACGCCTGCCGAACGGCCGGGCGTATCACCCTAATCTGGCTCCCGCTACTTGCTCGTATGGACTTAATTCATTACGATAGTTAGCTCCTTGAAAACAAATCCAAAGGGTTAGGGGTAGGAATACCTCACGATGCTTAGTCGGTATATTCATGTCTGCGGTCACTAGTAGCGGTAGATTGCGCCGTGTTTTGATCTTTTATACGATGTCAGGAGACCACGCGTTGTGGTTGCGTCTAGGATTTCCTAGGCAGCTACAGTACTTGATTTCGCAGCGTTCAGAACGATGAAATCAAGCACCATATCTAATGAATTCTTTCCTTGAATCAAACTTGCAACAATTTTACTAATACGTAGTCTGTATTATGAATCCTGAAACCTTATCTTCTCTCGATTCAGGATTTGGGGCGCATCTTGGAATCAAGAAAAAGTTCTAAGCAAATCAGATACGCTCTACTGTTGCTGTTTTTTGTCTTGCTCCTGGCGTTTAGCAGCTCGGTTGCTCAAGCTCAAGCATTCTCTTCTTATCCGGCAAGTGGGAGCTTCCTTGACACCTCAGTCCTCGCCTCGCAAACCACTTTCAGCGGCGGAAGCGAGATTATCTACCAGACCAACGCAGGAAGCATAAGCGGAACTTTCTCTGGACCTTATCTCACATTTGTGAATTTGACAATCTCCTCAACCGGAATAACGTACAATGCGGTCGATGTCTGTTCGTGTACTGTAGGCGGCAAATCGGGAACACTTGTCTTTGACGAGGTGGGAACTCTTACTCTGATCGATGGGGTGTACTACCTGAATTCTGTAGCGACTGTCGTTCTGGCCACTGGCAGTCTCACACATCTTCAAGCATCGATAACATTGCAAGGAGTAGTCTATACGCCGACGGGCCTAACAGAGGGCACGTATTCTGGTACGGTATCCTAACAGGAAACATCGAACAAACGAGCGCCATCCTATTCTAAGGACGCGTGTCCTCCGAACGGTAGCTTAGATTTACTCGAATTTGAAATGAAAGTGTAGCTTACCGTAGCGACACTGAGTGTATCTCATGTAATTGGTAGGACTGAGCGAACTCGAAAGAGCAAAGAGCATTGCAACCAGCTATTTGACGCAAGTCTTCTCATATCGTATCCACTCGGCTCTCTTTAGAAATCCAAGTCTCTGGTTGGTGGAAAGCATCGGTTTGTTTAGAGAATCATTTATGGTCGAGACTGTTTTGAAGCCCATTTCCTTTGCTCGCTGAAGCGACAGTGCCTTGAGGGCAAGAGCGATTCCTTTGTTCCTGTACTCTTTCTTTGTACATGTGTATGTGGTAATTAGGGCGTTCGGTTTACTCTGCGATTTCACGAGACCCGTTCTGGCAACATACTCACCATTCTTTTTTGCAATCAAGCAAAGCTCCGGCATAAAATCTGGACTTCTCACTTCGTGCATCATAGCCTGTTCGAAATTTGGAGGTGTGTATGTTTCGCTTCGAGGCACATCGAATGCAGTTTCGATGTTAAGAGCGTAGAACTTTCTTTCCCAGTCCTCAGACAATGACTTCTCCTCCTTCGCATTCGTGACCATTACATCGATTCTGTCAATACCTTCCACTGCTGATCTAAATTTCTCCGGATCGAACAAGTCAAGTTCAAGGACCGATTCCCATTTTCTCCTGCTTTCGATGAAGCCCCTCTTGTTCAGAAAACGCACACCCGCATAGAAATCATTTCGCGTCTCGGCCCATAGAGTCTTGAATCCTTTCCCCTCAGTTTCTTGCATCAAGAAATCGTAGATCTTGCTGCCGATTCCGAACCCTCGCCATTCAGGT
>JAKAPU010000035.1 GCA_021806865.1 archaeon
TGATCAATACTCACTCCAAGAAAATCAAGGCCCTCACATATCATCGACCTGACTAGAGGAGAATTCTCTCCTATCCCGGCCGTGAAAACTAATGCATCCGCACCTCCCAAGACAGCAGCACAGGCTCCTATGTACTTCCTAATCCTGTAGGCGAACATATCAATCGCGAGTTGGCATCTCTTATTCCCAGCATCCGCTTGCTTGATGATTTCCCTCATGTCATTGCTGACACCAGAGATTCCAAGCAGACCACTCTTCGTGTTCAGAATGTTGTAAATCTCGTCAATAGAGAGATTTGCCACCTTTGACAGGTAGTATATCACTCCGGGGTCCACATCTCCACTTCTTGTCCCCATCATCAGTCCCTCGACGGGTGTGAGCCCCATACTCGTGTCAACAGACTTGCCGTCGGAGATCGCATCCACGGTGACGCCATTACCAAGGTGACAAACTATCGTCTTTAGCTCATTGAGAGGTCTTCCCAAGATTTCAGCTGCTCTCTGCGAAACGTATCTACATGAAGTTCCGTGGAATCCATACTTCCTCACCTTGTACTTCTCATAAAGCTCGTAAGGTATAGGATAGAGGAACGCTTTTTCGGGTAGCGTCTGGTGGAAGGATGTATCAAAGATCGCAACCTGCGGTACGGTCGGTAATAGCTTGCTCACAGCTTCAATACCGGCCAGGTTATGCGGATTATGGAGCGGTGCAAGCGGGATGCATTCTCTTATCTTATCGAGAACCTTTTCCGTAATAAGAGTCGAAGCGGTGAAAGCCTCGCCGCCGTGCACGACTCTGTGCCCCACCGCAGAAATTTCAGACAGGTCCCGAATAACTCCGTGCTCGCGATCGGTCAAGTATTTGATGATAAGATCGAGCCCTGAGGCATGATCTGCTATTGGAACTTCTCTCTCGATTTTGGCGGTTGCCGTTTCATTGTGAATGTAGGAACCAGATTCACCAATCTTTCCTACAATCCCCTGTGCCAAGACAATGTCTTTGTTCACGTCAACAAATTGATACTTGATTGACGAGCTACCACAATTGAGTACGAGAATTCGCAATCAGGTTTCACTGCCGACGCAACGATCTACAGTAACAAAATTACAGATTAATGGATAGTTCAGAGTGGCACTTTCGAAGAACACAAGTTCTTCAAACGCCAATGCTCGGCACTTCTTCTGGCATCGGAGTTTTTAATTCGTAACAGTTCAAAGTCAAGGCGCCAGTGTCGGAGAAGAAATCTCCGTCGAACACGTCCACTCTGCTGTTGTAGGATCCATACTTCGTCGAGGCAGTTTCGTATGTTATGAAGCCCTTCAATTTCATCTTTCCGTTGATTGGAACAAGGCCGTACCCGCCTATTTTGACCGCTATTGTCTCGTTATCTTTCGTGGTAATTACGCCAAGTGAATTGATAACTGAAATTCCATCGGGTCTTGTGAGTAGATAATCAGTGGTTTTCATTGATGCTGAAAAATCTCTTCCACTCACCGTCCATTCCACAGACACATTCGATCTCGATCCCAGAGGGGTTTTGCCGACGTCCACCGAACCTATTGCCTTGCCACGCATGATCGTTCTTTCTTCTGACAAGATCATCACGGATGTGAATTAGTATGCGATCCTATTTATTTTGGGAGATGTTTCTCAAATCTGATAACAATACAAATGCTCGGACAATCACTATTGACAAAGAAATCAAAACAATTATCGGCAATACTAATTGCAGAACGCCTAGTGCACCTGTAATCGTCGCTGCCATAACAATCACGACATTATCAATGTTGAAGATCATAGAGCCATTTTTTATAACTCGATTGTCCTAAGTTCGTTGGTTTTCTCAAATGGGCAATCTTAGAGGAGCTGCATCTATAGTAGGTGTTGGCATGACTCGATTCGGAAATGTCCTGGAAACTCCGGAGATAAAGGACCAAAGTCTCCATGATCTCATGACAGAAGCCGCATACGAAGCGATGGATGACGCTGGTGTGAGTCCGAGAGACATCGACCTTTGTCTTTACTCTCACTATCAAGTCCCGACTAGCCATGTCAACGTTCCGTACAGAATTATGGATTGGATTGGAACCAAGTTCAAGAAGGCAATTTCATACAACACTGCGTGTTCCACGACGAATACAGGAGCAGGGCTTGCTGCGACCATGATAAACGGCGGAATGGCCGACAGAGTCTTGGTTGTCAGTGGAGAGATACTCAACAGCGGGGCAAAGTTCGACCCTACGGTCCGAGAACCGCTCGGTCCAGCGGATGTGTGGGAAGTCACGGACTACGGAGGAGATCAAGAGTACTTTTACCAAAACTGGTACTCTGTCGGCATCCTCTACGGTGCCGCGCCAATTCTATCTTATGCAAAGAAGTATCACGTCCCGATGGACAAGATGGAGGAATCCTTGATGTCAATCACCAAACATCTCAGAAGGTGCTCTTCGATGAACTCGAAGGCTTACCTTCAGGAGACACTCGAGGACGAAGCGCATGATCGCGGCTTCAAGGACACGTCAGAATATTGGAGATCGAAGTACAATCCCTACATGGCTTACCCGGTGAGAGCGATGAACGCTCTTACGATAGCGGATGGAGCCTCCGCATACGTGGTAACAAAATCAGACATTGCAAGAAACCACACGGATGTTCCAATCGACATCCTCGGTTTTGATTGGAGGACTTTCTCCATGACCGACTGGTATGGGGGCAGCGGAGAGGATCCTTCGAACTGGCCAGCAGTAAGAGAGACTTTCAGAAACGCCTACCGGATGGCAGATGTCGAGCCTAGCGACATTGATTACTTGCACATCCACGACTGCATGCACAGCGAGTACTTCACCACAGCCGAATTCTCTGGTTACTTCAAGAGAGGAGAAGCCTGGAAAGCGTACAGCGAGGGAAGGATCGACTTTGACGGTGACAAGCCAGTCAACTGCTCCGGAGGTCGCCACGGAGTTGGGCACGCATTCGCAGCATCAGGAGGCGCAGATCTCTACGACATTGTGAAGCAGATGCAAGGAAAAGCCGGAAGGAGGCAGATCAAGCCAGAGCCAGAGCGAGTGGCTTGGCACAACACGGGATACGGTCAGCATGCTTCTGTTACAATTCTTGGGAGGAGGTGAGTTGAGAGAATGCAAATCATCGAAAAAAGAAAGGCAGAAGTGACAACTAAGCACCAAACTCGGGTCCTCAAGAAATTCTGGGACTCTCTCAAGCAGGGCAAGATAACTGCGCTGCAGTGTTCCAAATGTGGCACGTACATGTTCCCTCCGGTTCCAACCTGCAGAGAGTGCCTAAGCAGAGACCTACAATGGGTGGAGCTAAGCGGTGAGGGAGAGCTGCTTTACTTTACATCTTCACCGATGCCGGCAAAGCCGTTCCTAGAGTTCGCTCCATACGCGTACGGCGGAGTGAGGTTCAAGGAAGGCCCGATATTCCTTACGAGGATAGATGGCGTCGACATCTCCAGCACCGAGAAGATGCTGAAAGAGTTCGAAAGGCTCCCTCTTCCTGTCAAGGCAGAGATAAAGCCAGTGAAAGGTTTGAACACGATAACTTTCAAAGTGGTGCGGTAGAGACGCCGGCCCCTTCTTACGCATCGTCTGCCTCGGTGTCAGAGGCAGACACCGAACGTAAGGTCAAGGAAATCGTAGCCGAAGTATTTCACAGAAACACGAGCGAACTTACCAGCAGTACCGACTTTGTCAAAGACCTTCACGCAAAATCAGCAAACATGATTGAATTGATTGCTCTGCTTGAGGATGCCTTTAGTATCGAGATACCTTTCGCGCAGGTCATCAATAACAGTACAATCGGCTCGGCAACAGAGTACGTAACGAGAAAACTTTCTCAAAAGAGAGAGACAAAAGAGAAGGTGGAAGGAAGGGTTCGTTCACCATAGTCGTAGTTGGTTAGATGTTCAATGAGCGCTTCAATCATTGATGAATTCAAACAAAATGCTCGAGCACACCCTCAGCGTGTCGCTCTACCCGAATCGGAAGACGCTCGGATCCTCAAAGCAGCGAGTGTGGTTTCTAAGGAGAGCATCGCAATACCAATTCTCATAGGAAAACAAGCAGTAATCAATGCTTTTGCAGATGCTCTTCACGTAGACCTTCAAGGAGTTGAAGTGATCGACCCTGAATCATTCTCAAAATTCGAAGAATACGTTGATCTCTACTCCAAGCGGAAGAACGCTTCCACTAGAATCGCGCGAGCGCTACTGAAAAAGCCTCTGAACTTCGGATACATGATGACCGTGACTGGAGACGCGGCAGCCGTGATAGCAGGGGCCTTCCACACTTCTGCAGAGGTAATCGCTGCAGCGGATCTCGTCGTTGGTCTCTCTCCCGGAATTTCGATTCCTTCGAGTTTCTTTTTGATGGTAACACCAGGGTCAAGCTATGGTGAGAAAGGAGCACTCATTTTTGCCGATGCCTCGGTTAACCCAAACCCTGAACCAGAGTGCATGGCAGACATTGCGGCCGCAAGCGCAATGAGTGCTCGCACCATGCTTGGATGGGAACCAAGAATCGCGATGCTGTCATTCTCAACGAAGGGAAGCGCAGCCCACCCACTCGTTGACAAGGTGATCGCGGCGACAAGAATTGCTAGAGAGAAATTTCCTGACTTGATGATAGATGGCGAGCTACAGGCGGATGCGGCTCTAGTCCCGGAAGTTGCAAGGAGAAAATTAACCGAACCAAGCCAGGTGGCAGGAAGAGCAAACGTCCTAATTTTTCCGGACTTGAATTCTGGAAATATCGCTTACAAGCTTGTCGAAAGGCTCGCCGGTGCGCACGCCTATGGACCAATCCTTCAGGGCTATTCGCGACCGATAAGCGACCTCTCTCGAGGAGCTAGTGTCGACGATATAGTCGGAACCATCGCGATGCTTTCTGTGCAGGCCCAAAGGTGGGCGCCACAGATCTCAGCCTAGCCTGGATCAGAATCTCACAATCGAAAACGTTGCAGCAGTGCGGTGAAGAGCGCCTAACACAGAATCATCATTCCAAAACGCAGAAGGCAACCGCGTATTCGGAATCATACGAAAGACTCAGGAAGACCTCCTCCACGCCTTTTCTTCTAGCCAGCTTTTCAATGCCTCCTCCAAGCTCTACGATGGGGGCGCCAAGTCGATTTCGCTTTATCTCGATGTCTGTTCCCTTCCCTGCCGCCCAACCCACGCCGAACGCTTTCAGGATACTCTCTTTAGCAGCAAAGAGAGTTGCGTAATATTCTGCCTTGCCTCCCTTCCTCTTAGAGGATCGAGAGATCTCACCTTCCGTGAATAATTTGTTGAGAAACTTCTCGCCACTCGTATCCATGATGTCGGCTATGCGTTTGATCTCCACCAGATCTACGCCTATGCCCTTAACCATGTGCCTAATACGGAGTTTATTCTTACTTATCGGTTGCGAGCGGTAATACACTTGAACTCAAAACATGGAATGAAAGCAATTGACAGTCTAAGCAATCAGATAAAATCTCAAAGAAGATTTCAGGTAAGTGGCCGATGTCTGTTTCAGATTTTCGCTCAGCAATGTCAAAGTCGTCAGAGTAAGCGTCGAAAAGAAATCAAAGACGGGAGTCTTTGGGAGCGATTTTGTTTCAGGCGGTCTGAAGGATTTCCCCGTTGTCTATGAGGATGGATATTGGATTGTGGTAAAGTCTGAGTTGTCTCCATCTAACGTCGAAGATGCAATTCGAGAAGCCATCCTAGTGGAATTAGGTTCGAAACCATCAATCTACCTAGAGACTAAAGAGTCCTACCTAATTGTTGCATCGTGGAAGGGTTCGACTATTGAAGAGCAAGACCTGTTCAAACGAATCGGTCAAAAGATAATGTCGACCAATCTGATATTGGACGAAAGTCGTCTCGCTGCAATGAAGAAGCGACAGAAGTTGGGCGAATTTGAGCATGATGCGCTGGTCGTAGTTAGAGAAGGAAACGCGCTACGTCTCTGGGAAAAATATGGAAGAACTATAGAGGAGTTAGAGAAACTAGGATCCGTCAGACGAAAGAAAACTGGTGGTCGGCTTAATCGCTCGGAGAAGTTCGAGCTGACGCCAGAGGGATATGATGCAATGGAAAAGAGCAAGCGAAGTAGATGGTAGGACTTCGTTTTTCAATCATCGTCTTTTTGTTAGCCAATGCCAGTCGTTTCCTTGATTATCTCGACAAGCTTGTGTGCTATCTCTTGCGAGCTCCCGGTGAGAAACTCTCCTCTTCGAGACGGTGTTGGAAGGCTCTTTGTTTCCTTCACGATTGTGTAGGAGCCTTGCGCCCCCACTTCACTTGCATTGAGCTGCAGGTCTTCTAGATTCCAAGTTGTGAGCTTGAATTCTCTCTCCACCCATCTCTTTCTTCTAAAATCTGGAAATCTTGGAGAGTTGCATCCTAGCTCAACGCTTATCAGCACAGGTAGTGCAGTCTCTATCATTTCGTAGCCTCCCGTGATCACTCTTCTGGCGACTATCTTTGAATCTTCTATCTTGACATCGTTCGCGTAAGTGATTTGCGGAATGCCCAGCCACTCTGCAATGCTGGATGGTACTTGCTCCGTGCTTCCATCGGACGAAGCTTCTCCGCAAAAAACCAAGTCAAACGCTCCGGTCTTCTTAATGCCTTGGGCAAGAACTCTCGAAGTCGCAAAAGTATCTGCTGCCGCAAAGCTCCTATCAGTCAAAAGTATCGCATCATCGGCTCCCATCGCGACTGCAAGCTTGAGGTATGGTTCGAACGACGGCGGCCCCATCGAGATCACCGTGATCGTTCCTCCATGCTTTTCTTTGAGACTAAGCGCAGCTTCGAGAGCGTTTTTGTCCGCCTCGTTGATCTCGTTTTCTACGCCTTCCCGAATTATCGTTTTCTTTTGCTCGTTGAATTTGATCTGGTCGACCTTCGGTGTTATCTTCAAGCAGACAAGTTGTTTCATTTCTTTCTCATAGCTCCCATCGAATCATGACTTTGCCAGCTCTGAATTGAGAAGAGGCAGTATCTCAAACACGTCCGCATTGACGCAGTAATCGGCCTGTTTGAAGATCTGCGATTTCGGATCGGTATTTATTGCGATCACCTTTTTGACATCGCGAATTCCAGAAACGAAATGCGCGGCCCCGCTCACGCCAAGAACGATTGCAAGCTCTGCATTAAGGCTCGAACCGGTTGACCCTACAACGTGTTCCCTGTCGTAGAGACCTCTATCAGCAACGGGCCTCGAAACAGCAAACTCGGCATTAATCTCTTCGGCAAGCTTCTTTGGTAGAGCAAGATCCTTGCACCCAAGTCCCGCGACCACAACTCTTTCCGCGCGACTGATCTCTTTTGTTCGTTTCACGTTTCTTTCAAGCACATTGCACTTCTTGTCAGCTTCTGACAGATTCAATTTGATATACTCAATTTGTGTCTTGTTGCTCTTCAAAGGCTCAAGTGGTTTGAATATGCCGGGCCTGACAGTTGCCATCTGAGGTCTTCCCTTGCTGCACTTGCATACGGAAACGATGCTTCCTCCAAAACCTGGCACAGAGCCCAGCAGCATCGCTGTTCCTTCTTCTATTTCGAGATCAATGACATGTGCCATCAGTCCTGCTCCCACTCTTACTGCCAGGCTTGCGGCAAGGCTCGCCCCGTTGTGCGTAGCTCCAATCAATAAGCTGTCAGGATCCCTTTCCTTTATCAATGAGGCGACGACCTTAGAATAAGCTTCTGTCGTGTAATCCCTTAGGAGCGGAGAATCTCCCGCGAAAACAATATCCGCCCCCCTTGTCGAAACGTCCCGTGCCAGTTCCGAAACATTCTCTCCGAGAATGACTGCGGCCACACTACTACCAAGTCTGTTCGCTATTTCTCTTGCCTTGCCAAGTACTTCAAGAGAGACTTGCTCGATGATTCCGTCGGTCTGCTCTACGAATACGAATATCTCGTGTTTGGAATCCGTTACATTCATCTACTCACTCAACCCCTTGTATCCTCCAATCCAATCTCACTTTCTTGATCTCAAAGAATCGTTAAGCAATTCCGAGACATCCCTGACTATGAGCTTCATTCCTTTGGTCTTGGCGGCATCCTCGAAATTCTGTATACAGTAGGGACAGGACGTAGCAAGAACGGTGGCGTTTGTTTCCGCGGCCTGAGATACTCTTTCATGGCTGGGACGAACGGTCTCATTTTCGTTCCACATCTGACCTCCACCACCACCGCAGCAAAGTGCATTGTCCTTGTTGTCTTTCATTTCAATCAGAGTGATTCCATGTATGCTCTGCAGGATCTTTCTGGGTTGCTCATAGATCCCATAATATCTTCCCAGATAGCAGGGGTCATGATACGTAGCAGCGATGTTGTTCTTCTCTGGAGAATCTGTACTTCCATTGAAACTCAGATCCACATGATCTACGAATTCCGAAAGTATCTCTGTGTAGTGAACCACATTTGGCATCTTGCCAAAATGCGGATAGACGTTCTTGAACATGTTAAGGCAGTGCGGAGAAACCGTCACCAACGTTTCTACCTTGTTTTCATTGAACATCTTGATGTTTTTCTCGGCAAGCTCTTCGAGGAAACCCTCTTCTCCTATCTGATAGGCAACATCGCCGCAGCAACTCTCGCTCTCTCCTAGAATGGAAACTTCAGCTCTCGCCTTTTGGAAAACTTCAATGACGGAGCGCGCAACGTTCTGCAATCTCGGATCGTATGAAGATGCGCATCCTGTGTAGACCACGTACTTTGAAGACTGTTTGTTGGTCTGGCCAACCACAGGAACATTCAGCCCATCGGCCCATTTCCCCCTTTCACTCTTTTTGCCGCCGTAGGGATTGCCTTGTTCGTAAATTCCCCACAGGGCCTGCTCAAGTTTCTGTGGTGCTTTTCTTGCCTCAAACGAAAGCACTCTGAGCGAGTGAAGAATATCTGTGATGCTCACTCCTCTAGGGCATTGCAGTTCGCAAAGCTTGCACGCGGCACAGCTCCATAGATTGCCGCCACTTAGTGCGTCACTCTTTGATCCTACTTGGATGTCGCGCAGGAGTTTCCTCACTTGAACACCAAGCGGGCAAGATGCGGTGCAAGTCCCACACTGGTAGCACAGTGATGCCGTTGTTCCACCAATCTCTTCTATCTTGGTTACAAGTGATGTGTCAAATACGAGCGCGCACATGTTCTTCAACTCCGCTTTCCCGGAACCCTGATCCTCAAAGTAGTCGAAGCGAGCTCATCCTCAGAAAGTTCAAGCACGAACTCGCTCATCTCCTTAGCCTTTTGTTGGAATCTCTTGCCCTCCGCGGCGCTCACCCACCATAACTGTAACCTATCTTCGTTTACACCTCTAGTTTTCAGCGCATGCCTCCATTTTTCGACTCTCTTCCGGGTGTTCTCATTCGCATTGATGTAGTGGCAATCTCCTATGTGGCATCCTGTAACAAGCACTCCTCCTGCACCTTTCGAGAAGGCGTACATCACAAGCTTTTGTGAAACTCTTCCAGAGCACATAGTTCGGATGATTCTTGTGCTGGTTGGATACTGCAATTTCATGACGCCAGCTAGATCGGCGCCGGCATAAGAACACCAGTTGCAAGCGAAAATTAGCAGTTTCTTCTTGGCATCTTCCTCGAGCGCAGCGTCAACCTGTGCCATTACCTGTTCGTCCGTGAATCCTTCTTGTGTCAGGGCACCATCTACCGTGCACTCAGCTACGCATGTTCCACATCCCTGGCACATCGCGGAGATGAACTCTATGCTCTTGCCCAGCTGACCCTTTATCGCGCCGTAGGGACACACGACCACACACCGTTGGCATTTCGTGCACTTGTCCAAATTCACTACAGCGACAAATGGATCACGTTCTATCTCATTCTTTGAGATTATCGTTGCTGTTTTGGCTGCGGCGGAAAGAGCTTGGATGCAAGATTCGCGAACGGTCTTTGGATATTGAGCGGTGCCCGCAATAAAGACTCCTGCCGTGGCGGCTTCGGCGGGACCGAGCTTTGGATGGCTCTCCAAAAGGAAGCCGTTTTGGTCTGTCGAAACCTTGAGCTGCTGTATCACACCTCCCTCTTCCTTCACGGGCGTAAGTCCAATATTTAGGACAAGGAGGTCCGTAGGTATCGACACTTCTTTCGCGACGAGTTCATCCTTGAGAACTATTGATCCTCCTTCAATCCTCATCGCCTTTTCGGGAGTCTGATCATGAGGATATTGGACGAAGACGACTCCGTTCCTGCAAGCCTTTTCGTACTCCTCTTCTCCGAACCTTGAGAAAGTTCTCAAATCCTTGTAGAGAACCTTCACATCATTTCCATTTTCTTTGAGCTTGTTTGCTTGTCCCATCATCGTCTGGCAACAGTATCTTGAACAGCCCATGGAATCGTTTCTAGATCCTACACAGGAAACTATGGACACTTTCTTATCTCGAATGTGATCGATGCTACCCTCAAGCTCAAGAGATGTAACTATGTCTGGATTCGTTCCGTATCCAAATTCGCTCGGCTTGTAAGGGTCTGCGCCGGTAGCTAGGATGACCGTCCCCACAGCGAGATGCGTGCCATCAGTGAGATGCACATCAAAGTTTCCGACAAACCCACTGATGCTGTCCACCTTGCTGTTTGTGTGAACCACTGCCCCGCTCTGATCTAGCTCTTCTTGCAGCTGGCGCAGGATGTCCCTCGATTTGATTCCGAGAGGTGCAATCTCAGATATTTCATTCACTATTCCGCCCAGACGATCTCTCTTCTCGACCAAGTGTGTTTCGAAACCCTGACCGGCCAAGTTAGCTGCGGCCACCATTCCAGCGACTCCTCCGCCAACAACGAGAGCAACTTGAGTTACGGGAAACCTCATCGGATCAAGAGATTTCATGTTTAGGGCTTTTAGGACGCCCATCTTCACCATGTCCTTTGCTTTCCGAGTTGCTCCTTCTTTGTCCTCCTTGTGCACCCAGCTGTCCATATTCCTGATGTTGGCCATTTCCAAGAGGTACGGGTTCAACCCCGCACGTTCAAGCGAACCCTGAAATGTTGGATAATGAGTCTTTGGAGAACACGATGCGACGACTACGCGATTGATCTTCTTGTCCTTGATGACTTGGCTGATGTCGGTGAGCGTGTTTGCGGCGCACGAATACATCTGATCTTGAGAATGGACCACTCTGGGCAAGGTGCTGGCGTAATCGACTACTTGCTTCACATCGACCGTTCCAGCGATGTTTGAACCACAGTGACAAGTAAAAACGCCTACTCGCGGTTCACCCTCTGAAGCGAGCTTGATTATTTGAGCAGGTTCCGGCCAACTCTTGGAGGTTACGTGAGTTAGGGCTTTGGCAGTGGCTGCGCCTGCCTCCATCACACTGTCTGGAATGTCCTTCGGCCCAGTTGCACAACCCGCAAGATAGATCCCTTTTCTTGAGCTGTTTACGAATGCTCCTTTCTCATCCATCGTCTTGAAGAATCCATCTTCTCCAAGATCAATACCGAGAGTTTTTGCTAGCTCCTCCGTCCCTGCTTTTGGAATGGCTGCTAGCGCGAGTACCACAAGGTCGTATTTTTTCCTCTGCATGGAGAAACTACCACTTTCGGTATCTTCGAAGAAAACATTCAATCCATCACTTCCAGGGGTAACTTTTGCAGGCCGCCCTCGAGTGAATCTTACGCCCGAATCCAGTGTTCTATCAAAGAAATCATCAAAGCCCTTACCATAAGCTCTAATGTCCATGTATGCCACATCGACTTCGTTGATTCCATGGTCCTTGAGTTGGTAGGCTTCCTTGATGCTGTACATGCAACAGATTCTCGAACAGTAGTCTTGATGCCTTTTGTCCCTTGAGCCTGCACACAGAACGAAAAGCACGTTCTTCGGATGTTGGCTGTCGGACGGTTTGAGCACTTCCCCCATAGTCGGACCCGAAGCTTGGAGCATTCTTTCAAGTTCCATCGACGTAATCACGTCGGGATGCTTCCCGTATCCGTATTCGGTCAGGTACTCTCCGTTCAGGATGTCGAATCCGGTTGCAACTATAAGGGCTGCCACGTCGCGCTCGATTCTCTTTGGCCTCAAGTTGAAGTCGATCGCAGCCGGACCGCAAGCGTCTGTGCATCTGCTGCATGGAAGATAGTTCGGAAGTTCGTTCAGGCAATTGTCCTGGTCAATTACGTAAGCGCCTGGAACGGATTGCTCAATTGGAGTATAGATTGCCTTCCGCACTGCCATTCCAAAATCAAATTCATTCTTCAAAATCACTGGGCAAACTGGAACGCATTCTCCGCACCTCGTGCAAGCGTCGGTAACAAAACGAGGTGACTGGTTGATGACTGCCTTGAAGTGACCGGCTTCTCCATCCAGTTTCTTGACCTCTGCCAGACTCAGGAGCTCGATATTGGGATGAAGTCCAACCTCGCTCATCTTCGGCGATTCGATGCAAATCGAACAGTCAAGCGTTGGGAAATTCTTGTCGAGCACAGACATCTTTCCTCCGACTGTGCCCTCTTTTTCAACAAGCACTGCCTTGGCTCCAGCGTTGGCCGCATCGAGAGATGCCTGTATCCCTGCTATGCCTCCACCAATGATGAGTATTGTGTCAGATCCTGGGGAATGACTGTTCATCTGCGATTTACTCACCTTGAAATCTGCTCCTGTTGCTGGCCATACGGTTGCCGTAGCGTAGAGCCGATCTCGAAGCCGCGATCTAGTGCTTTCATGTTGAGTTCAGCGGACTTTGCAAATCGATCGGCAGTTGCTCTTTTCACGTCCTCTAATGAAACGGCCTCGCACACTGCTGGGACAGCCCCAAGCATCACAACGTTTGCGATCATCTTCTTTCCAAGAGATTCTGCAGTGGCTATTCCAGGAACAGCAATCGCTCGGAGATCCTTTCGCGCGTTTCCAAGATTCACTAGCCGACTCTCGGCAATTACTGTTCCTCCCATCTTCATCATCTTCAAATTCAAATCCAGGCCTTCTTGATACATTGTCAGCAGGACATCGAGTTTTGTGACAAGTGGATAATCGATTGGCTTGTTAGAGACAATCACGTCGGCTCTCGACCATCCACCTGTCACGTAAGGACTGTAGCCTTCTGTGACGACAGCCTCTTTTCCACCGTAAATGACGGCTGCTCTTCCCAGGACGTTTCCTACGGTTATTGCGCCCTGCCCACCTATTCCTGTGAATCTAAATTCCCACCTCATTTCTTCAAATCAAACTCCCTAAATTCACTTTTGTGATCTCCCTTGCAGCTCGGAAAGAAGCTCCTGGTACGATGGGCGCTTCCTATCAACGAAATTGCCCACGATGATTCTATCATCAGTGTTTGTGGAAACCTGGATCGTGGAGAGATCTGCCATATCGTCAACTACACTCTTTTCTCGAAAATGTTTCATCATGTCCAATGCTTGAGGATAGCCATTGAATTCCCCGTAGGTAGGAGGGCAAGGAGAAAGAACCTCAAGAAAGGCAAATCCCTCAATCTCCATCATTCTTCGAATAGCCTTCGAGACCTGCCTAACGTGCAACGCTGTCCAGCGCGCAACGAAGGATGCTCCGGCCGCCGCAACCAAGTAAGGCACGTTGAAAGGAGATTCTACGTTTCCAAATGGTGTTGTATGCGTTCTTGCTCCCAGAGGGGTGGTCGCTCCGTGCTGGCCGCCTGTCATTCCATAATTGAAGTTGTTCACCATGATGACATTTAGGTCAACATTTCTTCTTGCGGCATGAATCAAATGATTCCCGCCGATGGTCGATATGTCTCCATCCCCTGCTATCACAAAGACTTCAAGATCTGGTCTGGAGACTGCAATCCCGGTTGCGAATGCGATTCCTCTGCCGTGAGTGGTGTGGTATGAGTCTTGGCGAAGATATCCTGAAAATCGACCGGTGCAGCCGATTCCAGAGACAACGATCTGCTTCCCGATTGGCGTCGCAGATTTCGCGACCGCGTTCACGTAAGCGGTAAGCACTATGCCTATGCCGCAACCAGGACACCAAATGTTGGGAAGCCTTTCTGACCGCAGCATTTCATCCATGGGGTGCTTGGAGGAAATCATCTCCCTCCAGCCTCGCATTGTCTTGGGAGATTGCTCTGTCACCTCGCAACCACCTCTAATGCGTCGAGTATCGCCGCTGGATCGATTAGCTGACCAGGTGCGTCGTTGACCCCGATTACGGGGCACTTTGCATTCTCTTTGATAGGATGGATTATCTGGCCATAGTTTATCTCAGGGACGATTATGTTGTTGACCTTCCGGCTGGCTCTTTCAACAACTGCGTCTGGAAAGGGCCACGGAGTGATTAGTCTCAATAGACCTGCCTTGATTCCCTTCGCCCGAGAGCTCTTCACAGCCGAGAGTGCGGAACGCGAAGTCGAACCGTAAGCGATTACAAGCTCTTCGGCGTCATCAGTCATGAACTCATCCCATTTCCAAATCTCGTTAGCGTGATCCCTTACCTTCCCAAGCAGATGGCTAAGCATGTTCTCCGAAACGGAGTGATCCGTGCTTGGATATCCTCTGGTATCATGCGTGAGGCTGTCGATGTTAGTGTAAGTGCCTCTCCCAGCAATGGGCATAGGAGCAAAATCGTCATTGTAATCAAACGGCATATCCCTGCTCCCTGGCTCCAGAATCTTCCGGTTTGCGATCTCGATCTTTTCGATTGGCGGAACTACTAGGCGCTCCCACATCGTTCCAATTATTTGGTCCGCCATCACAAAGACAGGTGTCCGAAATCTTTCTGCGGTGTTAAAGGCCGCTATCGTCAGGTCGAAGAACTCTTGAACGCTGTTCGGAGCGTATGCAATCGTTTCCAAATCTCCGTGCGAGCCCCATCTCGATTGCA
The DNA here is from genome assembly GCA_021806865.1 of archaeon. The sequence goes on from JAKAPU010000035.1 coordinate 14,828, forward strand.
TCATGTCGCCCTGTCCAACCAGCGTTGGTATTCCGGTGCTAGGCCCTGCCCTTTGGACATTGATTATTACAATTGGAGCCTCGGTGATGAAAGCCAGTCCAATATTTTCCATCATCAAGCTGAATCCCGGCCCCGACGTCGCCGTCATAGCTTTGTTTCCTGCAAACGATGCTCCGACAAGCGCTGCGGCACTCGAAATTTCGTCTTCCATCTCAATCGCGTAGCCGCCAACTTGAGGGAATCTTATCGAAGCCCTCTCAAATATCTCGGAGGACGGTGTGATCGGATAGCCGGCATAAAATCTGCAGCCAGCAATTAGCGCAGCTTCCACTGCAGCAAAATTTCCCATCATGAAGTACGTGCCTGGCTTTAGGTCAAACTTTCCATAGACGCTCATTGAATGGGCTTGACCTCCTCAACGTAGATCGCGAATTCCGGGCATATCCATTCGCACATACCGCATTTGACGCAGTCACTCTCTTTGCCTTGCTTAACTCTTGGATGATGATAGCCGAGCGAGTTTATCTCTGTCGAGACCTCCAAGACCTCCTGCGGACAAAATGTCCAACAGTAATTGCACTCTTTACACCGTTCAGGAATTATGAAAACACGCCCGATGGGCCTTTCGTATCGATTCTTGTTGATCGGCTCCCGAATGAGTCCACCTCCTGTTCGCCGCTCTACCCTCGCGACGACGGGGGAATGCAAATTCTTCAACTTTGAATCCAAAATCATGCTAAACTACGAAGGTAATGAGCATTTATTGGATTGGAGCGAGGCGGAATCTTATATTGGACCAAGTCCAATAATTGACGAAAGCTTAATCTTACTCCATGCCTAACTACACTGCCATGCCCGTCGGCAAGGGGCAGGTTCCTCTTTGTCTTCTTGGGTCGTTTACTCCTGACCAGTGGACAGAAGAATTATATGTTAGAGCGCCACCTTTCGTCGTGGAGAACACTGCCGGCAGGGTCCAGGTCATTCCCTTCGACTCTGAAACTCTTGAAATTCTTGATAACCTCACCCGTTCACTTGGTCTTGTAAAGAGAAAACAAGAATACGTCAGATACATCGTCAACAGAAGCGACTCGATTAAGGCACTTCGATTGTTCGACTGGTTTGTGAGAAGGAGCTGGAGAGACAAACGATATGCCGTTCTTTGGGCAATCCTCTACATCGGAGAGGTAAAACGCTGGTCTCACCCGAAAATATCTCTAGAATCAGTATCAGAGATGGCACGTTGCGATCCAAAGATCTGCGGCGAGATCATGCAGAACATACTGGACGGAGTTGCGGCTCCAAGCAAGATTCTTGGTTACGTAGAATACGATCTGAAAAGGGACAGAGCTACGACATTTTTGAACGACCTACTGAAAGAGCTCCCCACTTGGACGGAGGAAATGGTAATGAAATCTCTCTGCTCTGGGATGGGGGGCTCGGTCGAAGACGTATACGAGCGGATAATGTTCCAGGGTCTTGGCATCGAAGCTGCGTACAAGACAGTCGAGCGATTGAAGCAAACGGGCTATGTGTATGCCGCTAGATATTACAGAGTAAATGACCGCGGACCAATGAGAGAACAGCTCGCGGCAAATTGCAGAAATTGTTTCTATGGATACTCAAATGAAGATAGGTGCCTAATGGACACTCTTCGGCAGATTGAAAGCAACATTTCAAGATACTACAACAGGCAACTGTCCGAGGACGAAAAACAGTCTCTTTACTCATCAATAAAGCGCATCCCGCTGAGCTCACGTGTCAGCAGACGAGTGCTAGAGTCACTCGATCTCATCCATGAAGTCGAGACTATGACCAATGAAAGGGGTGTTTTGAACGTGTTGAACAAGATCGAGGAAGGGCATGGGATTGAGTTCCCGATCAGAAAAACTCCAAAAGGCAACGAGAATATTGGATAATTTCCAATATTGACCTCTCACTAGAATATTACCACATTTTAATATTTCTTGTGACCCGTTAACACTAGGTGAACGCCTGGGAAGCGCGCATGAAATGTCAACTGTGTTTCGGACACGTTATGACACGAGAATAGGAGTTGTTAGGCATTGCCCTAAATGCGGTGGAGAGCTCAACTCAGAAGATAGCTGCAAAGATTGCACGTATTCCGATGAGGAATACCTCACTCCAGAAGAAGCTCGGGAATTCACTTTCGCGGGGGATTGATCGGATGGAGTATGCATTGGAAAGAAAGGAACAGGTCCCTAAGGCCCTGTATTCTACGTACTGTCCCAAATGTGGAATGATTGTTCCTAGTCCAGATGCGCCTTGTCTCTGGTGTAACTATTCGATCGAAACCGAGTTGACATCTGAGGAAGCAAGGGAATACACTCATTCTGACTAAAGCTCATTCGCTACGGATATACTAGCCGAACCCTTCCTTTAACAGTTTCTTCCTTGGCACTCTCAGAGCTCGTCTATTGATCTTAACAAGGAACTTATGCCTTCAACCTGCCAAGCAAATCCCCTTCCAAAGAATATTCACCCTGCCAGATCAGCAAGTGCTTGCGCGACTTTTTTTTGCGCCCTCTCATTCGCAACTTTATCCCACATTCATTAGATCTGTTGCATGTCACTTTCAGGAAGCCTGTATGCTCTAATATATGCTTGTTACGAACTCGTATCTTCCAATCCATTTCTGTTCGCGGAAAACGGTGGATTGGAATCATCTGCCACCAAATGAAGCGGCGACTTTGCCACCAACAGCAAAACAAGTGATGAAATGAAACAGAAGAAAAAGGGCGCATTTCAGACCCCAATGTGGTTCGAGCCGCGGCGCACAAAAGAAAAATATAGGGATTGGCTCACTTTTAAAATTCTAAAATTCTTTTCATCACAAGTTACATCTTGGGAGGGGATATGCAGATCAGTAGTTACAGTGGGAAGCATCAATAGTATATCGAAAACAAGGAGAGGGGTACCCCCTAGAGGGGTCATACTAACTGACTGTCACAAAGGGAAAACACGAAGGAGTTTGACGATCGTCGAGAAGGAAAAGGGTACCCCTGGGGGATGGACTATGTCTATCTATCACGAATGAAAGGAGAGAAACACAAATGAATGCAAAAGGTCAAACAGAATATCGTAGGATGCGTAGGAGCCATCCACTACGTCCTTCATATACAGAAATCTTTTCTCAATTCTTCGCAGGCGCGATCTCTTTCACGGCACAGCGTGTTTCAAGCTCTGAAAGCTCGGAACATTGCGTTTAAGGCCCTTTCAAACGAACAAGCCAAGAAAAGCGATTCTGCCACGCCGGACGAATAGGTCAGAGCATGGAGGTGCAAACAGAAAGCGTCGATTTCCAGAATCTGTTTATATCTTCTCAGGGGATTCAAAGGGCGGAAGTCCGTCAGTTGGAATCTAGCGACGACAAGGAACTCTACGACGTAAAGGTCACGATGCAGATCACAAAGAAGGGCAAGATCGTCGAGATGAAAAACATGGAACTAAACAACCTCAACGAGGCGTACGTCAGGGGACTGGCCGATCTCTTCTCGATGCTCGCAGCAAACACCGAGTACCTCAAAAAACTCACCCCACAATTTGAAAAGCTGGACAAGAGCAAGCCAAGCTACCTTCGGTGAGTGCCCAAGCGATGTTGATCCACGTGCAGATCTCTGGACACCTCAAAGACTACACTGGCAGGCAAAACAATCTCGAGATGACGGACGTCGCAACAGTGTTTCAGCTCGTGGAGAAGTTGAACGAGAAATTTCCAGGAATAAAGGAAAGGATTTTTGACGATCAGGAAAGGACGCGGCTCTTCGTCAACATATTCCTGAACGGAGACAGCATCCGCGAGCTCGACGGTGAAAAGACAACCCTTGAGGACGGAGACATCGTGCGAATACTTCCATCGGTGGCTGGTGGATTTGCCTAGTACTGAGAAAAACCTCCTGATGGTCGCAGACAGGAAGGATGGAAGAGGTGCCTTGAGCCTTCGACTACTAATCTACCTCTTCGCCA
>JAKAPU010000232.1 GCA_021806865.1 archaeon
GTTGCGATCGTGAAGATTGGGGAGGTAACAGTCGAAGAAAGGTGGACACGGAAGGGAAGACCGTAACAAGCTGAACTGTGTCTTGTCAACATCTGACATTTACGCAAGACACCTTTCAAGACTCTAGCGAGCGAGAGGGAACCCTTTGAGTCTGCGATGATGAGGCGCGTTATCCCATCGTACAATCATCATGCGCTCGTGGAACACGTGATAGGAATATCTTCGGAGCACCGGCGTTCCGTGTTCAAAATAGTCGAGCAGCCATCCATTGGTTAGCTCCGCCCTGATTTTCAGAACATAGGCATCGGCTATGCCATCGAAACTTGTCGATAGGATTCTCTTGACGATCTCTGAATGCCTGAGAATTTCGACGTCCCTAAGAGGCAGATGAACCGAGCTCTCTTGCAACACGTTTCCAAGCTTTGAGCATGTTTCTCGCGCCTTCCCATTCCATCCATTGGTCTTCCTGTCTGGGTGAAGCACCATGACCGAGCTTGCGCGTGAACTTTTGGAAACTGCCGTGTTTGGATTCGTACGCCTTGATATTCTTTCTGTACAAACTCACTTTGCCTGCTATCAAGTCTCTAACGAGATCCTCGACAAATGCGTCTCGAGATTCGTAGATGCCAGTTTCTACGAATGGCCTTGCAATTTGCTCAAGCGTCTTGGTGTATCTGGTGACCATGGCCGTCAAAGGATGAATTACTCCTCACTGACTTATGAATAACTGTACAATAGCGAGGCAACGACATCGTGGAATCTGATACTCGCGGACGGCCGATCTAAAGTAAAGATAGTGGCTTTGAACCTCTGGAGCAACACAAATTTGACAAGAAACTCAGTCTCAAAAGCAAACAATAATTAAGAAACCGTGCAATGCAAAGAAGAGTGCCAGCCCGTGCCAGATCTGCTGAAGAGAATAGTTGTCAATCCAAAAGTGATGGCGGGTAAGCCAGTGATAAGAGGGACAAGGATCCCTGTGTATCTGATTTTGGAACTCTTGGCCTCTGGCATGACGGAGGATGAAGTGATCAGAGAGTACCCCTCACTGACACGTGTTGATCTGAAAGCGGCACTAGCCTACGCCTCAAAAATCGTAAGAGAAGAGCAAGTCATCCCCATCCAGTAGTGAATCGGCTCCACATGCTATTCCTCGCCGAAGAAAATGTACCTGGCAGCATAGCTGCGTGGTTTCGTGCTCAGGGGCATGAGACGCAAAGAATCGCAGAAACAAGTCTGAAGGGTCGTTCGGACAGAGATCTCCAGATCTGGGGGAGCAAGAATGAATAAGCTTTTGAAATTCATATTCGGAAGCGAGGATGCAGGAGAAAACGCGATGGAATCGACCACGCCAAAAGTGCTTTCTCCTCAAGAACTCTTGGGGCGGCCGCTCAACGACGTTGAGCAAAAGTACGCTCCACGCCATCTATACGTTGCCTGTGGGAAGGAGATTCCGATTCCGGGGCCACGTGCCGCAATTGTCGGATCGAGAAAGGCAAGCGCGCAAGGACTCAAAGATGCTGCCGAGATAGCCGCATTTCTAGCAAAGAATGGAGTAGTTATAGTCAGCGGACTCGCAGAGGGAGTCGACACCTCGGCCCACAAGGCAGCGTTGAACGAAGGTGGTTCCACGATCGCGGTCCTGGGCACGTCCTTGGACAAGTTTTACCCAGCAAAGAACGCAGAACTACAGAAGATCATGATGCGCGAACAGTGGGTGATTTCGCAATTTCCTAAAGGGCATCCCACGGAGCCGAAGAACTTTGTCCTCCGGAATAGAACTATGGCGCTGATCTCGGATGCATCCATCATAGTTCAGGCTAGTGAGACCAGCGGATCGCTACACCAGGGGTGGGAGGCGCTAAGACTCGGCCGGCCTCTATTTATCTGGAAGAGCATAATGAAAGACAAATCGTTGAAGTGGCCAGTAAAGATGGTGGATTATGGCGCCGTTGTCCTCGAAGAGCCAGAACAAATCATGGAAGCGTTACCATCTTCAGAGAGAATACTTCAGATCACAATATGACGAAACATGCAGCTCAATCAAATTGAGTTTGGATCGCTACTTTCATACAGTCCTCGCGGCGGTTCGGAACCAATACTGCGTGCGAGAGAATAGTCTGAAAGTACCTTCGAAATAGAATAGTGCTTCTGGGGTCAACTCTTCGCCAGCGCAGAGAGGAACATAACTTCTGTCTTGAACGGCTCTCTCTTGATCTCTCTCACGAGCTCGGACTCTGGGCTTGCAAAAAGCACGGGTACTCGCATCGATTCTCCCATCGCGAGAGCAAAGCAGTCAGCAAAAGCGATCGACCGCACGCACTTTATTCTGCCAGCCTCTTTGACGAAACTGCTCACTGGCGAGACCCTGACGTAGCCGCTCTGTGTAAGATTCTTCACCGTCTCCTCAGATTTCTTTTCTCCAACCTTCCTGCAGATCAGGTAGAGCAGTTCTCCAACGTTGAGCTCGCTTGTAAAAGCGAGGACGGCTCCGGACTGCAGCAGGCGTTTTGCGTAGGCTCCGAGCTCTGAGCCTGACACAATTTCCAAAAGCGCGCCCGTATCAAACACTATATTTCCGCTTGGCTCTGAGCTCATCCAATCGCCTCTCCCTGTACAGGTCCTCCTTCTTCAAGCCTGGAACTGAACCGAATGCCTTGTCCAGGAGGTCGGGTCGCTTCTCGGAAAGTTCCATAAGGTGCTTTATCGCCTCATCAAAATCAACTCTCTTCCCGGTGCTTTCCTGCAATCGGGCCGCCACCTTGATCAGGGAGTGCTTTGTCTCCTTCGATACCTTTATGGTCTCTGACACTTTCTCCCCCAGGTGTATTTGGTATACTGTGTCTAATAAACATGATCAGATTCAGAATCTCGCCTTCTCCCTTCTTTGCTTTCTCCATGAGATAGTCCATGGTGAGATTCAACGCGTTGCGCATATTCTTCTCTGTTTCAGCCAAGGTCTCGCCCTCCGTGTGTACCTGTGGTAATTCTATGCAGCGGGCGGTGTAGCCTCCTTCTTCGGCCTTGTTGATTACGTATGTCTCCGCAGAAAGCCAATGTTCTTTACAGTACATTCGAATGAATTTGTACGAATTGCGGCCGCAAGTATTATGGCCAGCCGACCTTAGTCTTTGAAATCCGACGTACACAATGAAGAAAAGACTTGTTACGGAGAATAAGAAACTCACGCAATTCGCGGAGAAGCAGCTGGACCCTTTCTTGGTGTATGATCTCAAAGAAAGATCTGTCTATTCCAAGCAAGAACATCTGAAACTTCTCCTATCAGCCAGCATGGTGAATGGGTTTGCCACTGGTGTCTCTGAAGCGCTGGGCGATTCACCCACAGGAGAAACGCTTCTTTCCTATATCAAGACGCAAAGAGAAGAGGTCCTCATGAAGGCATTTGACGATCTGATAAATCAAAATGTCAAGAAATTGATCAAACAGAGAAGATTCACAATGCCTCTCCCTCCCCATTGCACTTGACTTGCATGATGTCATGTATTATGGAGACCATGACTTGACACCGATGACAGTTGGAACAAAGCACACCAATGGTAGTAACTATGCCTTCGAATATCTCACTGCATCTGTACTTGTTGATGGAGAAAGACTCGTCCTAGCTGTACGATCGCTCAAATCAAAGAAGAATATCCCTTCGTGTATAGCAAATATCATTCGAAGGCTAAGAGAGGAGCTGAAACTAAAGATTCGCCTCGCGATCCTTGACGGCGGATTCTTTAGCACGGCTGTCATGAGACTTTTGGAGCAATCCGGACTGAGGTACTTGGTTCGCATGCCTCCGACCTACAAGACAAAGAGAATGAAGCTCTGGCATGGCAGAAGATTCACCTATAGGACAAGCGGTCATCATAGAAAGAAATCCGAACAAATATCGAAGTCGTGGTTGTATACGATGAAAATGACTACATGCGGCTATTCGCGACGAATCTTCCAAGCTACTATAAACCAGAAACCATCCTTAAGCTCTTCAGGTCACGATGGGGAATCGAAACAAGTTAT
>JAKAPU010000233.1 GCA_021806865.1 archaeon
CTCAAGGTAAAATTGTAAGTCGTTCCATTTGCAGAGGTTGTATAGCTCTGCGCCAACCAAGGAATGACGTCAGTGCCGCTCGTGCCGTTGAAATAAAGAAGAGGTTCGTACACATTTTGATCGATGTAAGCATCGAATATTGAGTTTGTCACCTGAGGATCTTGATACTGCAGGCTCTGGGTTGTCTCCCAAGTCAGGCTTTCATTTCCGACGGTCGTCTTCGTCGTCGTAGTGGAACTAGTAGAGGTGGATATGATAGATGTCGGTGTGGATGTCGTCTGTGAAGAAGATGTAGTGGTACTAGAAGTGCTAGTGGTGCTGCTCGTTGCTGCCAGAAGGACTGCTCCGTAGCCAGCTATCGCGATAATTATTATGATAATTACAATGATTCCAACCTGTGCCATCTTGCTAATAGCGTGCTTTATTTTCAAGCCGCAACACACACCTCTCATAAAAATATAAGCATTGTCAGGTTCGCATGCTCAATTTGTTCTTGTTCAATTACTTTAAAATTTAGAACTCGTTTGGCAGAAAGTTTACCAACCTCGCATTGTTAGCATTAAGAGATGCTCAATTGACTTGCGAATTGCAATGCTATCTTTGATGGATTGTTTGTCTTGATGATTTTTACTGATTTAAAATAGTCCTACAATCGCTTCTCGGTATCCTTCATTACTACGCCTTCTTTTAGCACTGTCTTCACATTATTCGGATCCTCAAGACACTTCACATCTTTTGTTGGATCGCCTTTAACAATAATGAGGTCAGCAAGTTTATCCTCAACGACAGAGCCGAGTTTTTTCTCGGCACCGAGCGCCTCCGCAGCAAGTCCGGTAGCTGCAAATAGCGCTTCGCCGTTTGTGAGATTTCCTCGCTCAATCAGGAATCCAAATTCCAGTGCGTTTGATCCATGAAAGTTGAACGGTGTTCCAGCGTCTGTTCCAAATCCGATCTTCACACCCATTTCTTTAGCTAAGCTCACGCTCTTTTGGTGGGGTTCAAGCGCTGCGGTGGTCTTTCTCACCGCCCACTCTGGGATGCCAGCCTTCAAGCCGTTGCGCGAAGTCATTATCGGGGAAACCAAGGTCGGAACGATTATCGATCCCTTCTGCTTGATCATTTCACAGGTCTCTGGATCGAGGTACAGCGCGTGTTCTATTGTGTCAACGTCAGCGAGCACCGCATTCCTTATTCCTTTGTTTGATTGCGCGTGCGCCGCCACCCTCTTGTGCTTGAAGCGTGCCTCCTCGACTATAGCTGATACTTCAGGTATCGTCAGCTGCGGCTCGTTTGGATCGTCCCCTCTGGACATACCCCCTCCAGAAGTGCATATCTTGATGAAATCTGCTCCCATCTTGATCTGCTCGCGAGTAGCTTTCCGACAATCGTCTACGCCGTCGCATATCCTACCCTTTGGAAACGGAGAATCTGCATGTCCTCCAGTCTCCGAGAGTACCCTTCCAGCTGCGTATATTCTGGGGCCTTTGACAAAACCATTGTTTATCGCATCTCTCAATGCAATAATTTGTGGCCCGCTTGCTCCCGCATCGCGCAAGGTTGTAAATCCTGCTTCAAGTGTCTTTACGGCATAATGTTGCGCACGCACTGCCGCATACTCGGTTGTCTCGTATGCTGACAGTAGATAGTTAGCTTCAGCCGTAGCTGATAAATGAACGTGCAGATCCGTCAAGCCTGGAAGAACAGCGTAGTTTCTGGCATCAATTTCTCTAGTTACGCTTCTTTGATCCTCTTCGGCAAGTTTTCCAGAAACGACCTTCTTTATTTTCCCATTTGAGACAAGTATTGACGCGTCTTGCAGGATGCTCTTTGTATCTGTCCCCAAAAACAGGACTCCGCTTCTGATCAGAATGTCTTCCAACTTGCTCGGTACACCGAAAGAAGCACTCTTCGTCGGCTTTATTGATGTTTCTGAGTTATTGTTTACAAAAAAAGAAATAAACGACAATCCGAAGATTAAAATCGTACTCAAGAACAAGCCTGGCGTGCGTCTTAGTCAAGATTGCGCAAGATCTCAATAGCAACAATGCTGAATTAACCCATGACAGAGGCAACAAGCTCCTCCTACGGCCAGTCGCCAAATTTCGATAATGACCTAACGATCACAGGACTGAGCCTCGAATATCAGACCTCGAAAGGAACACTACTCGCCCTTAACGAAGTATCGCTTTCTATCTCTCAAGGAGATACCATTGGTATTGTCGGAGAATCTGGATGCGGCAAGTCCACTCTGGCTTGGGCGATTATGAGAGCTCTGCCAGAGAACTCGAAAATTACTCATGGTTCCGTGAAGCTCGGTAGCGTCGATATTTACGCAACGAAGGAATCCGAAGTCGACACAAACATTCGCTGGAAGAAGATAGCAATAATCCCTCAGGCAGCAATGAACGTTTTCGATCCTGTGTACACCATTGAGGATCAAATCATAGAGACCATCAAGGTGCACACGTCTTCCATTTCCAAGGAAAAGGCGAGGGAACGAACGCGCCAACTTCTTGAGCTAGTGGGAATAGAGTCCAAGAGAGCAGGATCTTATCCCCACCAGCTGAGCGGGGGAATGAAACAGCGAGCGGCCATCGCCATGGCGCTATGCCTTTCTCCAAGTGTGCTAATCGCAGACGAACCGACTACTGCCCTAGATGTCATCGTACAGGCCCAGATAATCGCTCTACTTACGGAAATACGAAAGAAATTCGGAATGACGCTTATTCTAATCTCTCACGACTTGGCTCTGGTAGCTCAATACTGCAAGAGAATAGCAATCATGTATGCAGGCCGGATCGTGGAAACAGGTCCTACTAGTGAACTGTTTCGCAGCCCCTTACATCCCTATACCTACGGTCTCCTTCAGGCTGTTCCAAACCTTCTTGGTGAGAGAAGAGCCCTAAAGTCTATCCCAGGCACTCTTCCGAGCCAGTTCGAACGTGCTCGAGGTTGCAGCTTTGCTCCCAGATGTCAATTTGCTGTTTCAAGATGCTTGACTGAAGATCCGCCACTTGCTGCAGTAGGTGCCAACAGATTCTCTGCTTGTTTTGAGTGGAAAAGACTCAAGAGTGAAAAGGCATGACTGCACATACCCCAGTCATATCTGTTTCCAACTTGAAAAAATACTACGAACCGCGTGCGGGCCTAGGCGCCTTGTTCAACAGGAACAAGAAAGATTCTGGCGTTATCAAAGCTGTGGATGAAATTTCATTTGAAATAATGCCAGGGGAAATATTCGCTCTGGTCGGAGAATCTGGTTCTGGCAAGACCACTACAGGACAGCTTTGTATCAGGGCTCTTGAACCTACAGCAGGTTCCGTCATCTTCAATGGTACTGATCTAACAAGACTCAAAGCCGAACAATTGCGCCAGATCCGCGCAAAGCTCCAAATGATATACCAAGACCCGTTCGATTCGATAGATCCAAGATTCACCATCTTCGACGTCATAGCAGAGGGAGTTAGGGCGCATTCACTTGCGAATTCCGAAGATGAACTGCGAAAGATGGTGAAGGATTCGCTGGATGAGGTCGGCCTTTCACCAGCCGACGACATCATGTCCAGGCATCCTCACCAGTTATCTGGCGGGCAAAGGCAGAGAGTGGCGTTTGCAAGGGCCGCTGTACTCCACCCGCAATTTGTAGTTGCTGACGAGCCAGTCTCAATGCTCGACGTCTCAATAAAGGCGGACGTATTGAACAATATGCTCAAGTTGAGAGCCGATCTTGGAATCTCGTTTCTGTTCATCACCCACGACCTATCCTGGGCAAGACACGTAGCTGACAGAATCGCAGTGATGTACCTGGGCAAGATAGTCGAGATGACAAGTGCTGACGAGCTTGTGAAGAACCCTCTCCATCCTTACACTCAAGCATTAATTGCGGCAACGCCGGTTCCAGATCCAGAGGCAAGGCCCCCAGCCATTGTTGCCAAAGGAGAGATCCCCAGCGCAATAGACGTGCCCCCAGGATGCAGTTTCCACCCAAGATGCCCATAT
>JAKAPU010000234.1 GCA_021806865.1 archaeon
ATTTGTAATGAAAATTTTCAGTGTCTCTCTTCGACACCGGTAACTCCATCTGACCAGCCCTGTACCTTTAGAATTGAGGACCGCCTAAAGAACTACGGTCTGATCTTGTCATGGAATTTTGAATGTATCAATACAATGCCTAACTTTTCTGGCTCTTCAAACCGAGCAATAATGTTTTTACAGATTTCTTTCTTCAGATATGGCGGGTGTCTAATCAGGCCTCTTTTCTGATGTTTTCCTAAAACACCCATATTACACGCAAAAGCTAGGTCACGTATCGGCATCCGATATCTCTAATTCCGATGCATCAAACCGCAAGTTGCGCTCATGAACTGGCTTTGTTCTAGTCTTAACCGCAAAACTGCCCAATGAAGAGCAACAAATAATGTGAGGCAAGTGAGATTCAAGCTACAGATTACAGGTACGTTTTTCTAATACTGTTTCCAAATCTACTGTCGAAGAGGCATGAGTTCTATTCAGAATTCAACTCGATTTACGCGGCCGGCAGAGAACGAAATCGATGTCAACTTGAGATCGGACTGCCTGAGTTGTGCTTATATTGCCACTTGCCCGATAGCTGAGGAGAGAGGCTCCCCCGACCCGGACGTACTCTTAGGCACTTATCGAGTTGCAGCCTTACAAAAGAGATGTCTTGTCTAGACACCAAACAAGATTGCAATCAGTCGAATTCGCTTGCTTTCTTGCGATTCCGACCCATCGACTACTCGAAGCCCCATCTTCACATTAGGCGGTCGACCATTTTCTCTCCGGCCACCGTCAGGTCGCTTGATGGAAATCGCTTTTGTTATTTCGTAGATCTCGTTTAGAGTAACGTCCTTTGTACACGAGTAATGAAGCAGAGTGCTCCTTGCAACATAGCACTCCCTAGGAAGTTTTTCCAGTATCTCATGATACGAACTTCCACTTTCGGTGAACGAGATTCCAATTCCCTTCGCTATGCTTCGCACATCGGCTAAATCGATATTGAACAGGCTTGGGACTAGCAAACTATCAAAGAAACTGTGTATTACCTTCAAAGCGGAAACGGATTGATTTGACTCACTTTTGCAAATCACTGCAGCCTCGATGTTCTTTAGCCTAGATGCCTGGATCCGTCCCACGGAATTCACGAAACTGATTTTCAGCGACTCTTTCTGTCTGAGCCACCTTTCCAGTTCAGCACTCCTTTTTGGCTCCAGCAGTCCAATTACATCGTATTCTTCGTTTGTAAGGCCATCTTCATAGGTTCGAACGTCTATATTGAGATTGTTTGCGAGAGCTTCGATTTCTGGATCCCAAGTCTGCAGCAACCCATTTTCTAGTAAGAGCGTGCAACGGATTGGTCTATTTTCACGCTGCCCTAAACTAACATCGGTTGTTCTGGCTTGCATCCGAATTTCCTTGCTCTCTCGAGGATGACATCACTAGTGAAGCCATGATTTGGGCCAGTTCCTTGGCCAATACGGCCTTGCAATCCGAATCACAAATCTAGCCTCGGCTAGGGGCGTCAAGACATTGAAAGTTTGCGATCCTGATTTAACATGTTTATGGATTCTGCACCAGTACCCATGTGCTTGATTCGATACTGCCTTAAGTGTCCGATGTTACCGATGCTAGTAACTCGCAGGCAAATAAGCTAGAAATACCAAGAATGAACCGATGGGTTACGATGTATATGATGGACGAACGTCAGTCATCAGGTGCTCGCAGATCCAAGATGGAAGTGAAGATAGACATCATGCAGGCAATCGCAGAAGGTGCTGGAAGGCCTACTCACATCATGTACAGATCAAACTTGTCCTGGGCAGTGATGAGGAGTTTCATTAGACTACTCGAATCCCAAGGCTTGATATTGTCTAATCGGATCGAAGGGAAGAAGAATTACTTTTTGACAGAAAAGGGCGAGAGAGTCTTGAAGACCTACACAGCTGTCAGAAATCAACTGGAGTCTCTTGTTCCTCTGATTCCAGCCGAATCTATGAAAGCATAGCAGCGGCCGATTTGATTATCTATAGACAAAACCTCTGGACAATTGGATGCCATCTTTAGTCCAAGCTAGCGAAGAGTTTCACGTCAAAGCGACTCAGCAGCTTTGCTGGAATTTTTTCTCAAATCTTGAGAACATTGGAGCATGCATTCCAGGTTGTGAAAGTGTCACTCGCATCGATGACTCCACAGCAAATTTCAAGGTGAAGCTTAAGGTTGGATATCTTTCGAAGAGTTTTGAACTAAGAGCCAAGATAAAAGAGTCCAACGCGCCATCTCACCTCACGTTCACCGGCGAAGGCTCGGATGCCGAGATAAGAGGAAGTCTTGACATAAAGGGAGATGAGGAAGGCGCAGCAATAAGATATGGTATCGAAATTGTACCGGTATCCGTTACCGGCAAGACTGCCATTTCTCTGATCGGAAAAGATCTAGTAAGAAAGCAAACAAGCGAGTTCGCTAGCTGCGTGAAAGCTAAACTGGAATCCGCTTAGTTCAGGGTCGTATCATCGAGGATTCGAGACGCTTAACTGTCTCTCTCAGCCACTTTGTAGCCTTGGATTCATCTCGTTTTATGAACGCTTTCATCTCGTCAAGATTCATGAATTCCACAGAGTCTATCTCTTGAGGGTTAGGCTCATAGTGTCCGTCATACGAACCGATGTAGACCTTGCAGTACTCATTTTCCTTGTGGTCGCCAAGCTCTTCCACGTATTTGAAATCGAATGCATGCTTCAACGGGACGAGAGTCTTGATCCTCAATTCATTTTCGAAAGAACGCTGCAGTGCACTTTCGTAGGATTCGTTCTTTCTGACGTGTGTTGTGGCCGAAACGTCTAACCTGCTGCCTCCGAGTTTGCTTGCAGCCCTCCACTGCAATAGAAAGGTGCCGTCCTTTCTCAAAACCATGCCAATTACTGCTGCGTGTCTACGCGATGACTTTGCAAGATGTAATTGCTCCCTCGGCTCCAGTGTTAGTAGATTACCAGATTCATCAACGGTATAAATCATCTCTGGAGCTTTCGTCTGGGCATTTCCCTTTGTCATGTTCAACGCGATTGAATCGTTTTGTGTATTTCAGCGCTTCGGAATATCATGGTGTCTTGTCGCAAGAATTCCGAATTGCCAAATCATTCTAATCGGCAACGGAGCTGGATTAGAGGCTCTGGCCGAAGTCGTTTCAGCTATGTTTGGTTCGAGCCTTAGCCGCAGCCTTAACTGATTCGAATATCTTTGTGTAACCAGTGCATCTGCAGAGATTGCCCACCAAGGCGTCTCTGATCTCGTCCTCGCCAGGATCTGTAACCTTGTCCAATAGTGCCTTTGCAGACATTATGAAACCAGTAGTGCAGTATCCGCATTGGAGGCCTCCTTTGTCCATGAAGCTCTCTTGAATAGGATCAAGATTAGTACCTCTTTGAACGCCTTCGATTGTCAGTATCTGTCTTCCTACGGCCTGCATAGCGTACATCATGCAAGAGTAGGTTGCCTTGCCATCTACGATTACAGTGCACGACCCGCATCCACCTGTCTCGCAGCCGCGCTTTGTCCCTGTAAGGCCAAGCCTTTCTCGTATAACGTAGTTCAACGAGTCAGATGGTTCGATTGAGACTGGAATTTTCCGGCCGTTCACGTGTAGCGTAATTGACTCCACCTAGTGACCCCCTGAATGCAAGGCGCGTTTCCCAGCTTCCAAAACCGCTCTTCTACCAAGAACCTTGGCGAGGCGGATCCTATAATCCGAGGATGCTCGAATATCCGATATCATTTCAACTTCCGAAGCCACATTACCGTCAAAAATTGAGCGAATCGTTGCTTCATCATCTACTCGCGCGCCGATGAGTAGATTTTCCACCTTGGTAATTCTCTTAGGTCTCTCTCCCACTCCCCCACCGTACGCGACAGAAACTTTGGCTATCTCACCGGAACTTTTCACTGTCAAAGACACTCCACAGTTTACTAGGGCCCAGTCGTCTCCAGTTACGGAGAACTTTTGGAATGCAGATCGG
>JAKAPU010000036.1 GCA_021806865.1 archaeon
ACCTCTGCGAAAGGAAACATCTGAGTAGCGAGTGGAAAAGAAATCAATTGAGATACCGTAAGTAGCGGCGAGCGAAAGCGGCATAGTCCAAACCGAATCGCTGCAGTAATGCAGTAGAGATGTGGGGTGTGCTTGCAGCGTTTGCAACCCAATCTGACCATAGCGGAAGTCTGCTGGAAAGCAGCACCGTAGAGGGTGATAGTCCCGTATGCATTGGAAGGAACGGGGTTGTGCTGCAAACCGAGTACTTGGCCTTGGCAGTGGCTAAGGAAGACGGGGGAAAGCGGCCTCCAAGACTAAACACTATCCAAGACCGATAGCGCAATAGTACCGCGAGGGAAAGCTGAAAAGTACCCCGAAAGGGGTGTGAAAAGCGCCTGAAACCATCCAGTTACAGACGTGTATTGCATGAAAGGGCCAGGACGTTGCCTGATGATGCCCGCAAGGGCGTCTGACGGTAGCGAACTAGACCCAGTGTGATACATTCCGTCTAGAAACACGGGCCGGGGAGTTTACGGTCATGGCGAGCTTAAGGGTGACAAGCCCGGAAGCGAAGGGAAACCGACATGCACGCATCTGGCTTGACCAGTGAGGTGCGAGGTCTGAAAGGGCCTGGAGTCATGGCAGTAAGACTAGAAACCAGACGATCGTGTCTCGAGTAGGATGAAGCCGAGCGAAAGCTTGGTGGAGGTCCGAAAGGGTCTTGACGTTCAATTCAGTCCCCTAACTCGAGACAAGGGGCCAAAAGCCAATCTAGTCTGGTGATTGCTAGTTCCCAACGAAGCAGATCCTAGTCTGGCCTGGACAGATGTCGCTGACGCTGTAGAGCACCAATGGGAAGCCAAGGGTCCGAAAGGGCCCAGCTTGCTTTTGAACTCCGAATGTGTCAGCGCAGTAGAAGTCCGGAGACGGGTTTATGTGGGGTAAGCCTCATAACCAAGAGGGGGACAACCCAGACTAAAGTTAAGGCCCCCAAATTTTGGCTAAGTGTCAAACAAAAGAGCGTCTTTGAGCAAAGACAGCAGGGAGGTAGGCTTAGAAGCAGCCACCCTTCAAAAAGTGCGTAACAGCTTACCTGCCGAGCTCAGAGGCCTCGAAAATGGACGGGGCTAAAGCCAAGTGCCGATACTTTAGACAACAAGCAGGAGCTTGTTTGTGGTAGTTGGGCGTAGAGGTTGGGTAGAAGCAGGGTCGTGAGATCCTGTGGACCATTCTCTAGTGCAGATCCCGGTGGTAGTAGCAGCGTAGTCGGGTGAGAATCCCGACCGTCGCAAGGGCAAGGTTTTCCTGGCAACGCGTCGTCGACCAGGAGTAAGTCGGTCCTAAGTGTAATCCCAACGGCGTTACACGAAGAGGGAAACCCGTTAATATTCGGGTACCGCCTTGGTGTCGTTATTGTCGAATCACTTTTGCCTTGAGGTAGGGTGAGCAAGGTTGTCGCCTTGTTCAATTGTTCGAGAGTGGGGGAGTGTCGTAATGACGAGAACTCATTCGAGACAAGAATAGCAGGCCATATGGTCTGTTCACCTGATCCTGAGGGACATTGAAAGGAGTGGTTCTAAGACACCGGGGTGTCCGTACCGAGATCCGACACAGGTGCCCCTAGGTGAGAAGCCTCAGACGTGTCGGGTGTACTGTAGGTAAGGGAACTCGGCAAATCAGCCCCGTAACTTAGGAATAAGGGGTGCCTGCGATTTTAGTGAGAAACTGGAATCGCAGGTTGCAATAACTAGGGGGTCCCGACTGTTTAATAAAAACACAGTTGACTGCTAATCCGAAAGGACTTGTACAGTCAATGAATCCTGGCCAGTGGCGGTACCTAAAACCTGGGTTCAACCGGGCTAAGGGCCGCTTAACGCCGGGAGTAACTCTGACTCTCTTAAGGTAGCCAAATGCCTTGTCGGGTGAGTTCCGACGTGCATGAATGGACCAACGAGGGCCCCACTGTCCCTATCTGCGACCCGGCGAACCCACGTAAGGTGGACGAACAGTCCACCAACTTCCATCGGGGAGAGAAGTCCCTGTGGAGCTTTACTGCAGCTTGTCGCTGCGATGCGGTTCTGATTGCAGAGTGTAGTCGGGAGCCGTCGAGAGAGGCCTTCCGGGGTCTCTAGAGGCAAAAGTGTAACACCGGCCTCTCAGAACTGCGTCGCTAACCTCGTCAGAGGAACACCGGCAGGTGGGCAGTTCGGCTGGGGCGGCACCCCCTTGAAAAAGTATCGAGGGGGCCCAAAGGTTGGCTCAGGCGGGTCAGAACTCCGCCGTAGAGGGCAAGGCCAAAAGCCAGCTTGACTGTATATTCAAACGCGAAATATTCAGAGGCGAAAGCCTGGCCTAGCGATCCTTTGTGTCCTCACAGTTGGAGGCCAAAGGTGACAGAAAAGTTACCCCAGGGGTAACAGGCTCGTCGCGGGCGAGAGCTCCAATCGACCCCGCGGTTTGGTACCTCAGAATGTATCAATCTGCATGGGGTAGGACAACAGCAATGTTGATCCTAGTATCGGCTTATAACGGTGGAACCCTCCGCTAATTTTAGGAACGGGAGATGCTCTCTAGAGCATCAAGAGCCAAGCGGATTTGTTTAGGGCAATACCGTGGGAAGTCCAGCAAGTTGCTTCAGCAAGAATCTGAAATCTAACAAGCAACGCTGTGACCCCGTAACGACTGAGGATCTTTGATCCAATGAGATAGCAAACGTGTGCTATCACACGCCGACTCCTCTTTAGCTGAAAGAGGATGGAGATATAGTCTACAACTCTTGGTAACAAGAGAGATGAATTGTGCGATGTCGGCTCTTCCCATCCCGGTCCTGCAGCAGGGGCCAAGGGTGGGGCTGCTCGCCCATTAAAGGGGAACGTGAGCTGGGTTTAGACCGTCGTGAGACAGGTCGGTCTCTACCTGATGGAAGCGGCGGCCATCTGAGGGGAAGTTGTCCCTAGTACGAGAGGAACAGGGCAACGCGGCCTCTGGCATACCGGTTCTCCGACAGGAGAATAGCCGGGCAGCTAAGCCGTCTTAGATAAGAGCTGAAGGCATCTAAGCTCGAAGCTAGTCCCGAGAAAAGATGACCATCCGCTATCTGTGTCCTCGCAAGGGGATGCGGGTGCGGTGAAGAGCTGTCATAGAAGATGACGTTGATAGGAGAGAGGTGTACGCTGGAAGGCTACGGCCGACCAGTTCAGCCTGCTCTTACTAATCGCTCAAAGCGTTGGGATAATTGGTTACATGGAAACGGACTGCGCAAAAACCTATGCACGACGAAACATTACTTCACGCAAGCACTGCTCCGATTTTTTCGGTGCTACCTTGTGTGCTGTATAGAACAGATTTTTTTCACTCTATTGGAAATGCTGCTCGCAAATACATTAAAGAACCGGAGTCATGTTGCTTCTTTGAATTGAGCAAAGCGGAAGTCTCAAGACTCGTGGTTTGCCCCAAATGCAACTCGCATGTGAATTCCATTCTCTTGCGAAGTAATAGTCCGAAGTGCGATAGCGGTCACGAGCTCGGAACATGGCTTGTTTGCAGTAACTCGGAGGAGAGTCACGTCTATTTGTCTCTCGAAGCAGGTAGTTGCCCATACTGCGGTAGCAAGCCCAAAGAGAAAATGTCAGAAGGAAGGAGAGTTAAATGTCTCTACAGGACTCTGGAGGGAGCAATGTGTAGCGCCCGCTCGTTTGTTTGGATCAAGGAAGGTCCACCATGTTTCATGAATCATGTCTCAAAAATGCGGCTTGAGACCTGACTCTTTCATTTGCTAGAACCCTTCTTCGCTTTCTGTCGTTTCTTAACAGGAAGGTATGCTTCGATAAGCGAAGCGGCGTCTTTCGAAGCGATCTTTGAATAAGATTCAAGCTTCGACACCTTTCGAAGAAATTTTTCGACCTTACTGGGTTCCTGCATAGCGGCATACTCAGAGGAGCGAACAGCTATTTCCGGAAGATCATCATTGTCTTCGGAATGTGTGACCCAGTTTAGCAACAAGTTGGATGTAGCCCTTGTGTCCAGAACCCAAAGATTGGAAAGTGCCGCTTTGACTGGTTCTCGTAGCATGTGGTCGTCCGAGAGAAAGATCCTTAGAGTGTTTATTGCTCGCCTCGTATCCGACTGGCCCATTCTTCCAAGTATGTAGCACATAGTCCTCATCGAATACCGCTTGCTTCGCCTCTCCGACGCTGGCAATTTCATTACATAGTCGAGCAGTTTCCACGAACGCTTTGGCTCATACATCGAGAAAATCATGGATATTGCTTTTGACTGCTCGTCGTCCGCAGTTCCACAAATCTCGAACAGATCGTGCCAATTATCCCTTTGAACCAGATCTGAAATCGTAAACCGAAGCTCGGTGTATCTTCTGGTGGACAGTGGCATTTTCTCTACTGCCGATTGGTCTGCCTAATAAGACTGAATTGGTTCTTCAAAAACCTCATTAGCCTTGCATTTTTCTGAATCTTCTGCGGTGTCCTGTCTTGAAAGCAGTTGTCGTGAAACCCAAGATTTCAGAATCCCTTTCGCTGGTGGACTCGCCGATTCCTTCTCCAAGTGAAAATCAGATACTACTTCAGGTCTTGCGGGTGGGAATCTGTGGAACTGATCGGGATATTATTGCTGGCTTTTACGGGGAAGCGCCTCAAGGTTCGAACACTCTTGTTCTTGGCCACGAATCCCTCTGTCGCGTATCTTCCATAGGCAGCAAGGTTGTGGGTTTCAAAAAAGGAGAACTCGTTGTCCCAACCGTTCGTCGCAATTGCCCGGAGAATTGCTTGAACTGCTCGAATGGAGAATCGGACATGTGCACAACTGGGCACTACAAAGAGCATGGAATAAAGCAGCTCAATGGATACGCTTCAGAATTTGCCCTGAGCGACGCGTTCTTCGTCGTAAAGTTACCAGAATCATTGTCCAAGACTGGCGTCTTGCTAGAACCCTTGACTATCGTCGAAAAAGGTGTTCTACAGACGTTTCATATTCAACAATCGAGAATGAAATGGGCCCCAAGAAAAGCACTGGTGCTCGGAGCGGGCCCAGTTGGCATACTTGCCACAGCCATATTGCGGCTGAGAGGATTGGACGTTGATGCCGTTGCAACTCGATCGCGAGATAGTCTGAAGGCTCGAATTATCGAGATGACCGGCGCCAAATATATCAACGCCAAAGAGAACCCCCTTGGATCTCTGACCCAAGACTATGATATGGTGTTTGAGATTACTGGCAATCCATCGGTCGCAGCAGAGGCTCAAAGACTGCTCAATGTGAACGGTATCTTGTGCTACCTGGGTATCTATCGCGAGGAACAGATTACAGAGAACGTCGGGCTGGAACTTACAGACATTGTTCTCGGCAACAAGACACTCTTTGGCTCTGTGAACGCAAACAGGTCGTACTTCGTTTCGGGCGCTACCGACCTTTCCAATATCTCGCGCGAGTGGCCGGGACTTCTGGAAAAAATGATAACAAAGGTTTCCAGACCGGAAGATTTCAGACAAGCATACGCCATGGAAGATCAGGAAGGGATAAAGTCTGTCATAGAATTCTAATCCTCAAGCTTTTTCCTTGGATGCGAAGGTTCGGTATTTCCGAATCAGCTCCGGATTGTCCAAAACGAATAGCGTGAAAGCCTCGAGTTTATCAAGGGTTTCAGAGTGGAGCCCGTGTTCAATCCGCTCAGCATCCTGACGCGCAATCACTTGATCAACACCGAAGAGCTCGAGAAAACTCGCAATGAGCTCGTGCTTCTTTTTCATCTCCTCGGCTAGTCTCTTGCCCTTGTGGGTGAGTTTCAGACCACGATACTTCTCGTGCACCAGAAAACCTTCATTATGAAGCCTCTTCACAATGCTCGTGACCGTCGGTTTCGAGACGTTCATTTTTTCAGCAATATCAACCGAGGCCGCAAATCCCTTCTCCTCGATCAATGCATTGATTGCTTCGAGATAGTCTTCAGTAGCTTCTACCGATTTTCTCTGAAGAGAGCGGGGCCTGTTTACAGGGCTTCTTGTCATCGTCTTCTTTTGTAAATCCAAGATATGATCCCCATCACTAAGTCTGGCAGGAGCTTTCCATTGAGGCTGGCCTGTGCCTAATTCGATTCAAATGACTCCTTGAACTCGAACGGCGGACAAATAGCACTATCACAATTCGCTATTTATACGTGTTGAGAAGTTTTGAAGCGATTGCTTTGTCGGGAATTTCAAGTTCTCGGGATCTTTGGAGTTCTTGATTCAATATTCGAAAGAAGCGATGACCGAAACAAGTGTCAATGGTGATGACGCAATCAAAAAAGGACTGCTATCACATTGAGTTGAGTTCAGTTGGGAGGTTCTTCATAGTCTCGAAGCTGATAGATCGCAAGTTCCCCGCAGTGGGGACAGAGGTGAATCGTGCCAGCTTTCAGCTGTTCTGCTGATAGCGCAGCAAAGTCGTTGACTGCAAACGTACTGTCAAATGGCTTGCTACAGGTTCTGCAGTGGAGTATCATTCTGCGTTCTTCTGGCACCGATCTAATCTCATCAAATATGGTCGAAGGTTTCTTGGCATAAGTATTGAGGTCATTTGCTGAGATTTGTCTACGATTAGATTTCTCTGACAACTCTATTCACTGAGCGATCTCGGTTCGTGAAATACTAAGAGCCGACCATCGAAAAGCCCAAAGTGTTCAGATAGTTTCACCAAGACATGCAATTTCTTGATGTTTCTCTCAAGAGGACTAGACTCGTTTGGTGGGATGAGAAGAGACTCGTGTCACTCTGGATAAGTTCGTCAATTTCGATGCGATTGTAAAGTGTAGTTGACAGCATGCCATTTGACATTGTGTGTCGCTCGGAGACATGGGTGCCCACGTTGGATTCCGCTCAGTTCAAGAAACTCGAAGACTATGTGGCGCATCTGATCAAGAAGGGAGCGGAAGAGGAGAAGGCAGAAGACTATACTGAGGCAATACCGACCTACTTGAAGCTGGTTGATGTGCTTCTAGTCATGGCTGACGAAGCGCCCAATCATCCTTACTGGTTAAAGTGCACAACCGCCGCAGAAACTCACCAAAAGAAAATTAGAACACTGATAGCAAAAGCCTCGCTGAAACAGCAAGCAACGCAGGCCTAATCGTTTCTTTATCTCGATCTTGTTTTCATGCCTGTCGCGATCTGATTGGATCTAAGATTTGAGAACAGTGTTGCGAAAAGTGTAAATTCTATCAAACAACCGCCAATCTTTACCAGCCGATTTTCTGGATTAGTTCCAGTCTGCAATGCCTATGCTTTGAAAATGCATGACCAATAAAAATGGAGCAGAGGCCTACGACCCAGTTCAATGTATTCGTAATAATTCTCGACTTGGTTTTTTCATGGACAAGGATGCTTGTTGCTCTTGGATTGAGCATACTGTTTAGTCTCACAGTAGGAATTCTCGCAGCTCGAAACAAGAGGGCGGAATCCATCATCGTACCATTGCTCGATGTGTTTCAATCAATTCCGATATTGGGATTCTTCCCGCTGGTCATGCTTGGAGTGGTCTCATTGATTCCGGGACAAATGGGTGTCAATCTCGCGGTAATCATCCTGATTTTCACCAGCATGTCCTGGAACATCGCATTCGGAGTTTATGAAGCGGTCAAAGCTATTCCGCAAGACTACATAGACCTATCCAAGATTTCTCAGACTAGCTCATGGCATAGGATAACATCGATTTACATTCCAGCTTCGCTAAGCAGGATAGCTTACAACACTCAGACATCGTGGGCTGTGGGCTTGTTTTACTTGGCTTCCAGCGAAATAATCTCTCTTGGCAAAGAATCCACAAGTGTACAATATGGTATAGGCGTTGCAGTAATCAATCTTGCAAATAATCAAGACTGGACGGGATTCGCGTATGCCATGATAGCGTTAATCATCGCCGTGATTGTGTGGCAGTTCGTATTTCTTCGCGAATTTGCGTTATGGTCCGAGAGGTACAAGTTCGGAGAAGACACACGCGGAGTGCGACGAGATACCTTGATGAGATTCTATTCATGGATCAATCAGAGGTCAATATCGAAACTCTTTCTGCTGACACAGGGGAGAGGGGTGACACGATTTTCTTCCTCGCTTTCCCGATTTCGCAAGGGGGTGAAGTATGCTGTTGTGATACTTGTGGTCATTTTCATTGTTCTGGAATTGGGAGCGATGACGAGTCTAGAGTCCTCGCTGACTCACCTGCCAAGTCTAAGTGTTATTGCAAATACCGAAGGTTCGATACTTGTTGCACTTGCATTTTCTTTTGTCCGTGTCTGGTACGTCTACTTTATTTGCATCGCGATTGGGCTACCGCTTGGAATATCAATTGCACTAAACCGAAGACTGTATGATACTGCTTCTCCAATGCTGGAAGTCATCGCATCTATCCCTGCCCCACTCCTACTGCCGGTACTTGTTGAAGCTCTTTACAAAAACGGTGAAGCGGTTGCAGCGGTCATAGTCTTTCTCGGCACGTTTTGGTACATAATTTTCAACATCATGGCAGGCGTGCGATCAATGCCTTCAGATTTGTTCGAACTCAAACGGGAATTCAAGATATCAAATTGGCAGGCTTGGCGGAACATCTACATCCCTGCGACCGTGACAGCCTTTGTCACCGGCTCTATCACAGCAATAGGAGCAGCATGGAACACGCTGATTGTGGCCGAGTACTTCCAGCAACCGGGACAACCGGTAGAAACACAGGTCCAAACTGGAATCGGAAAAACGATAGCTCTTGCTACACTCAACAATGATCCTCTGGTATTGACTCTTGCAGTCCTGTCGATGACTGCCTTGATTATTTTCTTCAATTTGACAGTTTGGCGACGTGTGTATCATCACACAACGAAGAAGTACGCTTACAACAGGTGAGGAAATTCGTGGCAAACCATATCACGTGCATAGTTGGAGGTAAGTTTGGATGAGCTCGGTGCTTCAAGACAAAGCTGGCGTGACAATTCAGGCTGGAAAGACTCAGGATTCGAACAAGAGTTCTTACTCTGAACCAGTGATATCAGTCGAGCATGTCAGCCTTGATTTCAGAAAAGAAAAGGAGCAGCTACCTGTAATATCCGATGTGTCATTCTCTGCGTGGAAGGATCAGTTTGTCACAATCACTGGTCCCTCGGGCTGCGGCAAGTCGTCTCTTCTCAGGATGATCGCTGGTCTGAATAGGGCGTCGTCAGGCGTAGTGAAGTTCCGTCAAACTCCGATAGTGGAGCCGATCAGCCAAGTTTCTATGATCTTCCAGAATTTCGTTTTGCTGCCATGGCGCACCTCTCTGGAAAACGTAATGTTTGGCCTTTCTTCTAGGAAAGATCTCGGTGAGGAGGAGAAGAAGGAAAGATCGTTGAGGGCCCTTGATGACACGGGCTTGAAGGGTTTTGAGAATGTGTACCCTGGCGAACTCTCTGGAGGTATGAAACAGAGAGTTGGCATTGCAAGAGCGCTGGCGCTCGAACCAGAAGTCTTGCTGATGGACGAGCCATTCAGTTCTCTTGATAATCTAACAGCCGAGCATCTGAGAAGAGAAGTCTATTCGCTTCTTATCAACCCATCTTCTCCGATCCAGACGGTTATCATGGTTAGTCACAACGTCGAGGAGATTATTGAGCTCTCGGACAAGATCGTCATCTTATCTCCAAGACCTGCGCACGTTGTAGCAGAACTTTGCATCGACATGCCTCGCCCGCGTAACAAGAAATCCGAAGAGTTTTTCTCATGGGTGGACAAAGTATACGCATTACTTGCATAACAGGAAAGTGTGAAATTGGAAAAAGCTGCAACGCCTGCTGAGGCTCCCCAGAGGCCTCCAATCATGCCTGCAAACGTGAGAGCCGGTCAGGTGATAGGGCTGGTTGAGATAACTGGTGGACTCGGCACTCCTATCGATGCTTCAAAGCTTGCCGATGAATTTGGTTCGGATCTTGCCGTACTCTTGCCAATCTTGGACACGGGCGAGATGCTGGGATTGATCAAGGTGGAAAAGGGTGATGTCTCGCTGACTGAACTCGGGCAAAAGTTTCAGAGACTTTCCAAGAACAAGGTGCGCATGTTGAAAGATCAACTTGCAAAAGTGGAACCATTCAAAACTGCCCTGGAATTGGCTACGCGAGACGGCGAGTTTTCCGCAAGTGACGTTGCAAACGCTCTACAGGAAAAGGACATCCGATGGCATCACAAACAGGAGATGAACGAGATGCAGATTCAAGCTCTTTTGATACACTGGTCTATCTATGCCGGGCTCCTAAACTATAACGGGAAGGACGGCAAGTTTAGAAAGGCTTAGACAAATACGAGAAGGCTGCCGATCGTGTACAGGATGAGAGACGCTAAGGCCCCGACGAGTAACATTTCTGTCCCGGCGTTCCACATCTTTCTTCCGCTCAACCTGCCCTTCCAACCACCTGCAAAAAACAAGAATGCCAAGGAACTTGCTGTTGAAGCAATTAATGAGAGTTGTCTTCCCGGAACCAAGAAATATGATACCAGCGGGACAAACGCGCCAACTATGAAAGCTAGACCGATGGCGCTCGCCGTCTTTATCGGATTCTCAAGATTAGTTTCGTGTATGTACAATTCGTGCATCAAAAGATCCTCCAGCCACTTTTGCTTGTTTGAAGTTATCCTTTTCACCACGATTTCCGATTCTTCCTCAGTCAATCCCTTCTTCAAGTAGAACGACTTTAGTTCCTGCCTTTCTTCTGCCGGCTCTTTTTCGATCTCAAGGGATTCTCTCGATGCGTCTGCTTTGAACAAGTCGTGTTCAGACCTTGCCGAAATCAGCCCGCCGAAGAACATCGAAACCGCCCCGGCAAGCATTGCTGCGATCCCAGCAAACCTGATCAGGTCAATGTTCTGTACGGCGCTTGCGAATCCCGCAAGGAACGCGAGGTTCGTTACGAGCCCGTCAGACAATCCGAGGGCTATGTCCGCTATTATACCCCTTCCACGAATATGTTCGTGTATCTCACGTGATGGAAGCGCAGAGTCGGCCCGACCCTCCACCTCAGTCTTGTCAACGACACCATTGTCCAGCTGGAATTTCACCAAGTGCTTGTAAGGTGCATTCTTTCGCGTCTGTCCCTTTAGGCTTTTCGTATCAATTCTACTGATGGGACGTCCTCGATGCGTATCCTCAACAAGAGAGAAATAGCCGTTGTGTGCCAAATCCGCCGCTGAGTGAAAACTATTGAAAACGCACTCTAACTGGGGGCTTCAGAACAGATTATCTCGCATGATCTTGCCAAAGGATGGCCGCTCCGTGATGCTAGCTTGCGATCATGGATACTTTATGGGTCCAACGCATCGACTTGAGGAACCAAGAAAGACGATCGAACCGCTTGTCCAGTATTCTGACGCTCTAGCGGTGACACGTGGAGTTTTGAGAACGGAGGTTAATCCAGACTGGAATACCCCGATCATCCTTCGAGTCTCTGGAGGAACAACGATTCTGAGAGACGATCTAAGCGACGAAGGTATCACTACATCTATGAGCGAAGCTGTGAGACTGAACGTCTCAGCTGTTGCTCTCTCTGTATTTGCGGGAACGCAACACGAAAGACAGACGCTGCTGAACCTTTCAAAACTGGTTGACGAGGGAGAGGAAATTGGAATGCCGGTGATGGCAATCACTGCCGTCGGAAAGGAACTCGAGAAGAGGGATGCGCGATATCTTGCGCTTGCCTGTCGCGTCTCGGCAGAAATCGGCGCGCACGTTGTGAAGACATACTACTGCGATGGTTTTTCCAAAGTTTCGCAGGGCTGCCCGGTGCCGTTGGTGGTGGCCGGAGGCCCAAAGTTGAGCACGGAGAGGGATGCTTTTGAACTCGCTTTCAATGCCTTACAAGAAGGAGCAATTGGCGTAGATATGGGTCGCAATATCTGGCAGAACGATCACCCAGTTGCTATGATTAGAGCTATCAGGGCAATTGTTCACGAAGGATACAAGGTGAAAGAGGCCTCAGATCTGTTTGAAGAATCCAAATTGAAAGAAAGCGGCGTGCATATTGAGCCACGCATTTCGTCTCGAGCCTAGACCTGAACAGATGTTGCTCGATGATTTCTTCCAAAGTATGTTTGCAGTGTGACTTTTGTCAACTTGGTTCTAAGCGATGACGAAAAGTGCTAGCACATTCTGTCTGGTGTGAAGGCGGTCATGTACCCAACTCACTTTCCTTTGGATATCAGCTAGTTTGATTCATGATTTGATACAGTTTCCAATCGGCTCGCCAATTTTTTCTTCGCCTTTTTTCTGCGGCTTCACTCGATGCTGCACCATCAAAGGATCTTACATATTCTGCCGACACTTTTGCCGCAAGTTTCAATAGCGCTGACGTGAATCTGGGTAGCCTTTGTGCGTTTCATGTGTTCTCCCTTGCGGCTCCAGTGTTGCGGCGATAATCAAGGATGCAAATAACGCAGTAATCCCCTGGCTTGATCCTTCCGTAGGTCGCACTTTCACCCACAAATCCGAAATCCACGTTCTGATTCATACAGACTGTTGTGGAAAACAATTTTACATGAACGAAAAGATATTCCCGTGAAACCATCTAATGTTTGGAATCGAAGAGTATCTTCTGTTAATGTTTTTGATTTCGATTCTGGCAGGTCTGATCGGCGCGATGGTTGGTCTAGGTGGTGGCATTCTAGTCGTCCCCGTGCTCACGCTGCTGTTCAATGTACCTATAGACTATGCAATAGGAGCAAGCATAGTATCAGTCATCGCCACTTCCAGCGGATCTGCTTCCTCGTTCGTTCGTAACAAGATTGCCAATATCAGGGTTGGCATGTTTCTTGAGGTTGGTACTGCCACTGGAGCTGTTGTCGGCGCTCTGACTACACTTTTTCTCGCCAAGAGCGGACTTGAATGGGTCGTTTTCATTGCATTCGGTATATTCCTTCTAACCTCTTCATACGACCTTTACAGAAAGTCTAGAGCCGAGCGAAAGTCTAACGGGCCGCACGTGAATCAGATACCAAACCGGATATCGGAAAAGTTGAACCTTAAGGGGAAATACTATGATAGCGCAATGAAGAAGGAATACAGCTATGAAGCGGCCAGAGCGCCAGAAGCTCTTGGAATCATGTTCTTTTCAGGTTTGCTATCAGGACTGCTTGGCATCGGAAGTGGTGCTTTGAATGTGGTGAGCATGGACTCCGTTATGAAGCTTCCATTCAAAGTCTCTACTACAACAAGCAACTTCGTTATGGGCGTCACGGCAGCTGCGAGCACGGCAATTTTTTACATCGGAGGATATGTCAACCCAATACTAGCTGCGCCGATCGCAATTGGTGTAATGCTCGGCTCTCTTATCGGTGCGAAAGTTCTAGTGCGCACAAAACCCGCGTCGCTTCGTATACTCTTCATAATCATTCTGGTAATACTTGGCTTACAGATGTTGCAGAAAGGTCTGCTCCTTGGGTGAGGGTCAATGTCCGACGAAAAGAGATCACGCTCGCTGCAAATAGATGTTAATTCGATTGTGAGCAAGGTTCTGAGATACGGGGTTATTGTAAGCGCTGCAGTCATTGCAATCGGAGTCTTGTTATTAGTCATCGGCACAAGAACGCCCAATTATCCAGATTCTCTGACGAACTTGATTCAAGCAAATTATGGAAGGCCGAGTCTCAATCTCTATTCTCTGCTTTATGGAGTGGTTCATCTCAAAGGTGACTACTTGATTCAGCTCGGCCTTTTGATTCTGCTCGCGACTCCGCTCATCAGGGTCGCTACCTCACTCGTGCTTTTTGCTGCGAGCAGAGATTTTCTTTACGTTGTGGTTACTTTGATAGTTCTTGTTGTGTTGATTTTGAGCGTCTTTGTCGTAGGGCCGTATGAAGCAGGCCTATGAGCGTCCGCCTAATCTAGACAGACTCTATCGTAATAATCGGAGGATGAGTCAGGGTGTTGGAGACAGTGCAGTTTCTCTTCGTCTGCTCTAGCAAGAGTTTGAGTCTCTCTTGGCTTTCGACCTTTGGCGAAATTTCGACTTTCAGTGATATCGATTTCAGGCTCTCGTACTCTTTCGCTCCCTTCTCGCTAGTAGCAACAATTCTCACTTTTTCCACTGGTATAGACATCGCTCTTGCTATCGACTGCATTGTGCCGCTGTAGCAACCAACGAGAGAAGAAAGCAATAATTCGGAAGGCGTTGGTCCGAGATCAGTGCCCCTCTGCTCTTGAGGATGGTCCACTATCACTTCGAAATTTCGCACTTTCACTCTCACTTCTCTTCCCGTTTGTTTCCACTCGGAAGTTACTGTTGGCATTGGAGAACATCACGGATGTCAGAGAGCACTGATTTATGATTTCTTCCCCAGCGCTCTGGATGTACTGGCAATAAGAACTCCGATCCAATACTCGATATGCGTTATGATTGAAAAAATGCCGGCTGAATACACAGAGTAACCAAGGGCGATTATGATACCGATCAATCCTATTCCTCCTCCGAGTGCAATGAGAACGGAAGCAGAGAATTTGTGCTTGAACAACAAAAGGACTCCACCCGCGATGACCAGAATTCCTCCGAGCGAAATAATAACAGTCAAGATCGGTATGGCGACCAACAGGATGGTTCTTACAACATCTGGGACGATTTTCTGGCTCTCGGAAAGAGAAAGGAGAGTTAGAAGAAAGCTCGAAGTCCGGTATCCGCTGTTTATCAGCAAGATCCCGCCCGCGAACGCAAGGATCGTAGCTGATATTCTGTACGCACTCTTCAAAAAATATCTTTGTGGGTCGTAATGATTCGCAGCTACATACAAAAGAGTTGCGCAGGCAAGCTTGTTTAGATTAAGTTCGCCACTAGAAAATACTTCTTGGGAAAGGACGAGAAACTAAATGATGGATTCATCGTATGAAAAGGCTCAACGTAAGTATCAACAGTACCCAGAGAGTTATGAGAACGTACTTGACGTTCTTCTCTTTTAGTGCGAAGTACACCCACGAACTCAAAACCCTGAGATACGGTGTGAAGAGTAAAATTATCACTCCGAGAGATATGATCGAAATCGGGGTGAAATTGCCAATAGCGAAATTGCTGACCGTCGATGAAAAGTACGAAGCAAAGTTAGATGATTGAACGAATTGATCTATTTCGAGGTTCCTGTAGACAAAATAGAAATCAACTGCACCTATCGCAGTCACAATCATTGCCAGCACAACTCCATAGATGAGAAGGTGACTGAGGATGGCTTCGAGATCGAAGCCCTTTCTCTCTTTTATCTCATTCACTTCTTCCAGGATCTTGTCTAACTCAGCTTGATCCTTCATCGGAGTGGTTATGGTAATGTCGTCGATTCGAACAAACGGAGACTCGCTGTCTCCTTCTTTGCGTTCACTCAATGCAAGACTCCCGCTCCCCTCAATATCATCTCAGCAGCCAGAACAAAGAGTACCACGAGAAACAATTTTCTCACTTGCAGATTCTTCATCTTCACGAGTACTTTGGTGCCTAATATCGCACCTGTGGTAACTCCAATGGCAATCGGGGCAACCAGGCCCAAGTTCACTAGACCAGAAGCTAAAAAGACGCTCACGCCAGACAGTGCTGTCACCCCAATAATGAAATTGCTGGTCGTGGTGGAAACTTTGCCTGGCATGTTCATTATGAGGTCGTGTATTGTAACCTTGACTGCTCCAGCACCAATTCCCAGCAGCCCCGCAATCATTCCGGCACCAAACATGGCCGCTCCTCCGTAGGATGCTCTCCTCGCTTTGTAGTAAATCCATCTGCGTTCTGCCTTGTCATAGTATATGCCGTCCATTCCTAGCCAGTGCGAGAATTTGTCTTGGTGATATGTGAACGGAAGTTCTTCATGACCCTTCTTTGTCAGCAACTGCCACCAGGAAAGAAGAAGTATGGCTGCAAATGCGAAGAAAAGGATCCAGGTGTACTGGCTCGGCAACAATACTACTATTGTGGCACCTACTATGGCTCCAACAACCGTAAACATCTCCAGGTACATTCCTATTCGAATGTTTGAAAGTCTGTCACGCACGTAAGCGGAAGCAGATCCGCTTGAAGTGGCTATTGTGGAGAGAAGACTAGCAGCAATTGCATATTTTATTGGTACTCCAATCAGAGTCAGAATCGGTATCAGGATGATGCCACCGCCGATGCCTGTCATCGCCCCAAGTATGCCCGCTGGAAATGCGATGACCAGAAGCTCGATAAGATTCGGCAGCGGATCCAATTTGTTCGCTCAATCCTTCATGAAGCGTACAAACTGATTCTTGCATCCAATTTATTACTATCGGCAAGACAAAGCTGTCACAGAAAAGATAATTTCATCCGATTATGAAATCATGGACTGAATCATCAGAAGATCTTCGCAGCGCAGTTTTGGAGAATACAAGTCGCCAAGAGATCTTCAATCATCTGTCCTACAGATTCATCTTGGTTTGGTGCAAACATGAAGGAGATTAGCAATGCTGCTTCGCAGTGTGTCGTGGTCTGGGGAATTTCCGGTAGTTTCCTAATGTTTCGGAACATTAAGTAATCTGCGCATTGATTTCAAAAAAGCTGGTCAGAGGCTAATCGATTGAGTAAGAATCGGTTCTGTGATCTCCTTCTCTGGCGTTCTTTCTTTTGAGATCTGTAATAGGTTCATAGACTTCGCTGTGAGGATCGCAAACCCGAAAAGCGAAAGAAGCCAGACTCCGAGCTCTAATACAAACACTGAGAGAATCAGAGCCGAAATTGAAAGAACTACTTCCACCAGACTGTTTCTATCGAGTGGGGGTGCGACGGAGTAACCGTGTGTGTGATCTTGCAAATGATGTCCCTTCTTCGGGGTTCGAAAGAAGAAACCAGTCTGGCCAAGCAGTCCATTCAGGAATCCAACAGAATTTGTTGTGAGCATGAAGAGACCGACGTACGAGAGTAGCGGAATCAAGAGTAGGTTCCTTCGAGTCAGAAGTCTCTGTACGTGAAGCGTGAATATGCCAGCTGAGAGCATAACAACTCCGGGAACTCCGACAAGTAGGACGTATCCAAAGCTTGAGAAGACGGAAGCTCCTGAACTTGTTAATCCCAGGACCAGTGAAAGGGCGGCTATGAAATTCACAGTTATCCAACTCAAACTCGCGAAGGGGGAAAGCAAAGTCAACAACAACACAATACGCTTCCAAATGGGAAGACTGGGCGTTGTCACGATCTGTTTGAAGTGCTTGGATATGCATTTTGCCCAGCCTTGCGCAACTCTCGCTGATTGTCTCTTCCAGATGGCGAGTGAAATAGGATCTTCGCTGAGGATGCATACGTTGCTCAAGTAGACGCCCTTCCTGCCGGACTCGTATAGCTTGCAAGAAAGGTCGGCGTCTTCGACGATGGTGTCATTGGACCATCGTCCAACCGACTCAAGGGCTGATCTGGAAATTAGAGCAAATCCCCCCTGTAGCGAGAAAGGCAGGTTCATTGGAAATGCTCCCATCTTGCCTAATGTATCTCCAAGATCTAGAAACAACGCGTAGAGGCGCGTGGTCAAATTATGTTCCCTGTTGTAGTGCCCGACTCTGTAAGAGACAAATGAGATATTCGGGTATCTGGCAAAAGCCTCAACGCCTTTCTTGATGACTTCCGGAGGAACTATCGAGTCTGCATCGAGGAGCAGGACATAGCTCCCATACAATCGCGAAGCTGCCTGATTCAACGCGCCACTCTTGAAATTAGTACGGGTTGCTCTCCTTGAGATAACGACATCAAATCCAAATCGAATGAGCTCCTCACACTTTTTGTCAATAATTGATCGTGTTTCATCTGTCGAGTCATCGGCGATGACAACCTGTATGAGTTCACGAGGATAATCCAGAGCTTTCAAGGCATCAATCGTTCTTGATATCACGAATTTTTCGTTGAAAGTTGCGATGAGTATTGAAACGGCAGGAAAATGCTCTAGCTTGACATTGTTCGTTTCGAGTTTTCGAGGATAGCGAAGTGCGCCAAGGAATTCTACAACATAGAAGTATGAAATCAATAGTACTGGAATCGTGAATGCGATCGAGACAAACGTCAAGATCGCAGATACGCTCATAAAAGATCACTGGCTAGCTGAAACGGATTCGCTTAAGAATTTTTTGTGGAATCAACACGCTCGAGAATTGCCAGGCTAACTGGGACCGAAGTTGCGAGATGCTTGCGATTCCAACTCCGATTCTAGC
>JAKAPU010000235.1 GCA_021806865.1 archaeon
TGATAGCGTTGGCTTTCATCAGAGCCGAAGCAATACAGAGTGGCGCAACCTCTTCTGCGATTGCTGTCCCGTTAGTACTTTTCGCGGCCGCTGCTGCCCTAATCGTCTTTGAATTAAAGACGGGACACGGTTTCTTGATGTTTGCCGGAGTCGTCATCGGAGCCTTCGCCACTCTTCTCCTGGCTTACGAAGTACCCTACTCGCCATCTCCGTTCGGGAATCTTCAGTTCATCGAACTCGGAATACTCGTAGTCGTGGGCGGTCTTCTGGCACTTTACGCAAGATGGATTGCAGGCTCGATGAGAAAGAAGCCCTATACTGGAGTAGAATCGATTGTGGGAAAGTCAGGTAGTGCCGTTTCCGACTTGGATCCCGATGGGGAAGTTTCAGTTGAAGGCATAATATGGAAAGCAAAACTGGTGGAGGGAAGCGCAAAGAGAGGAGATCGTGTGATTGTGAAACAAGTTTCTGGATTGACGCTCGTTGTTGAAAGGGAACCTATAAAGGAGCGTAAGGAAGGGAAAAGCTGAGACCATGGACGTCGTCACTCTTGCCATAATCGGGTTCATTGTGGTGGTAGTTCTAGCAATAGTGCTGTCAGGAATCAAGATTTTGAAAGAATGGGAGCGAGCTCCGATGCTGACTCTCGGAAGATACAGAGGTCTGAAGGGACCCGGAGTGATCTACGTCCCTCCCTTCATCAGCAAGTTGCCGTACATAATTTCGACGCGACTCCAGGTTGCTTCGTTTAGGACAGAGCAGACTCTGACGCGAGACAACGTTCCAGTCAACGTTGACGCCGTGATGTACTTCCAGCCGGTCGACGTGCAAAAAGCAGTCTTGAACGCCGAAAACTACAACACTGCAACGAATCTTGCGGCTCAGACGACTCTCAGGGAAACAATAGGTGGTGTGAGCTTTGACGATCTGCTCTTCGAGAGGGAGAAGATTGGTGCTTCCGCAAGGACTATAATCGATCAAAAGACAGAGGCGTGGGGTGTCAAGGTCACCTCAGTCGAGATCAGAGACATTGCTATCCCACCGTCACTGCAGGAGGCAATGTCGCGACAGGCGCAGGCGGAGCGGGAAAGGAGAGCGCGTGTGACGCTTGCTGAAGCAGAATTCCAAGCGGCTCAGAAGATGGTTGATGCTGCAAACCTCTATTCAGCTAATCCGAGAGCCATGGAGCTGAGATGGATGAATATCCTGTACGAGTTAGGGCTACAAGGTAGAGGGACGCTGATGCTGATTCCAACGAACATGCCCACCGCTGGAGCAGGATCTGTAATACCTCCAGTCGGAGTGGTTGGGGTCAGGGATGCGCAGGAGATGATTTCGGGCCCCCAGAAGTCCGCCTCCGAGAGTACGAAAAGCTCCTCTTGACCTAAGTCGAATACGCAAAAAAGTTTCTACTGCCGCTGCGGCTTAGTTCCTTCTTTTTCCAGAGTATGCCAAGCGCTTGGCTAACTTTTCTGCTCGTGAACGACTTGCCCGTCAGCTCATGCAGCTTGTCTCTTGTCTCGCCCGTCGTTCGGGGCTTTGAGAAAAAATTTGTTCCAAGAAGGCTAGATTCGATCTCCTTCAATGCGACTGAAGTTTCTCCCCTACCTCCTCTTCCGGCGGAGATAGCCCTTGCCGGTTTGAGAGGTTTCTTTCTTGACTCGCGAATACTTTTTTCGATTTTCTTCAATTCGTCAAGAGCATCGACCAGATCCTCGGGTTTCTTGCTTTCGGCAGAGATTGTTCCAAAATCGGTCTTGTAAGAGATTGTGAACTTCAACAAGTGTCACTTTGAGAAGATGTTACTTTTTTCTCTAATGCGGTCTATTTAGCTGTTCGTTTCGGTCTACCCAAAGGCCTACAAAAATTGACTTGGCCTGTATTGTTGCGCACGAGCCTGGGAAGTAGCCGTAGTGCGGGGCTTGGCATCGGCGACAAACCACAGAATAATCTTCGGAAACTGTACGGACATGCACGAAGTGAGAACAGAGTCTATCGATCTTACAGTTACATCTCCCCCGTACTACAATGCCCCCTTTGATTATCCTGGAATGTATCGCGATTACGACGAATACCTGGGCATGCTCTCAAAAGTTGCGGACGAGCTTTACAGGGTGACAGCCGAGGGAAGGATTGTCTGTTTTGTCATAGACGACATGCTTGTTGACGGAGAAAAACTGCCAATCGTTGCGGATGCGACAACAATCATGCGCCAGACCGGCTTCAGGTATAGGGATAGAATAGTGTGGGTAAAACCGAAGGGTTATTCGAGAATAAGCAGGAGGTCGGGCGTCATTATCCAGCATCCCTACCCGATGTACTTCTACCCTGACAATATCCAGGAAAGCATCATAATCTTCCAGAAGGGACGATTTGACTACAAGAAGATCAAGGAGATAGACGAAGCAAAACTCGAAGCCTCGCGGATCGACAGTCACGCTTTCAATCAGAACGAGTGGAATCTCACCGTGTGGCCGATAACAAACGTGCTTCCGACGAACAATACTCTTGAAAAGGGGATTGCGGCTTATCCGGAGGAGCTAGCCTCGAGATTGATACAACTGTTTTCCTTCGTGGGCGAGACAGTTCTCGATCCGTTTCTGGGTTCGGGCACGACGAGCAAAGCTGCGGCTTCGCTGAAGCGCAACTCCATGGGATACGAACTGAACTACTCGCTTCGCGACAGGATTTCGACAAAGATCTCTCTCGATGACTCTGCCAAGCTCTCAATAGAGCGCAGACACGACTCCATCGCTCCCGTCGCCGTGGAGGAAGACGCAGTACCAGTTTCCAGGCCGCGCCAGAGCCTGCGTTGATACTACTCTCTCGTCAGTACGTGGACTTCGCACTTTGCTCCTTTCTTGAACTTCTCTGCGTCCTTTTCGCTGCCCACGATTGTGCCGTAGTGCATCGGAATCGCGATCTTCGGCTTGATCTTGTCAGCTGCCTGGACTGCTTCTTCGGCAGTCATGACATAAGTGCCAGAGACGGGGAGAAGAGCAATGTCGGGCTTCAAGCCTTCCATCTCAGGGATGAGGTCGCTGTCGCCCGTGTGATAGATCGTAACACCGCTCTTCGTCTTGATAATGTATCCAACCTTGCCGTCGGCCTTTGGGTGAAACACTTGTCCGGGCTTTGCAAACTTGTTCAAGTTATAGGCTGGGATAGCTCTGACTTCGAAACCTCCGAGTAGCACCTTGTCCCCTGGTTTGACAGTCTTGATTTCTTTGGGTTTTGCCTTCGAGACTTCCTCTCTGCAGGCGGGTATCGCCACGACCGTGCTCGTCGGTTTCACTACTCTTTTCAAATCGTCGGCATTGCAGTGGTCATAGTGCTCGTGAGATATCAGCACGTAATCTGCGTGCGCGTCATGCGTCAGCTTGAAAGGATCTATGACCAGAGTCTCGCCGGCATTCTCAATCTTGAATCCATCGTGACCAAGCCACGTTATTTTTACTCCCTTGTGTTCGAACAAAGTACCTTCGCCCACTCGCGAAAATCAGAGCAGTTGCGACAGAAATAAGCTTTCGGATTTGAAAGTCCGGAAAGTGAGGAATTCACCAGCTAACGCGCAAGGAAGCTCCGAACTTCAGGTCGGGGAGGAATTGCGCTTCATCGCGATAGTTTTTTAGAGAACTAATTCAATCTACGTCAACCTAAATGCTCCAGTCTCTCCTTATACGCCTTGAAACAAGTGGAGAGGATAAGGGAGCTTCTTCTTGAGACGATGAAACGCTACAACTCCGCAGCAAACTATATCGCAGAAAAAGCATAGTTTCAAGGGCTCGATTCAACGAGCCTAAAGTAGCGCCTCTTTTTTCGGCAGTTACAATCTCCCCTTCAGGCGGGAGAAGTTGAAGAAATGCTTAAACTCTGCGCAAATA
>JAKAPU010000236.1 GCA_021806865.1 archaeon
TCCTCATCCACGGGAACTTTGTTCAGCTCTTCGGCCTTTTCGTCTCTTTCCTTCGTTGGTTCGCGCAGCCATGACATGGCCTGTACGTACTTCTGAAGGTCGCGCGTTGTAAGCTCGATATTCTGGTTCACCGTGGCGATTTCGCGCTTTATGCTTAGCTTGCGTATGCTGTTTGCCTTCGCAAACTGGTTGTAGAGCTCATCGAGTTGCTTCTTGCTTTCCTCGATTGCAGCTCTCAGGAATTTCTCGTAAGGTGTAATGTTCTTCGCGACTACCTGCTCTTCCTGATGAGACATCGATCAGATTACGCCCGTGAACCTTGTCAATATTGCAGCAAATGCGTTTTTAACTCTAACTACGTGAAATGGCTCTCGCTTCGAAGGACGAGAGTTCGATCAGATGATCTATGTTGTTCTAGCTATCTTTGTCCTGACCTACTTTTTCTTGATTTTCAGGAAGATCGGGGGCAGGAACATTCCTGTTTGGGCTTCGATGGGGATTGGTGCAGTGTTGATGGTTCTCACCCTCTCCATTTCACCTACAGAAGCGTTTCACTCCATAGATTTTCGCGTGATAGCCTTCCTATTTGGAATGCTCGTGATTACAGCAGGATTTGAGAAATCTGGTCTGATCGAGTTCCTCGTCTTGCTGCTACTGAAAAGAGCGAAGAACTTTGACAGGTTGCTGCTTGGCCTGATCTTTGCCTCCGGACTTCTCTCCGCCTTCCTCGTCAACGACACGATTGCACTCCTTCTCACTCCACTCGTTCTAGGCATCGCTGGAAAAATTGGAATGAGAAACTCGAAGGCGCTACTTATTCCGCTTGCCTTTGGTATTACGACAGGCAGTGCCTTCACTCCGATTGGTAATCCGCAGAATCTTTTGGTCGCCCTAAACAGCGGCATAGAGAATCCCTTCGGAGAATTCGCACTTTACCTGCTGGTTCCTTCGCTTGTGGGATTGTTTGCCATATACCTGCTCTCAAAGGCGTTCTTCAGAAATGATTACCGTTCGGTTTCAGAATTCGAAAAAGTGAAACCCCAGCTTGCAAACCCCAGGAGCGCGATAACGGACATGCGCCTTGCTAAACTGAGCGCGTCGATTCTGGCGGTGCTCGTGGTGTGTTTCCTGTCAGTCGAGGCTCTCCCACAGTTGCAGTCTATGGGAATAACCATCTACACTCTTGCTTTCGTCTTCGGCTTGTTGCTGCTGCTTTTGACCCCACGGCGGTCATACATTGCTGTCAGCATGAACTGGGGAATATTGATCTTCTTTGCTGGCATGTTTGTCGTCATGACCGCCGTATGGAATTCTCACATCGGATCTATTCTACTCTCTTCTCTTCCAACGCCGGTCCTTGGCGACCGCGTGCAATCCGCCGGCGCGATATTCCTAGACAGCGTGACTCTGAGCCAGATCTTGAGCAACGTCCCGCTCGTGCAGCTTTACACATTTCAAATGAACACCATAGGCTTCACTTCGAGTCACGTTGCAGCGTGGCTCGCTCTTGCTGCAGGCAGCACTCTGGCTGGAAACCTTTCTCTGTTAGGCGCAGTGAGCAACGTGATCATTGTAGAGTCTGCAGAGGCTAGAAAATCAAAGGCCTTCTCGTTTCTAGAGTTCCTAAAGTATGGCATGATCGTCACTGTAGCGACAGTGCTGATTTTCTTCATCTACTTTGTTTTCGTCTAGAATCCAGAAACTCCGAGACTCTGGCATTGAACTCTTCCGGCCGCTCCCAGTGGGGTACGTGTCCTGCTCTCTCGAACACCTGGAGTTGACTGTTGTGAAGTTGCGAGTGAAGATACCTTCCGGCATCCAACGGTATAATCCTGTCCTCACTTCCCCACGCTATCAGCACGGGGACATCAGTCGAATCAAGAAGTTTCAAAACGTCCTTTTCATGAGGATCAGAGACTCCCGCCGAATCCTCCAGTATCAGGGCATTCGTAACCTCTGGTCTGAGGATCGCCATTCGCATCGCAATCCATCCGCCCATCGAGTTTCCCAAGACTGAAACCCTTTGGACATCCAGTCCATCCAAAAGTTCGAAGACGTACCTCACATAGCCGTCGATGTCCAGATCCTGAATCGACTTTCTCCAGGGAGGAAGGGACGGTGCTATCATCTTCCTTGTTCTGGAAAAGAAGGGGATTGTCTTTCTCCAGGTTCCAGAATGCCCGTTCAGCCCGTGAAGTAGCAAGACTGCGTCGTCAGATTCTCCTTCTTCGCGGAACGAGATTTTGAGTCCCGATCTTAGCAGAAGCGAGCTGTTGTCATACTCGCCAATGAAAGCGGTGTTAGCGGACAATTCTAGCCCAGATAATTAGGACACCATGATGCCCATGTCTTGGGCAACCTTAGATATTCTCTCTATCCTGTGCTCGAGGCTCGGGTGCGTGGAAAACATTTCTGTCCACGAAGATCCTTTCAGAGGGTTCACGATCCAAAGTGATGCAGTCGACGGACCGGGTGCATTCCTCTGGTTCCACTGAGTGCTTGCGCCGCGGTTTGAGATCTTTCTCAGCGCGTTGATTAACTCCTGCGGCTTTTCGGTGAGCCTCGCCCCCGCCTCGTCTGCGTAGCTTTCTCGGCTCCTTGAGATGCCAAGTTGGACAAGCATCGCGCCTATGGGTACGAGTATTGCGGCAATTATCATGAGGATGAAAGCGCCAGAATCTTGGTTTCTGCTTCTGCTTCCGCTTCCTCCGAAGAAGAAAGTGTTCCACAAAACCATCTGTCCGAGGTATGAGATCGTTCCGGCTATCGTTGCTGCGATACTCGCGACCAGCACGTCGCGGTGGGTCACATGGCTTATCTCGTGTCCAATGACCGCCTCGAGCTCAGATGGTGTCAAAACTCTGAGGATTCCTGTTGTTGCAACTACAATTGCCTTCTTGGGTCCCTTGCCGGTTGCGAAGGCGTTTGGCTGTTGGGAGTCCACAATGCCAACGCGCGGCATCGGAATGTTTGCCTTCTCAGCAACGCGCTTTACAATAGAGTAAAGTTGTGGGTTGTCGCTTTCATTGATCAGCTTTGTGTGGGTGGACCAAAGCACGAACCTGTCGCTCCATTCGTAGGAAGCGAAGTTGATGATCGCTGCGAAAATAAGTCCGAACAGCATGAAAGTAAGCGGGTCCCCGCCCAGAAAGAGTCCGATTATGAATCCGAATACCATCAGCAGTATGGTGAGCGCTGTGAACATTGCCATTGTTCTTGCTAGCATTTGAGGTCAGTCGTAAGAATCAGATGCAGACAAACCGGAATATAACCATAGTGGCTCTGGAAGGCAAGTGCGAAATGACAGGTATTGATTTGCAATTCATGTTGAACACATTTTCGATCGACGATTTCTCTAGCTCCCAACCAATGCTTTGGAGTGCACAGAGTTTAATTATTCGTAGCTACTCATCAGGAGCATCTCTATGGACAAAGTGTTTGCCGAAGAATCTGCAATCATCGAATCGCTCTCCAATTTCATCAGAAAGCTCAACGACGAAGAAAATGCACTTGTAGTGGTTGAGGGTGTCAGAGACGCCAAAGCACTGCGCGATTCTGGCTTTGTAGGAGATCTCTTCATGCTCTGCCACAACTCGAATCTAGTCAAGTTAGAGGAGACTGCGAAGAACTTCAAAAAGACCATACTTCTGCTCGACAACGACAGCGAAGGCAGGAAGCTATCCTTCAGGACCCAGAGAATTCTTCAGGGTAGGGTGCGCATCGACACGTTCTACCAAAGAGAGCTCCTTCCTGCTGGAAAGGGGAAGATTAGGCACGTGGAAGAGCTTGCTTCATTCGCGCAGAAACTGGCTGTGCACGTGTGACCGTCAACCGTAGCTCGGAAACTTGTCTCTCAGAAGCTTTCGCATTT
>JAKAPU010000237.1 GCA_021806865.1 archaeon
TCTTTGCTGCGTCTGTAATCGGCATTTTTCTATGACACTACTCTCTTGCACTGATAGCTTTAATCGCTATTTCCTGACAAGCAAGCACCATTTGCCTTTTTAATGGTTCCGTGTGAAATTTTGTCTTATCCCATTCCTATCAATGAGGAATTCTCACCATGAAAATCCACGAGTATCAGGCAAGAGAGCTGTTTGTGAAAAAGGGAATCCCAGTCCCAGCTGGTTCTGTTTGCAGGACTCCTGAAGAGGTAAGAAAGGCTACGCAATCAATCGGAAAGCCGGTTGTCGTAAAGGCTCAGATACTCGTTGCTGGCAGGGGTAAGGCAGGCGGCGTCAAGCTCGCATCAAACCCTGACGAAGCATTCTCTATTGCGAAGAGCATGCTAGGGACAAGAATCAAAGATATTCTCGTCAGTTCGGTGCTGGTCGTCCAGGCAGAGAAACCTGCAAAGGAGCTCTACCTTGGATTCACGCTTGATAGATCAAAAAGAAGAGTCACTCTGATTGCGAGTTCTGAGGGTGGAGTCGATCTGGAAGAACTGGCAAGAACCAGTCCCGACAAAATATATCGAAAGGAGATAGATCCAATTCTGGGTCTGCATGCATTCGAGGCAAGAGAAACTGCCGAGGCAATCGGTCTGAAGGGAAAGAGCGCGAGCGACTTTTCCAACATATGTCAGAAGGTGTTTCAAATATTCGAAGAAGTCGATGCGGACCTTGCAGAGTCAAACCCTCTCGCGATGCGTAATGACGGTTCGCTTGTAGCTTTGGATGCGAGAATTACACTGGATGACAACGCTCTCTACAGACACCCGGAATACAAGCAAGTTGACGAAGAACTTTCGCCGCTGGAAAGGGAAGCGCAAAGCGCCGGTCTTGCCTTTGTCCAACTTGACGGTGACATTGGAATCATTGGAAACGGAGCCGGGCTTGTCATGGCAACGCTCGACGTCGTGGCCCACTACAAAGGCAGACCAGCAAACTTTCTGGACATGGGCGGAGGCTCCAGCGCCGAAAGCGTCTACCAGGCCGTGAAACTTTGCCTAAAACAAAACAACCTCAAAGCGGTGTTTCTCAATATTCTTGGCGGTATCACAAAATGTGACGATGTTGCAAACGGATTGGTGAAAGCGCTTCAAGAGGCAAAGGTGAAGGTGCCATTCACCGTGAGAATGGTAGGAACAAATGAGGAAGAAGGAAGGAGAATACTTGCGACGAATGGAATCGCGTACTTGGATTCGATGGAGACCGCGGCTCAAGCCGTAGTAAAATCGGCGTACGGAGCTGCTTAGAGGCTGATTTGATGTGACGATACTAGTCGACAGCAATAGTCGCGTAGTGGTTCAGGGAATCACCGGCCGCGAAGGTAGTTCGCATGCCCTTTCCATGTTGAAGTACGGTACAAAAATAGTTGCAGGAGTCACGCCTGGAAAGGAAGGAGAAAATGTCAGCGGAATACCGGTTTATGGCAGCGTCCGCCGTGCAATACTGGATCATCCAGAAATAAACACAAGTATAATTTTTGTCCCAGCCGCATTCAATGCTGATTCTGTGTACGAGGCCATCGACTCAGGAATAAAGACGGTTGTAGACATCTCCGAACATGTTCCCGTGCACGACTCGCTCAAATTCATCGATTACGCGAGAAGCAGAGGGGTGACAGTCATCGGTCCGAACTGCCCCGGAGTGATTTCTCCTGGAGAGTCCAAAGTTGGTATCATGCCAGGACATATTTTCTCCAAAGGCAACATCGGCATCGTCTCAAGAAGCGGAACCCTAACCTACGAAATAGCATGGGTGTTGACGAGAGCAGGCATGGGGCAATCAACCGCAGTCGGAATAGGCGGAGATCCGATAATCGGCAGAGACACGGTGGAAGTCGTTGAGATGCTTGAAAACGATCCCGGCACGAGTGCGATAGTGGTAATTGGCGAGATCGGAGGCGATGCGGAAGAGAGACTCGCAGCAAAGATAAAGCAACACGGCATGAAGAAACCAATGGTTTCGTTTATCGCAGGAAGGCAGGCGCCTCCAGGTAAGAGGATGGGACATGCTGGTGCGATAGTTTCCATGGGATCGGGTACAGCTTCTGGAAAAATCAGTGCACTTGAAAATGCAGGAATCAAGGTTGCTGAACTACCGTCTGAGATTCCAGGTCTTTTGAAGACTACAAGGTAGCAGACAGATTAGCTTGGATTGGCAACAATAGATATCTTTCTACTCGTTCTCTCATCGAATGCGTGACGGCGGAGTCTTCAAAGAGAGCACTGCGCCTAATAATTCGAGGCGTTGATT
This sequence comes from archaeon, assembly GCA_021806865.1. The sequence continues at coordinate 2,296 of JAKAPU010000237.1, forward strand.
CAACTAAGCTCCCCTGTTTACCTTACGAGCCTAGTAAGGAAAGAGCTTTCATGTCTTCTCCAGGCCGGGAGAAAGTCTGGGAATTCACAACCTAATCGATACCTTCGCAGCCCAGTGGCGACTTGTTTTCGATTAGAGTACTTCTATCTATCACGGATAGTATTTCCTGCGCCTGTGTGGAAAATGGACGGGGCCCTTTTAAATAGACACAGGAGTTCAATAAAGCTCACAGAATTCATACACATCTCAATGGTATCATAGATCTCTCATTACAGGAAACCATTGAACCCAGATCAAAAGCTGGATTCCTTGGCAACAGTATGCCGAAAAAAGTGGGCAAGCTACATGCAAGCTCTGTGCAATTCAAATCCTGGGACACGCAATACACTGGAGCTACTGAAATAGTTTTAAAGGCATCAGGCCCAAATTTTCTCTTGCATCGTAAATGAAGACGCCGATCTGCTCCTTTGACGCACGAACGGGCGTTTTATGCCCTCAGTGCGACGCCAAGTTGAAATCCGGCCAGCTGAGCAAGACCGACGTCGATGTTTCGATTAAACTATCAAAAGCGGCCGAAAAATCCTCCGATCTTGGCAAGATCAGCCTGACAAAGGCCGTCCAAGTCGGCAATGACTATCTTTTGATTTTGGACCCTGGAACGCTCGCGCCATTGCGTCGCGATCCTTCGTTCCAAAGGACTCTTCAGACCGTGCTAGGAGGAAAGATCTGGCTAACTGAAGCCGATACTACGGACAGAAAGGAGCTTGAAGACCTATTCTTTCCGATCCGGGTTGCGAATGTGAACACGGTCTGGCTTCCGGACGGAACCAAGCTCACCAAAGTGATAATTCCCGGGAAGAAGACAGACAGATTCCCACACGACACAGAGATGATAAGTAGAATACTGAGGGAGACCAGAGAAATGGAACTCATGGTCGAATTCGAAAGACAATGATACTAGGTGCGATTCCTGCACGAGTTGAACTATTTGATCAGAACTAACTACATTAACGAATTACTCGAAAATCGTGGTAAGAACGTCGTCATTGCGGGCTGGGTAGAAAATGTCAAGGAGCTACCCAACCTAAGATTCATAATAGTACGAGACAGAACAGGATTGTCACAGGTCACAGTACACAAGAAGGACTCAGCTCCCGAGCTGGTTTCATTAAGTGAAAAGCTGAACCTGCAGGATGTAATCGCCGTCGAGGGAACAGTTCCCGAGAGGCAGATAGCAAAAATTGGACCGGAAATAAAGCCAATTTCAATAACTGTGCTGAACAAGTCAGAAACTCCGCTTCCGATAGACATTAGCGGAGTAAGCCAGACTCTGCTGGATTCTCGACTTGACTGGAGAGTATTGGACCTGAGAAATCCAAGAAATCTGGCTATTATGAAAGTCGAAGCAAAGCTCATGGAAGCCATGGAGGAATATCTGCGTTCGGACGGATTCATCCAGGTTTCCACCCCTGCTATACTCGGAGGTGCGAGCGAAGGAGGATCAGAGGTTTTCAAAATTGACTACTTTGGCAACAAAGCATTCCTTCGCCAGGACCCGCAGCTTCATAGGC
>JAKAPU010000037.1 GCA_021806865.1 archaeon
TTCCGATCTTTTACCGTGCGTGCTGGAATGCAGACAATAATCCAGCTTATGATCCAAGCATTTCTACGATGGCAAGATTCTTTGCAGCTGAAGCGGCAAAGGAAGTTGCGATTACGTCGCTTGAGTTATTTGGAGGAAACGGGGTCATGCTAGACGTGCCAATCCAGAAGCACGTAAGAGATACTCTTTGTTGTCTCCATCTCGACGGAACTCAAGACATACAGTTGCTAAAATTACATAATGCTTTGTTAGGTCAAACTGAGAATAATAATCGCCTGTAGTCCGTGCATAGTCGCACTTTCGAAGTGTAGGGCCTATCTCATTTCCACTCTTAGTTTCCCAAAAGAGCAACAGCCTTTTTGCCTTTCAAGTCAGATACTTTGACGAAGATTTTTATTCCATCATTTACTTAGTGTCTCTTTCAGCCAGTCAAGAGCAAATGACTGTGCCTCGTTCTTGAAAATGTGCATGCTATGACCAGACTCGTAAATCTTTAAGGTCTTTGAATCATGCTTTATCGAATCGTACAGCTTTTTTGCTCCTTCGACTGAGCAAAGATTATCATATTTGCCATGCAAAATCAAAATCGGGCACTTTATTTCGCCTGCTATGCCTTCGAGTGTGAATTTCGCGAGCTTAGGGCGTGCTTCCTCATCAGTTCTCACGCCTAGATTCGAGTTAATCATTCTGTTTCCCCCGGGCCTCTTGTGCATTCCATGATCGATGACATTACTCAAAACATCATAAATGCCGTCGAAGCAAACTGCAGCGGCAACTCTGTGTTCCTTTGCCGCCGCCCTGGCCGTATAATAACCACCGAAGCTTCTTCCGAGTACGCCTATCTTTTTTAAATCGACTTCCTCTCTCTTGTTGCTTTCTAGGTAATCGATGGCTGCTCCGACCGGTTTCTCAAAATCGTGTCTCGCAAGGAGATTCTCAAATCTTCGGGTATATCCTTGGCCAGGTCCATCAAATGCAAGTATGCTGAAACTGCGGTCAATAGCGTCTCCGACCATCGAGAAATATAACTCCTCAATACCAGAATCAGTGCCACCGAAGATTATCAGACAAGGTTGCTTTCCATGTGCGTCTCTTGCTCTAGCAAAGTATGCGTGAAGTTTCTTTCCTTCAAATGGGATTCCTATCATCTCAATCTTTGGTTCCGTGGTGAAGGACGCCGCACGGGAAAATGAAGAAACATAGAGATGATAAGTATCTAGCTGCCTCGGATCTTCTCCATCTAAGTAAAAGTGTGCCATTCTGTAGTAGTTTGATGCACGTAAATACGATTGGCGTGCAGTTTCCAGACGGCCCTTTTCCTCTGCTTCCAAACCCAAGTTCTCTACATATTTTGCCATCTCGAACCATGCAGAGTGCCAAGATTCCTTATCATTCTCTTTTATTTTTGAGATAACTCTAAGGATCTCTCCATAATCTCCACCTCCACCCTGTGATTCAGTAATAACTCTGTTTAATTGGTGAGACCATCCTGGATTGTCAGGATAGAATTCGAAAACAGGGGCGTGAACTGTTCCTTGGTTAGTTACGCTCATGAGTATCAAGGAACTGGACCTTGTGCGCCGTTTAATGTGTTTTGAAAATATCCTACTCCTCGAATATATCGTGCTTACATATCAAGTGAATTACTTGGGAATCTCGGACTTTTGGTTGCAGCCCTAGAAGATAACATCACGGTTTTGAAATTAGCTCAATTCCACAGAGATTGACAGATAACTAACACGTGAGGAGAATTAACGCACACTAGTCTGTTTTCGCTTTGAGTATCTGCTCGGGAAAAATGTATGATATTGCCGTCGGACCACAGACAGACGCACAGATGCCACAGAACCAGCACTCATCATTGAATTTGACAATTGGCTTTCCATTCTCAAAGTAAATGAGATCTCCGGGACAGAATTCTATGCAATTCCGGCAGCCCTTGCTGGATATGCATGAATCCCGATTTATTATAACACCATAATCCGGGTTATTGCGACTCCGCCACGAAAGGCCCTGCTCATACTGAGCCTCTGCTCGTTTGATTGCTCGACTTACCAAGGCAAATCCCTCATCTCACTGTTTGTGGCTCCGCCATCTGGTCACTCGTGGCAGGCACGATGCGAATGTCGATATCTCGATCGGAATTCTTCCTCTTCAGAGTTACACGCAGATTTGCCCATCGAGGATCAGGCTCTGGATAATCAGCTCTTGGGGAGATTAGACCACCACCCCAACGCGTCTCTGGCCGTTGCATCGCGGCAAGAGTTACAAGTCTGCCTACGATGTAGATATTTTGAGACTCGAGGGTCCTCATAAGTTCATGAAAGTTTGAAGCTTTGAATCGTGCTATTTCTGGTTCGAGCACATTTAGCATCTCCAACGCCCTATTCATCGAGGCTTCAGACCGGCTGAACCCGACATACTTGGACATTATTTCCCTTATAGATCGTTCGAATTGCAGGCTCGATATGCCGTCTCTCTTCTTTAGCGGCGCATAGATACGAGATTTCTCGCTTTGCAACAATTCGATTGGAATATCGATTTTCTCAATATTTCGTGAAAAGTTCGAAGCATTCTTTCCTGCTCTATACCCCTCAGTAGCTACCCTGGACACAGAGTTACTACCAGTCCCTTCGCCTGCGGCGTACAAACCTTTCACCGAAGTCTCCAACTCGTCGTTTATCAGAATGCCACACTGGGCATGAAACTCAGAGACGCTCACTTCCATCAGATCTTTTGAGAGATCTATCTGCTTCTGTCTAAGGTAGTCTCCAAATGGGCCCTTGTCAACAACCAGAGTCTCGACTAGTCTATCAATATCATCCTTGCTGAGATGTCTTGCATCTATGTAGCAAGGACCCCTGCCAGCAGCGATCTCTGAATGAATGCCCCATGTCAGAAATGCACGTGGTGCCCTTTCAGCGAGCGGATGGTATCTGCTCATGAATCGCTCTCCTTTTGCATTGACTAGATTGCAGCCCATGCCGAGAAATGCATGAGTTCCTGGTGTGCTGTACCCTGTTGCACACATTGTCAGCGCCAGAAATTCAATGTTCGCCATCTCGCAACCTGCTCTAAATGCCATCGCAATTCCGTCCCCCGTATTGTAGGGACTGTGCCACGAGTCAAAAGGATGGCCAGACGTGCTGCTGTACAGTCTGCAGCCTTCTCCAGTGGTCAGTACGATACATTTAGTCCGAAAGACGTGTAACGAGCCGTTGCTTGAATCGAGTCCGGTCGCTCCGATTACCTGATTATTCTTGACAAATATCGAAGTTATCATTACTCTATTCAGGATTGGAATGTTATGATCTGTCACGCTGCTTGCGATAATGCGCTTGAAATTAGAGCCGTCAAATTGGATCGTGTACGGATGACCCTCACCGAAAGCTTTGATTCGATAGTACTTGCCACTCTTCACATCTCTGAAGGGCATGCCCATTCTTTCAAAGCGCTTTGTGATGGCTGGGAGCTCGTCGGCAAATTTTCGAATAAGATTTCTGTCTTCAATCGGGTTATCCTTGTTTCCTGAAATGTATGTCTTGTAGAATTCTTCCGGATTGTCCCAGTCTTCTACGCCTAATATTCCTAGGAAATGATCCTCTCCAGTACCAGCGTCTCCAGAGGAATAAATGTTGTATTTCTCGGCGACCATAACGTGTGCTCCTGCTTCCTTGGCCCCAAGTGCTGCGAAGCAGCCCGCAACTCCCCCTCCAATCACCAGAACATCCGTCTCGTGTTCGACGACTTTTGGCTCAAAGTTACTCTCAAGGACTACGAGAGTTTTTTCGCCTTTTTCTTGTTCGCCACTTCTCTTATCCAATCCAGAGGTCGCGTAAGGATTTTTGCCTTCCAAGATACTCACCAATCAAGATGTACCGTAGTTTCGTCAGTCATTACGTGGAACGAACCGCTTGTTTCAAGAATGCCAATTCCAGTCTTTACTCCAGTGTAACGATGGTCTGTCGCCAGTTAGTCAAGTTCAGTTGTTAACGGCTTGGAATAGTTGCCTTAGACTTGTTCACGCTCCAAGTAACCGACGATAGGCCTGCACCAGCGAGCATGACTACTCCACCGATCGCAAGCCAAAGCAAATTCACCGAGTAATCAGTAACAATGCCGTAAGCTGCAACATACAGGTTTGCAACGGTGGGGCCCGAAGCACTCTGATTCACATACTGAGTCCAACTACTTCCTATGCTGTTATCTAGTACAAAGTAGTATGTTCCATTCGCCGGCGCCACGAAGGATTTGTTTTGAATCGGTTGCGAAGGAGTTACGGAAACGTTCCAGCCGCTTTGAGTTGACGGAGAGTCGCTTGAAGGTAGAGATCCGAGAGGTTTGTGACAAGTCGGGGCGCACGCATAAAATGCATAATATTGACTTTGATTCATTATGTAGAAATAGAATATTGTTTGGTTTCGGATGCTCAAGGAAATGTCTACTCGCTGTCCTTTCGACATTGCAAAATTCTGAGATGAGTAGCCATTACCTGAAACGGCAGGACTCGAATTGATCAAAGCATATTCCTGTTGGGCGTGGCTGCTCACCGGATTTGTTGCTGCATACCCACCAGCGACTGCGCCTAACACCAGAACAACAAGGCCAACTATCGCAATGCTTGATACCATTGCGCGGAATTTTTCTGCCTCTCTTATTTAACAATTTGGAAATTATGTCAAAGCTTCAATCTTGGGATCATTGCCTGAAAACATCTTTGATTAGAGGCTAGTTGTCAGCGGTGAGCTTATCTTATGCATAAGGATTCCCCTTGATGAATCAATTCGCAGATTAACTGCTTTTTCCCTACATAATTCGTCGGAAAGTGCGATTTTCGATGCAAGCCGCCATAGCGTGCTACAAATACACCCTCATTTGAACTAGGTCACACCTGTTCTATCTCTGCCCTAAGCAATCAAAATCATAAGACTTTTATCTATCTGCATGGCGCGGATTTTTCACATTGTCGGCGATAAGATTCGCTCCAATCGTCGTTGCTGTAATTGTTCTTGCTGGAATGGTAGCTTACGCGTACTACACAGTTCCCTCCGCAAGCATAGGTTCTGGCAGGGTTACTATTACCGTTGGATATCCTGATTCTTTGGACGAGAGCGATGTTACCGATATGTACGCATACCAGCTACTTAGCGCTCAAGGAATAGACGTTGTCCCGACATTCTACACTAGCCCGCCGCTTTCTTACAAAGCCCTAATTTCAGATCAGGTTGACATCGCTTTCGATTCGACCGCTCAAACCATAGCTCGCGGACCGGGAGTTGCTGATGAACAAACGACTTGCGTGGCGTCATACGTTGAATCTGGAACATTCCTCACAATTGCCAATAGCGGAATCACCTCTCCGAGTCAAATGTTAGGGAAGACTCAGGAAGACGGCGGTCCAGGGACCAGTTCCCGAACTCTTGACTTGTATAACTACCAGCAAGCCAACGTTCCTGTTACAACTGCTGGAGTCAACTCCAGTGCCGTCTATCTGAAGAAGCTTGCAGGGAACTCGGCAAAAATGCATGACCTAGAGACGAATGTCACTCAAGCAGAAACAGGAGATGATTTCTTGCTATCCGACGTCAGTTCCCCCAGCATTAACAACACGGCTCACAACGGCCCATATCACGTTTTGTTCTATGCACCAAACACGGTATGGGACAATTGTTTCGCCGTTCGCGACAGCTGGTTGTCGGTCAGTGCAAATCAGAAAATTCTGGTAAAGTTCATTGCTGCGATTTACGAAGCTCAAAGATACTTCATTTCAAATCCTAGTCAACTCGTAAGTTTCGCAGAACAGCAGCTTCCACTTACTAGTCCGGCTGAAATTCAATTTGTCACGGCCTTTTATCCAGCACATTTTATCTACTGGCCTTACGGAAGCTACAACTTGCAGGGTAATCAGAACCTTTACACCAAATACAACAATACCGTGCAATATCTTGAAACCGCTGGTGACGTTTCTGGATACATTTCGAACTCAACTGTGAAACCTTATGGGGTGGTCGACAAGTGGTTTGAGTATCAAGCTCTGCAGTCGCTTGGTCCTTACAAGTATCCATCAAGCCTCCCGTGGGTTACACCTGCTTTCGCGGCCGATGTTTCTTCCTGGGTCCCCTCATCGATGGGCGGCGTTAGTAGTTGACCTCATGTGGTTAGTTCTTGAGTACCAACTTTTCGAGCTCCGCATCTTCAGCTCTAAGACATTTCACATGGAGTCAACCAGTAAGATAGGTGTGTGATAGAGAGTGACCGAACCGAAGTCCGAATCGTTGAGTCAAACCACCACATTCCAGCAAGCCCCACCAAAAATAGTTGCCGGCTCTCCACGAGAAGCGCGTACGCTGAAGAAAATGCTGTATGGCTTTTTGAATTCCACATCCATACAGGCGAAAGTGATTGCCATTTTGCTCAGTCTCTTCATTTTCGTAGGCATTTGGCAGTTGTTTGCTGATCTTATCGGCAACCAAGTTATCCTGGCTCCACCTGTAACCGTGCTTGAAGCACTGGTACTACTCTTCCAAGGACATGTACCTTCGGGAGCAGAGGGATTGGGAAACCTATACACTGCGACTGCCAGGACGATTGAAATTATCATCTATGGATTCGCCCTAAGCCTTCTTGGCATTCCATTAGGAATAGTGATGGGAAGATGGAAATCAGCGGAGGCAATTATTGATCCATGGATAAACGCACTTTACGTAATTCCAATGATTGCTTTCGCACCCATACTATATTTCATCATCGGCGGCACTTATTTTGCCGACGTCTTCGTCTCGTTTTTGTTAGGCTTCTTCACGGTAGTCATAAATGTGTACAGCAGTGTAGAGTACATTAGCAATTCTATTGCAGAGATTGGGAGAACCTTTGGCGCAACCGAATTCCAATTTCTTCGAAAGATCGTATTACCTGCTTCGCTCCCTGACATAGTCGCTGGCATGAGGCTTGGACTAGGCCGGTGTATACTGGGTGCCTTGGTGGGTGAGATTCTGCTGACACGTAGTGACCTTGGAGATATGATGATTGATTTTCAATCGTTGCTTTCTACTCAGTATATGATGGCGGTGGTGTTCATAGTTGCGATAATCGGAATCGTCGCTCAGCAGTTTCCAAAACTCTTGGAGAAGCGATTGTTCAAGTGGAAGGAATCTGAAAGAATGTCACGAGGCATGTGACATTGAACTTTAGCAAAGCGAGAATCCCCATACTTTTCGGCAGTCTGGTGCTGGTCATCATAGTGTGGTGGATTGTGGCGGTTAGTAGTGGCTTTTCTGGGTATCCAGGACCAGTGGGCACCGGCTTGGCATTCGTCCAGCTGTTCACGACGCACAGTCTTAGTTCGTTACTCGTGTCAGCACTCGGAACCACTATGTATGAGGTCGTGCTAGGATTTGTTCTGGCTATCGCGGTAGGATTCCCGGTTGGAGTACTCATGGGCAGATACGTCTTGATCGACAATATGCTGGATCCCTGGGTAAATGCTTGGTACTCAATACCTGCAATTGCATTCATTCCGTTGACAATGAATTGGACTGGGCTCACCTCCACCAGCGCTATGATAATTTCGTTCCTAATTGCTACGTTCATGATCATAATTAACACGTACACGGGTGTCAAAAACGTGAGCAGGAACACGATCGAACCCGCCCTAGCTTTCGGCTCCAGCGGACGACAGGCACTAACAAAGGTAATTCTCCCGGCATCCTTACCTCAGATTATGGTAGGCCTGCGACTCGGCATTACAAGAGCCATTGATGGTGTAATAATTGCAGAAATGGTATTCTCTGTTTCTGGACTGGGAGGAATGATATTTGATACGGCGGACAAGGTGCAGCTGAATCTCGCAGTAGCGCTCGTGATTATACTGTCGGTTATCGGGCTTGCGGTAAATGAAATAATGAAATATCTTTCCAAAAAGGCTGTCCCTTGGAAGGAAACCGAGGCAATGTTTCGGCAATAAGAGTGAAAGATTGTACACCATATGAAAGATTGTCTGTCAAAAGAATCTCTAGCAGCTACATTTTGAGAGTTGCTGCTGTACACGATACAACTTCGCATTAGTTAAAGTACCTCTGCGCTCGTAAATGTTGGCTGCTAGGCCTCCTCGTACTAGTTCTTTCATATGGTAGGTTAGAGAGCCCTTATCCATCTTCAGGCCAGACTGGATCTCGCTGAAACTCTTATCTCTCTTTTCTAGAACGTGAAGAATATCTCTTCGTTTTTCATTCATAATAGTTTCAAGAGCCATTTCCTTTAGACTCAAGACTTCCAATGAAGTTGTTGGTAGAGATAACACGTCGAAACTAAAAAGTATAATGCTGAACTATGCTACTAATTCAGAACTAATATCATAGTCCTCATGTCATTTGAACAGCTAGAATAAGTGTAATATCTTGTCTTTCCATACTTTGTGATTGAACAAAGAATCAAAAAATACTGACAGGCGTAAGAAGATGAGCAACTAAAGCCGTTCAGAAAGTCAGGAAGCGAAGCCCATACTACTATATCGCCGTCAGGTTGCCCTGTGAGATCAATCCTTCGCCAATCATATTCAGCTCAAAATGATACTCCGCTCCCTTCTCGATCTGGTTCCCAAAGTACAAAGCAGTAGTAGAACTATCGAGTCCAAACGCCGTATAGGGCGGAACGATTACTGTAGAAAATGTATGACATGATACTGGACTGCTGCACTGGTAAATGGAAATAGGCTGAGTAATGTTCAGGCCTGTCACGGAGACTGATATTGAAACATTTAGGTCAGTCCAGTGGTAGTTAGTAAGAATGAGTGTCATGTGCGCCGTTCCCTGCAAAGTTGGTGAGCTAGCTGTTCCGGAATAAATCGTCATGTTCAAGGGAAACACCTCAACACCAGAAGGCGTCGGCCAGTGCGGCTGGGTGAGCGAGGCTCCTTGGGCCACCGATCCCGACGCAGCAAATGATACGACAAGGAGTGTGATTACTAGCAGCACAGCAGGAAGAGCATTCCTCTTCCAGACACTCGTTGATACCAAGCGTGGAAGAAAGGCTCGAAGAATCACAAGCGCTACGAAAAACGCGATTGCAAAACAGATCACGAAGTCGAGCGAGGCAAGTGCTATGTTGTTTGAGACGTTTGGCGGGCACACAGAATACGGACCAAAGTTGCATGTGGGAAGTACTTGATATCCGATGGGCTGCCCCAACAAAGGTGGCGGGGGTTCCATGTACACTGCAAAGAGTGGAAGATTAAGCGCAACCAGCCCGAAAACGCCTCCAATCAAACCAATCAGGATCGACCAGAACATGATCCTTGGTGCCTTTGGCGGTGGCCCAGCACTTGGCGCTGCCGCTTGTCTCGAAGTGCTCTCTGTAAACCCGTAAGCCCCGTACCCAACTCCAATCAGACTGGAAGCAAAAATCAGGAGAGCAGTCAAGCCGGAGTTTGGCATGAATACAGGGAAGGAAAGCCCTGTGAACATTACAAACGAATCAGAAACAAGGACGGAAGCACTCAAAAGTATCAAGAGCTGCCAAAGATTTCTTCCAAATCTTCTAGACGAGTAAAGCAGGCTTGATGCTATCGCAGTGATACCAGCAGCCATAATGACAGACAATGCTGCGATCTCTTGTGGTCCAGCATTGGTATATGTCCCAAACCTGCTTCCGAAGAAAGTCATAAACAAAAACCCTGCAGCAAAAAACGTGAAAAAGAACCCTACGACGAACGCTGCACCGAGAGCAGCTCTCACGCCTTTCAAGCAGACACGTCCAAGATACACACGAAGCGCTTTCCTATAGTTCTAGCGACACGAACATCTCCTTTGTGAATTCCAGGTACTGATGACCATGCGAAAGCGATGAGAGGATTGAAGAATGCGACTAATCAGCGGACCTTACTCCACAAGCGGTCTAACGCTGCACATCAATCCTCGCAGGTTCGTAGCGCCAATACCTGGATCCAGTCTATCAGCATCAGAGGTTAGTATGTTGATGTTCGACTCTTGCCAGCCGAAATCCGAAGTTTTTCTCTCCGGAAACCACCATCTGTGCTCTGCACTGACAACTCTCGGGTTTATTTTCTCCGTCAATTTTGCTCTCATCTTCACCTCACCTCGGGGTGACCCGCCTTTCACCCAATCTCCGTCCTTTATCCCGAGTCTCTCTGCCGTGCTGGAGTGTATCTCGATTAGAGGATCAGGACCCACACCAAGCTGATTATGTCAGAGCGGAGATCTCTAATCATCACAGGAAGACCAAGAATCACTGCCGTTGTATCTACGGCGCCCATCGTAACACCAATCATGATGATCAGAGTAGCTATTCTCTGGTATCTCGCTGATAGTACTGATTTGTTCTCCTCTCGCATCAAATCGCTCATTCTGGATGTCGCGGCTTCCTTTCAATAATTCTCAATCAGTCAGATCGTATCTGTCTTCTACCGCACATATCCGCCTCGCAAAGTAAATCCTAATAGATTGGAAACAAGAGAATTCTTGCATGCGGAGACTAGTGCTAGAGCTTCCCTTAGTGAGTTCGCGGTCAAGGCGTTCCACCATTTACGGAACAATCAGCTCCATTCAATTATTGCACCGTTTGCGGGAATCAGGAAAAGAAATAGATGCAATTTGCCGAATTGAGTTCAAGAATGCAGACGGTGAGCCAAGTGATCTCTTATCTTGGGGTTCAATAACTGATGTCCAACCTCTATATCAAGAGAAAGACGGCTCATTCATAGTCTACTTGAGGACTAGAGGAAAACCGTTCAAATGGTTGATGAGCATTCTTGGGCCTATAGAAAGGAAATCTGGTGTCTACATGTACGGACTTTTTGGACTTCAAGAAGGAAAGCTGAAGTTATCATATCTTGGGAACAAAAGACAAGTCAAGGATTTTCTCAAGAGACTTCAAGCTGCTAAGGTCAGACACAGTATCCTGTCGTTAACAGACGCTAGATTCTCTCCTGACTCTCCCTTGTACTCGCTCACGGAAAAGCAAAGACGAATCCTCATCGCTGCTTTCAAGCTCGGATATTTCGAGATTCCGAGGAGGCTCAGCTTCACCAAGCTGTCACAGCTACTAGGCCTGGGAAGGACAACTGTAAATGAACATCTGAGAAAGGCCGAAGCTCGTCTAATTTCAGTACTGCTTAGCGAACAATCACAACAGACAAATTCAGCGCAACGGCAGAGCCAATTCTTGCTGACATCTTAATGTTGTGAGTTTTAACCAAGAGTTGATTCTGACTGTTGAATAACGATCAAAAGGTATGTACTCTCAAAGAACATAATCCCCAGAGGTTCATGCCTTCGTAAGCGACAATCGAGGATTCCAGAGTAATCCATCAAAGAGAGCTAGAAGGCACGAGTGTAAACAGACAGCTACCTAACGGGTCTGATTACAGATTACATTTGCCGAGATATGTCTCTAATGCCGTGTCTAGTTAGGTTGTAGGTGTTCTACAAGTCCTGATCATGCTCAAATCATGCCTAAGGATGTCGTACAACCTTTCCGGCCACGGCACTAAGAAGAGCCGGATTAAATCAACCTGATTCTCTTCCAAGCAAGTCACAGTCATCGAAACTTGGCCAGAGACCTTATTCAAAACAAGCCAAAAAGCAAAAAAGCGATCAAAAGCTGCTGGGCGGTTGAGTCACTCAAAAGCAACGAGGCATTTCTATTTTGAAAACTGATTTCATCTACACAGGGATCCATGTTACAAAGCTTGAACCCGCAATCAAATTCTACACCAAGGAACTGGGAATGAAGGTGCTTTTCAAGACCAATATTTCTGAAACTGGAGGAAGGGTAGCGTGGCTCAAATGCCCTGGCTCAAAGCAGGTGCTCGAACTCAATGAGTATCCGAAAGGGTACAAATACGGAGGAAAATCTGGGTTAGATCATCTTGCGTTCAAGACAAAAGATGCGAGAGAGGCATACTATGAGATAACGAAAAGATACAAAGGTGCCATGGAACCCTTCAGGGAAGGAAATTGGATACTTTCTTATGTCAAGGACCCAGACGGTAATTGGATTGAGTTAGCCGATACGTCGCCCAAGGAGAATCGAAAGAGAAAGAAAAAGCGTGGTTGATTGATCCTCTATTTCTTGACAATATGTGCTAACTAGATTAAGGGTACAAAGTGCGATGACGGGAACCAATAATCTGACTCTTAGTCTCGGGATCAATTAGATAGACCACGAAGGAGCCGAGTCTGACTGAATTGTGAAAGCGCTGTTCGGTGGCTCTTCGCCTTACGATAGTTGTCGGAACTAAGCCAAGATAGGTAGATGCACTCTTCTTACTTCAAAACCGCTTTTCTGAATCTGAGGCGCTCTTTTCCTGAACCTTCTTCCTCTCTGGCTTTCTTTCTTCGTCTGACTTGTTTACAAGGTAGATCGAAATCATAAGGGCCACGACGCCAACCATTTGTAATGCGTCTATCCTCTCTCCAAAAATAAGGAAGGAAGCAGCAAGAGCAACCATAACGACCAAGAACGCGTATGCGGCAAAGGAGGCTGCGTTATACCTTGAAAGAAGAGTGAACCATAGAACATAAACTAATGCAGTACCGAGCACCCCGATCCATGCAATCGATCCGACAAGCTGATAGGTCCATTCGATTTTTTGAATTGGCTCGCTGAGGAGAGCCCAAATGAGCAGGAACACTGAAGCTCCGCCTAGCTGCCATACGTTTGCTCGAACTAACTGCTCTCCCTTGAACAAACGCTTGAAAAGCACGGTGTCCAGGGCAAAGGAGAAGCCAGCCGTCACAAGCAAGGCGATTGCGATCGCGCTTCCTGCAAAGGTTTCGGTTCCTATCCGAGCTACGAGAGCTACGCCTGCAAATCCCAGAAATGAGGCCCCAATCTTGAGCGGGCTCGGCCAGTCTCCCAAAATTGGAATGGAAAGAAACAAGGTCCAAATGGGAAAAGTGTAGATCATGACACTTACCTCGCCCGGCGGTACCGTGAGCTCGCCAATCATCCAGAAGGCAAAGAAGATCCCTGTTCCAGGCATCCCGAGGAGGAATGCAACCAGCTTTTGACGAAAAGTTAGGTTACCCTTGGTTCGAAATGCGAGAAGCAGAATGAGTGCGCCACCAAATCCAGAGAACGCTCTGAGAAACGACAGCCAAACGGGAGGGGAATACTTCACTGCGGTCCCGACAAAGATGAAGTTCAATCCCCAGATGATCAATATTGCAGCAAATGCTAACAGAGTTTTGAAAGAAACTTTCATGCTACCTTCTTCACCTTTTCACTGCTGCTCTATTTACTTTCAGGGAATCGTTGTAAACTCGCGTTGAATCCAACATACCAAAAAGACAAGTTGGCTCTGTTCCATAAAATATCAAGTGCGGGTAGAGTCCTAGCTTGAAAACCAAGTATTACTTAGAATGCATCATCACAAGATCTCGTGAGGTTAGTTTGGTGGTCTGGTAGACTCCCTTGATCGCGGTGGCACACGCTATTACTCCCGAGGTGCCAAGAATTCGAAGCTTATTCAGAAAACTTGAACGGCAGTGCATTGCAAATTAAGTTTGCTTGATTCGACCGATTGTGTTCTTTAAGACAAGAAGTCCAATTGTCATACCGGTGTCGGTTCTCATCTCCAGAGTCATGTGTCTTTGAAGGTCAAATTCTGGTTTGGTTTAAGACCTCTGACAATGAATATTGGTAATCTAGACTATTTGCTAATACAAGAAATATCTTGTACTATCATGTTATGAAGAGAATTTGTATTACTACTCGCTTAATGCCTCAGAATATGCTCAGGTAAGTTACACGCGGCTCATCGCCTGATCGAGATCATCAATGATGTCTGAATAATACTCGACGCCGATCGAGAGCCTGACCATCTTTTCGTTGATGCCCAGTTCACTCTTTGTCTTGGGATCGAGGTCGGAGTGCGTCATCGTCGAAGGGTGCTCGGCGAGAGTAGTCGTGCCCCCGAGACTCACAGCGAGCCTTGCGAGCTTCAGCCCGTTGAGAAAGCGAAAAGCCTCCCTCCGCCCACCGCGAATATCAAAGGAGATCATCGAGCCCGCGCCCGAGCACTGCTTCTCAAAGATCCTCCTCTGTGGATCGCCCGATTTCAAAAGACCCGGGTAGTAGACGTGCTCCACTTTGGGATGCTTTGAGAGCCACTCAGCGACGTACTTCGCGTTCTTTGCCTCAGCAGTCATGCGCATCTTCAATGTCTCAAGGCTCCTGAGAAGCAGGTACCCTTCGAAAGGAGAGAGTATGGTGCCTAGTATGGACCTGTAAACCTTTACGCTATCCTCGATGATGTCTTCGTCTCCCAGAGCAACGCCAGCAACCACGTCGCTGTGGCCGCCGATGAATTTAGTTGCCGAGTAAAGCACGAGGTCTGCTCCCTGCCTTGCTGGGTTTTGCCACATAGGCCCCAGGAAAGTGTTGTCAACTGCGACCTTGATCTCTTTCTTCGTTCTTCTGGATGCGTCTTTGGCTGTATCAACGGCCTCCCTAACATCCGTGAGCGTGCACGTCGGGTTCGCGGGAGTCTCTACGAATATCATGGCTGGCTTCTCTCCGCTTCGCAAAAGTCGCCTGATTTCTCTGTCCAGGGCCTCGCCGTCCGCTCCCGCTGGAAACGCGGATGTCTTGATGCCTAGGCGTGGGAGTATCTTTCGAAAGAGATAGTCTGTCCCGCCGTACACCGGAGCACTGAAGAGCAGCGTGTCGCCCGCAGAGCATGTCGATAGGACAGATGTTGCAATTGCTGCCATGCCTGATGTTAGGGCAGCAGCCTTCTTGGTCCCCTTCTCGAACAACGTGAGCCTGTCCTCAAGTATCTCAAGGTCTGGGTTGTTCAGTCGACTGTATATCAGTGCCGCTTCCTCCCTCGGCCTCCTCTTGCGAAGGTGGTATGCTAGCTCGAACGATCGCTTTGCCTCCTCTGCGCTTTTGAAAACAAAGGTCGAGGAGAGAAAGATTGGAGGCACCATCGCGCCCTGCGAGAGCTGTGGATCGTAGCCGTAGGTTGCTGCTAGGCTCTCTGGCCTGTACTTGAGCTTCAGAGAACGTTGGACGTTACGATAATCTGGCAATAATCATCAAATGCTACTTTCAAATACTACGATTTAAGACCAGAGCCCAAACTCGTTTGGAGCACGTTCTCGAAGCGGGATGTTAGAGGTAAGGCGCCCTTAGTAGTGGCTGAGCGATGTCTCGAAATTGAGGGCCCCTCTTGAAAACGAATGGGAGCCTCCTTAGAAGATCACTGATCTGTAGAGAGGTTAGTTACCAAGTAGTAACTGAATTTTTTCTTTTTTTGTTAATCTAACGTACTCCATAGTTACCATTCAGTAACTACCGTGCATCGGCCCGCTTTCATTCTCGACAATCGTCGAGAAGTGTCTTGCAGACGAAACATCTGCTTAACTCGCCGTTCGTGCGCGTTTCGCTTTCATTGTTCGCGCGCCGGACTGTCTTTGTAGCGCCAGAGATACAGCGAAGCAACGGAACAATACGGGTGCCAGGCTTCGGCAAGCCTGACGATCTCTTCCTTCTTGGGCAACTCTCGCAGCGAGTATAGTTGCTGGATTGCCTTCTTGATGCCTAGATCGTCCACCGGCAGTACATTGGGGCGGCCAAGCGTGAATATCAGGATCATGTGCACGGTCCAAGGGCCTACGCCAAGCACCTTATCGAGCTCATCGAGCAATACTTCGTCCGGTTCGTTTCGCAGAGACTCTAGCTCCAGCTCGCCGTGCACCACGCGAGAAGAGAGGTCCTTTAGGTACCTGATCTTTTGAGGAGAAACGCCTGCTTTCCGGAGCTTGCTGTTCGGAGTCCTGTGCATGCTCACAGGATCAAGGCCCTTGGCACCATACAGCGACTTTACTCTCGAAATTATTGCGTTCGCGGCTGCACCAGCGAGCTGTTGCCCGATTATTGACTCGACCAGAGAATCAAACATCCCGCCCGAAGGAGTGAATTCTATCATCCCGTGATTCTCAATCACCCATCCAAGTCTCGGATCTTTTCTTCGCAGGTGCGTAACCGCCTTGCGAAAGATCTTTGGGTCGCCGATGGATAGTTTGCTTACTTCTTCCAATTTTGCTTCCAGGCTTTCCTCAGGGAATAAAAACATCGTGTGAATCGTAGTTAGCAGGAAAGTGAGCTCTGGGTCAACTTTGATCGAGTCGGGCGTTTAGAACGAAAAACATCACATCTCAATCCATGGCTCTAACAATCCAGTTATGCAGAAGTTGTAAGCATGAGCATGGTACCCAACCCTCGATGGTAATCGACGGTCAAGTCTACCACATTCTCTGCCCGTGTGCGTGCCACACAAGAGTCCAAAGCTACTGAGAATGAGGTTACTGCGTCGAGTTTGCGACGCCAACGACACGAAAGTAGAGATTATCGTTGAGTAGCGGGTACGATACCCCAGAAACCGTATGATACCCTGAGCTGTTGGTCGTCTCGCTCGAACTTGGAGTATTCATCGTTGTCACGGTGTACGTTATGCAGTGCGTTGGGCTCACGTAGTTAGGTTGCCCGTTACCTGCCACCATCTGCCCATAGTATCCACACTCTTCTGGCTCGCTGCCCATTAGCCAGTGGTCAGTGCCGCTTGAGGAGATGAAACCGAGTTCGTACGTGCCGCTTGCCCCGTGGATTGACTTTATCTCGTATGCTATCACGACTCCTTCGTTCTCGTTGGATGATCCACCAATTCTCACCGAAGACTGGCTTGTCACGATAGTAAAGTTCGAGGAACCGTCGAACGAAACTGGTGTGCCAACGCTCGCATTGTACACGTAGTACAGCGCCGAAATCGAAAGTGCGGTCGAGAGATTGAGTACGAGCGGCTCACCGTAGTAGTACAGTTGCATGCAGATGATAGCAGGCGAGCTTGTTCCGGCAAACACGCTGCCGAATCCAAAGCTTGGGCTTGAAAGGCTGGGGCAGGATTGGGTAAGCGTCGAATTTGTGGACGCGACGCCGATGGAGCTCGATGTCTTCTGCGAGCTTGACGTCAAGCTTGGCGGCTGCTTGATCAAAACAAGGCCCGTCGCGGCGAGCGCAATGATCACGATTACTACAATTATTGAAGCAGTTTTGCTTATGGCGCTAAATCGATTCACTCCGAGTCAGCCCCGACACGTTCATTGCGCATACTACCCAATAGCGCTGCTTGCTTTGATATCCTGAGTCCTTATAGTTCTAAGCTTCAGAACGGTCGTCTAAGAATCCAAACGAGCACAACAAGAAAAATCCGCACTTTGACAGACTAGATCTTCTTTTCAAATACAACCATGTGCCATCCCCACGAGCTCTGCAAAAACCCCAGCTTCTTTGCAGTTTTGATTGCTCTCAGATCGTAGGGAAGAAAAGTGCCGACGTACTTACAACCGAGCTGACTTCCTATTTCTATCGCCTGCTTCAGGCCCTTTCCGACAGGTCCGTCGAGCAGGGTAAATGCCTGAAGATCGTCTTGCGACTCCTTCACGTTGGTAAAGAGAATAGTTGTGCCGTGGCCCATATAGATACTATCTTTGTCAACTATCTTCTTGAACACGTCCCGACTTGCTCTGAGTATCTGCCATCCGTAACCAAAGTATCCGTTCAACACGCTAACGTATTGAGATTTAGGCAGTGATTGGATTGAAGGCCTGTTGGAAGTTATCGGCTGGGTCTTGGAGGCTCTTTTTACTCTCCGAGATACATACGAAACATCACAAACCGGTTTGAACCCACCTTTTTGGACAGCACGTATCGAAGAAGTATTGGTTTCAAGTATGAACATGCGCAGTCTCTTGATACCGCGTTTTCTCTCGTAGGTGGCAATGTTTCGCTGAAGAAATTGAGCTACTCCTTTGCCACGCCAGTCGGGATCGGTGCGTGCCATTCCAAGCCAGCCGATGTTGTCGAGCAGCTCTGTTAGGTGGCTTATTCCTACCAGCTCCTTTCCTTCGAATGCGAGAAACAGTCGCCCGTCATCTATTACGTGGTCGAGCTCAGAAAGCACGTAATCTCTGGGTCCAACTGCACGCCTGCACAGGCGAGCTACCTTCTCATAGTCTGAACGCCTAGCTATCCTTGAGGTGAGC
>JAKAPU010000238.1 GCA_021806865.1 archaeon
TCCGATCTTCTGACTTTGCAGAGTCAAATTCCGTGTCCGCAGAGATTATGTCTATCGCGAAGAAGATTCCTTTGCATTGATCGTTTCAAAGTCGATCAAACAATCCTTAAATGGTTCCAATCGGGAAATTTCGCGATTTGCAGGAAGCCGGGACAGTGATGCACTTAGCCAGGAGCGGGCGATTGATACTTAGAGCGTCTTCCGCAGTGAGGGATGGTTCAATTCTGGTTGACGACAAGGGAAGACGCACCTGCAAGGTGATCGAAACAATTGGCCCATCTTCGGCCCCCTATCTCTCGGCCCAGCCCCTGACAGATAGAATTGAAAGAGTGATAGGTTCGAAGTTGTTTATTGACGAATCATTGCGATTCGAAAGGAAAAACGTGCCTATTCACATGAGACAGTCGAAAGATAGAGACTACAAACCGAGAGCGAAGCAGTGGAAGAGGTAGAACTAGAATCCTTGTATCCTGCTAAGCGAGAAGCAAATTCGCTGGGCCGCGGGGAATGCCCAAACTGCAGAGGCAGTCTGATTGGTGACATCGAAAAGGGAGAGATACTCTGTCCGCGATGCGGTTACGTTGCTCTAGATCAGAATGTGGACAACACTCCCGGATGGAAGACTATGGACTTCGAGGAGAGAGAGAAGAGGATGCATGTAGGTCTTCCGAACACTTACTCGCTCCATGATTTTGGGCTGTCCACAGACATTTCATCAGAAAATCGAGACTCGCATGGCAAATACCTAGATTCAATGAGCAGAGCGACTGCCGCGAGAATGCAAAAATGGCAAAGAAGAATCAGAACTTCGAACGCTGGAGAAAGAAGTCTCTCGATAGCACTCGCGAAAATCTCAGAAGCAGCCGATATTTTGAGACTTCCGGGTCCGATTGTTGAAGACGCATCTCATATCTTCAGGAAATCGGCCAAGATGAGCGTCTCAAAATCCAAATCCATAGCAGGAATGGCCACAGCGTCTCTCTTTTTGGCATGTAGAAGGAGCAATGTCAACCGCTCGATGAAAGAGATAGCAAAGGCAGCAGGCATCAACAGCAGAGCAGCTGCAAAATACTACAGGCTTCTGATCAATGAAGTAGAAAACAATTACGTACCACCTCCAAGCGTACAAAAATACATCTCAAAGCTCGTGAATAAGGAAAAAATTAATGCGAAGGTTGAGCGACTTGCGCTGGAGCTTGCGGACAAAGCGAATGAAAGCGAGATTTCAAGCGGTAAGACTCCATCCGGATTGGCCGCAGCATACGTTTACATCGCGACGGTGATGTGTGGAGAGCACATTCCACAGAGAGAAATTGCTGAATTCGCCGAAGTTACCGAAGTCACAGTGAGAAACAGATGCAGGGAGATACTGAACAAGTTCACAATAAGGCAGAAGCTCAGATCTTTGCCTTGACGTTTGAAAGGTTTTAATCCTACTATTTAGAATATGTTGGTCTATCCCTATCCTCGGTGAACTTGTTGCCCGCATATGTTTCGAAAGAAGAAGAGGCTTTGCTCGATTTGACTTCCAAAGTGTACAAGACGGTGGTGGAGCACGGCAGTGAAGGTGTGCTCCAAAGCGAGCTTTGGAAAGAACTTACTCTCACAAGCAGGGATGGCTCGAGGCTCGCAATTCGCCTTGAGAGGCGAGGTATGATACGAAGAGAGAAGGTTTTGGATGAAGGTCGATGGACGTACAAACTCACGCCTCTAAAGTTGCCGGTGAAGATTCGCTCCATCGAGCAGGCGCCATGCATTACCTGCCCGTACGAGTCAAAGTGCGCTTTAACTGGTGTTGTGAGCCCTCTGTCTTGTCCTTGGATTAACGAATGGGTGGTCAAGGAATACAGACAGATTGTAAGTCCTGTAGCCGTTGCGGCTCAGTCACCTGCGAAGCACGTTGCCACAGCGACGGTGCGTTGATTACTGTCCCAGACTCGCTCTGGGCTTGAATTTCTCGGTTTTTGTTTTCGATATTTTCGCTTTAAGACTTGAACGATGATTAGCGATGAGACTGGATGAAGCAAAGAAGGAATATTACAGAAGACGCGCAAAGGAAGAGGGCTATCGCAGTAGGGCATCCTACAAGCTGATTCAGATCAATGAGAAGTATCGATTGATTAGACCAGCCGCCAAAGTGGTAGACATTGGATGCGCCCCCGGAGGGTGGCTCGAAGTTTCATCAGAGCTCGTCGGCAGCAAAGGACTCGTGGTTGGAATAGATATCGTTCCTGTGAAGCCTGTTGGAAAGAACGTGAGGATACTGCTCGACGACGTTTCTTCAGAGGGGTTTCCACAACGCCTAACTGACGCCCTGGGAAAGGGCAAGGCAGACTGCGTTCTTGCTGACCTCTCACCCAAGCTCTCCGGCATCTGGGAAATGGATCATTTCAAGCAGATGGAACTCTGCCATAAGGTCGTTGATTTGTATCCAGAAACCCTCGTCATAGAAGGAAGCGCCGTATTGAAAGCGTTCCAGGGGGATGAACTTTCGAAACTTGTGAAACGCCTCAAAAAGTCATTCAGGCGGGTCGAAATTTCAAAGCCTGAGGCAAGCAGAAAGGAAAGCAGCGAGCTGTATCTGGTCGGAATTGGATTCACCGGGAAAGCCGCACCAAGAGAGATTGAATCTCATCCAACGGAGCGTCAGTCCGAACAGCGTTCGGATTTAGACGAGTCCGGCTGGCAGAACGACCGCTTGACCTGAGCGAGTTTACAACGTCGTTTATCCTCGGAGTTCTGACGCCCCACTCATCCGATAGCACCGAAACGTCATAGTACAGAGGCAGATCCAACTCTGGCTCAAATACCGCGAGGCCAGAGATTTCCGCGCACTTCTTCACGAATTCCTGGGATTGTATGTTTCCAATCCAGAGAGGACCTCCTAGTCGCATTCTAGATGATTTGCATTCGGGGCAGATCAGATTTCCTGCGCCGAATTCACCTTCTTTTGAATGCATGAATTCGGAATGAGCAATTGTCTTTCGATAACCGCAACTGAAACAGTGAATAACAAAACCGATCTTCTTTTCATTCTCGATCGACCAGCGATTGCCTATTTTGACTGCACAATAAATCCTGAAATAATGCTTGTCGTGGTGACAGAATTTAGGTTCGATTCCGGCTTCGAATCGCATGGCGGTAGTCGCGAGCAATCCAAACATCAATCGCATTCCGATTTCGTGGCAATATTCTGTGCGGAGAGGCAGCCCTTGATATTTTCTGAGTGTGACTCTCGGATAGATGCCGCAGAGCACCGCGCTGTCGGTCGCACTGACAGACAACAGGCCGTCTTCTTTCACAGAGCGAATGAGACAGTCGACAAACGGGCTCGGAGTTCCGAACGGATCGAGGTCTACAACATCGAACCTTTCGCCATCCGTGACCTCTCTAGAGGTGAGAAAGGAACACGTTTCCGATTTTGAAAAATGACATTTGGACTCCACGGAATTCAATTTGGCCGAAAGTCTCCCGAGATCAAGCGAAAAGGAATTGACGTCGTTTAGGTACACCTGCGAATAATGAAGGAGCTCATGTGCTACCCTCACCCCTCTAGCCCCGACGCCCGCCATAGAATCAGCGAAAGAGAGGTCGGACTTACCTCTCGCTATGCCGTATGAGTCATAGCATACAACCGAGACATCCCTCACGTACTTCCCCTGCGGGTTGAAAAAGCCAGGAATCATTTTGGGCTCTTTCAAGTCCGGAACGATGAGATCCGTCGTGCCTTCTCTCAAAGTGGTCGTCTTGACGGCTTGCAAGTACAAACAGGCATCGATATCCACAGTCTTAAATTATCCACTAGAATCCGCAATACTGTTGGTGGT
>JAKAPU010000239.1 GCA_021806865.1 archaeon
TTCCGATCTTGGGGGAATATCGGTGAACACAGCTTGCCATACACGGACAGCAGCATGCGTGATCTTCTATGGCGAAAATCCATCTCCAATCGAGCTGGTGGAAAAGATCCAGTGTCCTGTACTTGGATTATATGGCGGAGAAGATATGCGCATCAATTCTGAATTGGACAAGCTTGTTTCTGCCGCGGTGCGCTACAAGAAAGACTTTGCGATGAAGATCTATCCCGGAGCTCGTCACGCTTTCTTCAATGACACAAACAAAACAACATACAGCGAAGCTTCAGCCAAAGATGCTTGGGAAAGAATCCTCCGATTCTTCGAAAAGTCACTGGACTGAATGCACCTGATCATTTGTTGGTGCTTGATTCATACCGACCGAAACGTAAACTTCCGAAGGTGTTTTTGATTTCAACATGGTCGAGTACAAATGGGTCGCATTATCTAACACGACACTCGGAGTCCTGATGGCAGCTATCGACATCAACATAGTAATCATCGCACTCCCTGCCATATTTCGCGGCATCGAAATAAATCCCCTCACGTCGTTTCAATATCTCTTATGGATCCTTTTTGGATACAGCATAGTTACAGCTACTCTTCTTGTCACCTTTGGTCGGCTCTCTGACATGTTCGGAAGAGTTAGATTATACAACCTCGGATTCGCAATTTACACAGTAGGCTCGATCCTTCTTTACCTGACGCCCAGTAGAGGGGAAGCGGGAGCTCTTGAGCTCATAATATTCAGGCTCGTTCAGGCTGCTGGCGGGGCTTTCCTCTTTGCCAACAGCGCTGCAATACTCACCGATGCATTTCCAGCTAATGAAAGAGGGAAGGCGCTCGGGATAAATCAGGTGGCGCTTCTGGCCGGCTCGGTATTGGGTCTTGTCTTGGGAGGAGTACTCGCAGTATACGACTGGAGGTACGTGTTTCTTGTAAGCGTTCCATTTGGAGTCTTCGGGACTGCTTGGTCTTATCTGAAACTGAAGGAGATAGCGACGATCAAGAAGAATCAAAAACTGGATCCTTGGGGCAACATTACCTTCGCCTCAGGCTTGACGTTGCTCTTGATTTCTATTACGTATGGAATCATTCCTTATGGCACGTCCACAATGGGATGGAGCAGCCCCTTCGTCATCTCCGGATTGATAACATCGGTGGTGCTGCTAGGCATCTTTCCATTCATCGAAATGCACGTAAAAGATCCGATGTTTAGGCTGGGGTTGTTCAAAAGAAGAATATTCGCGGCGGGAAATTTTGCAGTTTTTCTAGCCGCACTTGCAAGAGGCGGCGTGACTCTGATGCTCGTGATCTTGCTCCAAGCCATTTGGCTGCCTCTACACGGATTTAGCTATAATATCACACCATTCTGGGCTGGAGTTTACATGATCCCATTTTCACTTGGTTTCGTTGTCATGGGTCCCTTGAGCGGCTACCTTTCTGACAAGTATGGAGCAAGAGGATTCTCTACGCTTGGGATGCTGATAACTTCGGCTGCATTTCTCATACTTTCGACTTTTTCATACAACTTTGATTATGTTACCTTTGCCCTCGTAATTTTCGTGATGGGAATGTCGATGGGCATGTTCTCTTCCCCCAACACTGCCTCGATCATGAACTCTGTTCCATCTGAGCAAAGAGGTGCTGCATCTGGAATGAGGAGCACACTTCAGAACACCGGAACAACTGTCGGGCTAGGAGTCCTCTTCAGTATCGTACTTTTGATACTTGCAAGCAACCTTCCTTCTTCGCTAGCAGCTGCGGCAGCAAACGCAGGTGCTCCGCAGCTCAATGCATCTGTCTTCAGCCAAATTCCTCCCACTTCCGCAGTGTTTGCTGCCTTTCTCGGGTACAACCCGATGCAGGCAATACTCGGTCAACTGCCCAAGAATTTGACTGATCCTTTAAGCAGCCAAACGATCAACACGCTGACTGGGAAAACCTGGTTCCCGCAAGCACTTGCGCCAGCATTCATGTCTTCACTTAGAATCGCATTCTATGTCAATGCCGCCCTAGCTTTCGCGGCTGCAGTCTCATCGCTCCTCCGAGGAAGGAAGTACATTTACGATGAGCCGAAGAAGAGTCAGGAAGAGGAAAAACTGCAGCAGTAGGCACTCCCCCAAAAGGCGTCAATTCAAGGTCAACGATGGTGAGGAATGAAGATGATAATGGCTGAGTTTGACTCGATAGCCGATGAGTATGATTCCACAAGAAGGCCTGCAACACAGGCGGAAATAAACGCCCTCTCACGGGAGCTTCATGGCGGCCATACAATTCTTGATGTCGGAGTAGGCACCGGCAGGTTCGCAAAGCCTCTCTCAGAGCTTGGCTTTGAGGTTGTGGGAGTGGATCTTTCGCGAGGAATGATGTCAAGAGCAAGGCAGAAGGGGCTATCAAATCTCGTTCTTGCAGATGCGCATAAGATGCCGTTCAGGGATGGAGCATTCGATGCTTCAATATTAATCCATGTGCTCCACCTCATCACCGACTGGGTCAATCTTGTCGGAGAAATCGGCAGGGTTACGAAGGAGAGGGTGATTTCACTTCTCAGCAACAGGTGGACTAACCGCACAGACAATCGCACTTTGGATGACCGTTGGTCTTCCTCCCTTTTTGGCCTCTGGCAACTCTATTCTCATCTGAGAGAAGAAGCTGGTTATCCCCTAAAAGCACAGTGGTCTAGGAGAATGTGGTACAACGAAGAGGAGATCAAGCAGAAGATACCTCCGTCAAGGCTTCAGGAGATAAGTGATGAGCTAGTCACTGTGACTCCACATGATATTCTAACTAGATTCGAGGAAAGAATGACACGCAGCTCCTTTCGTTCACGGGCCGGAAGCGCCGATGACGTACCCGAGGACGTTCATAAAAAGATAATCTCAAAGATGAAGTCTTTGCTGGAGGATGGTAGACAGAAGTCAGTAATTGAAAGGAGAGTCATAGAAGAGATTGCGGTGTGGAAGCCCGAGCAGCTCCGATTGGGTGTAAGGCTTGATAGAAAGACCTTCTTGAATAATGGATGTTTGCTTCCACTATTAGGACAGCGCCTCCCAAAAAAGAAATCGGTACACACAAGAGATAGCGGGAAACCGTGCGAGTCTTTCTAATCAATGCGATGGATTTCGCCTTTGTTCGCATTACGCACCAATTTATTTTTCCGCGCTTTAAATCCAAGACGAGCTGAAAGACAAATTGAATAGTTCTGCATCCTTTACAGAGACAAAGAAGTAGGACAATATCGAACCATTGCTCTAATTACCACGATGACTGGAGTGATGATGAGTACCGTGGAAACGAAACACGTCGCCCTTGGACTGCCAGTTACGACGCTCGTTCATCGTTCTGACATGATAAGCATTATTTGGGTCATAGTGGTGTACCTGCTCACAATTACTATTACGCGAACACAGGTAGATAGGCCAGGTGAGAAAATCTTTGGTGAAAATCTGTCTGCCACATATACGAATGGCAATTGGTTGTTGCTGTGGTAGTATTGTTCGACAATTCTTTTATGTGCCCTAACGGCATTTCCTTTGTGGTGTGATAAAGCTAGGAAAAGGACCGTGAAGATAGTCCTTGTACCTGCACACTTACTGGTGGCATCCCATGAGGATCCGACACTATGGAGCAGAGCAGGAATTAATCCAGACGAGACAGTCCTAGTACTTACTTCTGAGGGTGTGTGAGAATTATTTAACGCCATGGACTCTGGCCGAAAGGCCTAATTGCCTCTAGTACGCCCTAACATTGCATGAGCAAGGAATACATCGAA
>JAKAPU010000240.1 GCA_021806865.1 archaeon
ACGTGGAAAAGCTGCGACCAGGGCTTCATGCAATGAATTACTAGTGTACCGTCGATTTCGTCCAGTTTGACGTGAACGTCCACAATACTAGACAGATCACGTAACAGCGGTGACTCGAATCTGGAAACGACAAAGACGACATCCCCAAAGTGTCTACTTCTCTGTCCAAGCGACTCTGCGAATCGGAAAGCGTCTTCTTCGCAATACTCGTTGGAAAGTGTTTCGGCGCCATAAGAGAACAGGCAAGGCCTGTTCTCTCTTCCCTTGATTTTCTCAGCCACTTCCATTACTAGATGTAGTGACTTTGAAGAAGAGGTACGATCTAGCGCGAAGAAACATGCATCAGAATCATACACGTCGAAATAGCCTAAACGCAGACTTGACTCAACAGTGGGCTCGGGAAGATACCTTGACACTGATTCCTTAATCCTATTTGCAGTCACACCTGGAGAAGGAATAGTCAGAGTGCATCCATTGTTTGCAAGAAAGTTGCAACGGATCATGGTCGAAGTATAGTTGAACGAACTCGAACTAACGTTCTTTCCAAACTCAAATAGAATCTGAGAACCCTTTCGCAAGCCTCCCCCGAGGAAGGCATCCAAGTCCTCGCTGCCGGTCGAATAGTAGTCTTCCTTGTGGGGCATCGACCGAAAGGGCTTCGGCATTGATTGAGCCGTCCAAGATGTGCTCTCTCGTGGAAAGATAGTGAATCTTCCCTCATCTAGCGTATACAAAGACGTCCAGTGCTGGATTGGAGATCCACGAAGCTTGTTCCATTCCATGCTGCGTATTCGCCTACCTTCATAGATACTGTTCTTCAGGGTAACTACTGCGTCCACGAGATAGTCGGTAGTTGTCATTGTGGGTTCTTCGCTGAGGAAGACCAGCTTTGCTTTTCGACTAGAACTTAGGAATTCAAGTGTTTGCTCAGTTTTGAGACGCTCAATCCTTTCAGTTCTGTTTGCTATCGCATCCCAGCTGTCAAGTATCAACATCGGTTCGCTGATGCGATCAACTCCGGCAATTAGAGCAGATAGCAGATTTTGAGGATCTGAAAATCTCTGGTCATCAAAGGAATACTTCTCTTGACCTTTGAGGTGTTCCTTGGGTTCATTGACTTCAAAGATCTTGCCACTCTTGTATAATGAAGCTAGTATGGGGTTGTGCTGTGCTGATCGTTCCTCAGAAACTCTAGTAGAAACGTAAATCCCCTTTCCATACATTGAAAGCAGCTCAAATGCAAGCGTAGTTTTACCTGTGCCAGGCTCACCCTTGATCAGTATGGAGCTGATCTGGTCTGCAAGCAACGGTTTTAGTAGCTGCATAGTTTCGAGAGAGCTAGGCGTAACTTTGCCCGACAAGAGTGAACGCTGCATTTCGTATTCGTTTGTGTTTTCTAATTCTAGCTCTATATCCCATATGGATTACGACTCCAGTTTTGCGCCCTGTTTTTCATTCTGCGACTTGACCCGTCGAAGTAACATATCCAGAACCGATATGCCGGTGGAAATCGGTTTCCTTCCCCCCGTCCAAGTCTTGTGCAACGTTAAGAAATTGGGAATCTATCATCATTCAGGAACCGAAAATTCAATTCGATAGTCGTTGGCTCCGCCCTTAGAAGGCCAGAATGTAATCTAGTTTCTAATGGCACGTCATAGATTAGATTGAGCAAAATTCCTTTGGTGGACTTAGTTTGGAGGCAATCCATCCTTTTCATCGGTGAACAGTCTGTTGTATCTCCGTTGCGTGAAATATTTTGAGTACAAAGACTCGTGTCTGTCTTCAAAGTTCATCAAGTATTCGTGAACTTTCTGTGCAGCCTCTCTTCCAGATTTCAGCGCCTTCACCACAAGAGTCTCGCCAGTTGTAACATCCCCAGCAGCAAACACGCGAAGGATGGAAGTTTTGAACTGCTCGTCTACGCTTATTGCGTTGCTCTTGCCTGTTTTTATTCCTGAGGCAACCTGAAGGAATGAATTGGGCCCTCTGCCAACTGCAAGTATTACGCTGTCACACCTCATTTCAAAATCCTTTCCCACGACAGGCTGTGGGCTCCTTCTTCCGGATAAATCGGGCGGGCCAAGCTCCATCGTGACCATTTTCGCACTTTTCAGTACTCCATCAGATCCATTGAATGATATGGGTGCTGCGAGAAACTTGAAGCGAACGCCTTCCTCGCGTGCCTCTTCGATCACCACCGGGTCGGCCGGCATCTCGCGCCCTGTCCGCCTGTACACAATCGTAACATTGCCCTTGCTCAACCGTAGCGCAGTCCTCGCGGCGTCAATCGCGCTGTTTCCGCCACCGATAACTAGTATCTCCTTCCCGAGATGATACGTCGGACTCTTGAGATACGAATCCACACCGTTTGCAAACACAGCCTCGAGGAATTCGTAACCCTCGTAGACTCCTCTGAGGTCAGATCCAGTGGTGTCCATTCCCACCACGTCTTTGCATCCGGTCGCAATCAGAACAGATTCGTAATCCTCGAGTAGTTCGGAGAGCGTGATATGCTTCCCAACTCTTATTCCAGTCTTTACCTCTACTCCATCATCGATGATCCTTTCGATTTCGTACTGCAAAACGTCTTTGGGAAGGTGGTAATCGGGAATCCCGTACCGCGCCGTACCCCCGAGGTATGAAAGCTCTTCAAAAATTGTGACAGAGTGTCCGTAGCGCCTCAAAAGCTCAGTCGCTCCAAGACCTGCTGGCCCTCCTCCGATCACGGCTACTCGCTTGCCTGTCTCGACATACCTTGATAGGGCTGGCTGGTTTGACTCGTTTCTTTCCCAATCAGAAACAGCTCGCTGGATCATGCCGATCGCAACGGGATTCCCAGCCCATTGGAGGTTGCATGCGCTCTCGCAGAGCGTCTGCAT
The DNA here is from genome assembly GCA_021806865.1 of archaeon. Next base: position 2,880 of record JAKAPU010000240.1, read on the forward strand.
CTGCGGGCAGCACCTTGCAGTAGTGCCCAGGAGCGGATTTGTTTCCCTAATTCTTTCGTACGCAGTTTTGAAATCTCCTCTTGCAACCGCTTCGCACATTCCCCTGACATCTGTCTGCACAGGGCAAATGTCCATGCACACGGGCGTTCCGCATAAGAGGCATCTCTGAGCCTCAGCTATCGCCTGAGCCTTTGTGTAGGAGAGTTGAACTTCACAGAAATTGTCTTTTCGATCATCCGGATTTGTTTTTGGGAACGGGAACGGACCAACTCTCACGGGGTTGACTATTGTGCTCAATTGACTATGCTCTTGATCAAATTTCCAAAATTATCCTCTAAAATGGTTTAAGGTCGGGTTGTGCGATCTGCCTGTTCTGGCAAAATCATGAGAAAATCGGGTTGCCCCGCGCTCATGTATGATTCAAAGGCATCAGTCGTAGTCATGAGGCGTGGAGTGATGCTTACTAGGAGGTGACATGGAAAAGCGTAACTTTGCGGACATCGATTTGAAACAAAGAGTTAGAGCAGGATTAGACTCGATTTCTACTCTTTCTTTTCTTCATCTCTGCTTTCATTGCTTTCAATATCGAATCTCTTATCCACGTACGAAAAGCTCGAAGTACTGCTTCTGTGACCGCATTTCGGACAGGCGAAGCTGCCGATGTCTGCGAAGGTGAATCCGAGGCCGCTGTTTTTCTGAGCAAAAGCCGGACGCTTGAACCTTGCACCGCATTCAGGACACTGGATGAGCCTACCTCTACCTTTCATTCCGGAGAGAAGCATCACGGCGACGAATGCTGCTGTTATGCCTCCAACAAGAAGTCCGATTGATACAGCCATAAAG
>JAKAPU010000038.1 GCA_021806865.1 archaeon
GATCTAAGAGAAGTTGAGAGGTCGTTGTTTACTCGCGTGGTCATTTCAAAGACAAACGAAAGAGCACATGGCATTTTTGACACCTTGATTGAAGGAGAGCTGAAGCAAGCAGTTTTGAAAAGAGACAAATCGTCCATGCTAAAGAAATGGATCGTTGGCGACGCTGAAACCTGTGTTCAGCGCATTTCTGAATTCAGGGATGCTGGAGCGCAATCGATGGAACTTGGATTTGTTTTCGAAGATTTGCCAGATCCAGAAGTCATCGCTTTGTTTGTTGACAAAGTGCTGCCCAACTATTAGACTAACTGAAATTGTTCTAACTTCTTAGCACCTAATTTCAATACCTCTTGAAGTGCTATATTTGGCTCGACAAAATCTGACAATATTGCATTGACCCCGATCGGAAATCTGTGATCTCGAAATATTCTCCAAAACTTGAGAATATAATGGAAATGTCTCTGGCAATTAGTTGATCTCGGTTGCATCATTGGTTTCGATCTTAGACTACTATTTCGTATTCAGCGATAGTTTACTATTTTCAAAAAATCGTAAATATGTCCTGATCCTCTTCCCAATTCCGAATAGTGTTGCCTTCAAAGAAAGTGCTCGTTTACAAAGTAATTTCTCTTCTCGTTGTTTTTCTTTTCGTCATTGGTCTGCCAGCAATTCTTTCACCAGTAGTTGCTAGTTCAGCCTCATTGTCATCAATACACCGAACAATGCCAAGAAACGCGCCTGCAGCTTCAACACAAGGCGCATTCGCGTTTGTTTCAAACTTTGAGACGGGGACTCTTGAAGGCTGGCAGAGCGTATCCGGCGCTGCCCCGTCCGTGGTTACAAAACCAGACTATTCGGGAGAGCCGTCTCTCGCTTCCTCCGCGAATCAGGGTACGCAGGTCGATACAGCCAATAGCAATTTCGTATTGGGAGACTCGTTTGTCTCATTTCAGTTTGCAATCGATGCAAAGAAGGGATCGGGGTACTCTGGTCTGGCTGATTCCACCGGCAGCCCCGTCGCCATTGTTGGAGTGTCAAACGGACAGGTCGTTGCTGGTCCCAGTTTGAGTAGCCTGCAAACAATTGAACCAATTCCTTCCGGCACGGCATATCCATCGGGTTGGGCGTACATTACTGCCAATGTGTACGACGCAAGCACAACTTCAAATCCGACCGCGGGCTGGGTGATGCAGCTGTTTGTTGACAGGACCGACCAGATTGCCTCGACACTCTCTGTTCCAAATGCTGGAAGTTACGCCAGCGCGATCATAGAGACAACATCCGGTACTGTCTACTATACCAACATAGTTGTCACTAGTTATGAGATTGGGATAAACATCCCTGGCTACAACAATATGGAAGGATACGGTCAGGGTTCCGGGCTTTTGGTGAGTCTGCTTCCTGAGTTCAACAATCTGAGCGCGCATATGGTGCTGAACAGCTGGAACACCCCGCAGGAAGGAATACTCAGTTTCCAGATCAATGCCATGAACTACTACGGTACGACTCGCTCATCCTGCAAGGGTTTCTTCCAGCTAGGAGTTGACCTAAACCCCAACGGTTACATTTCGCCTTGGTACGTTCCGGGTGTAAACTGCTTTGCACACTATTTCCTTCCCTCAAACAATCCGGCGGTCCAGCCGGGAATACCTTCCCCGCAGGGTACTCATCTCACGCTTTCCATAGTTGATAACCAGAGCGCGAAGAGCATTATCTTCACCATCGTTGATACAACTACTTCCCAGACCTTCAGCGCCTCCATTCCATACAACGGGACTGCTTTCTATGGAGCGTACACGCAGCTAGAGTTCCAGCCCTGCTGCGCTAGCTATCCGATACAGGATTACCAGATCAATGCAGCATTATACAACATGCAGATTACTACTATTTCTGGCCAGACGCAGTCTCTGAATTCTAACTATATGCTGCCGTTTGTGCTAGACGCTCCGCCGTCCTGGGACTTTACCTATTATCAGAACAGCGTCTCGGCGTATCAGCAGATATCATGACCCAAGAAAAAAGTATTGTTGAAACTGCAGATTAGACTGGCCAGCTTGTTTTCTCTTCTCAGCCGTACACTATAGATGAGTATTTGGGCTGATGGACTCTACAAACTCTCTAGCTTCTGCCTAACAAATGAGTCTGATCATACCTGGTATAAGTTCCAGGTTTCGAAAGACTTGATGAAATACTGCGGGAAGTGTATGAAAGAGTTCAAAGCAGAAAGACAAGCTACATGCCATAAAGAAAAATGTAGACACGAACTCAGCCAATGTTATGAATCAAATCCTAATCTTCAGAGCACAAGTTCAATTTTCTCCGAAGGAATAAAATACCAAAGAGTTGGTTCAGATGATAGAAGTGGACTTTACCCCGCTTCATCCTCCATCTAAGAAGATAGTTTCTAGAGTTACTCACAATTAATCAGAGTCGCTAGTGAAAAATGAATGTTCAAAACCTTATGTGCCATGCCTACTCAACAAATCTCCTACCATATCCTAACAACATGAAGGTATCTGATTTTCATTGCGATCCGGAAATAGACAGGTATTGCAACGTCGATTCCTCGACTTAAAGAAAGACACTAATAATTATCGATTGTAGCGTCAATTGGCGGTCTGACTTGTCCGTTCGATTCGTGTCCGAAGACGATTTTGTCGCCAACCAATTGCTCCCTGAGCTCAAAGAAGGAGCAAAGGAACTCGGACTTGATGGTATTCTCGACTTTCACAAGAACGTCAGAATAGACGACATCGGGTGGGCGGATGTTACTGTTTCAAAAGGTGGCAAAGAAATTCTCGTTGTGGAAGCAAAGTTCAAGAAGAAATCTGGAAAATTGGAACGGGATATCGAACCACGAGATCCAGAAGTAATCAAGCAGGCGGTTAGTTATGCAGCTAATGGAGGATTTCCGTACTATGCAACTTGCAATGCAACTCGCCTAGTATTATTCCAACTTAGGTCAGGATCTACTCCATATGAAAGCGAGATTGCATCATACGAGTACACTCCTGCTTGGGCAACCTCTCTTTTGAGATATGCCGTCGGACTTCAAAGCGTTAGCCTAAAGGCACCAGATGATTCTTTGGTGGATACTTTGAGAGAAGCGTTCACTGACATCTGGCCTGAGTTGTTCAAGTCTCTTAAGATTAGGCTTTCATCTAGTCAAGAGAAAGACAAGAAATTTGCAAGAAAATATAAGGAATGGCTTGAAGATCAAGGTTTAGTATTTGCTGACGAGTCACACAAGAAAATAGCAAGGGAAACAGCATACATTCAAATCAACAAATTGGTGTTCTACAAGGTAATTCGAACTTCCTATCCATATCTGAAGGAATTGAAAATAGAGGAGGATGAAGAGATCCAGAAGACTCTACAAAGTTTCTATGGAGAAGTGTCAAAGATCGATTACAAAGCCGTCTATCAAAGCGACGTGATAAGCGAGATACCACTCACTGCTAGAGTTGAAGTACGGCTAAGGACACTTATCGACACGCTCAACGATTTTGACTTTGCGAAATTTAGAAGTGATTTTGTAGGTAGAGTTTATGAGAAACTTATTCCAGTCCAAGAAAGAAGGGATCTCGGACAATTTTACACTCCGCCGTCTGTCGTTGATTTCATTGTAAATCTGACTATAGAGAACAAAAATGCGGTAGTACTAGACCCGGGGTGTGGGTCAGGGGGGTTCCTTGTCAAAGCTTATCACAAATTAAGAGAGTTAAATGGTGCTCCAGAAAATCTTACCGGTCCATTAGGCGATAACATCAATCAACAGCTGCTTGATAAAATATATGGAGTGGACATTAACCAGTTTCCTGCTCATCTGAGTGTTATTAATCTAGCAGTTCAAAATTCGAGAAGTAAATCAAACAGAATTAATGTAATGGTCAAGGATTTCTTCGATCTGAAACCTGGGATAGAAGTACTTTCAGGCTTCGAGACTATAGACAGTAACAGCGAGAAAGTCGAGATCAAGCTACCTACGTATTTCGACTGCATTGTTGCTAATCCTCCCTACATCAGGCAAGAGCTCTTAGGTGCAAGGGAGAAGGACAAGATTCGAAAGCTCATCGAGTCGGAGTATAGGGCTGTATCAGTTGGATATTCTGGATCTGCCAGAAAGATTGTTCTCGACAAGCAGAGTGATATCTACATCTATTTCTTTCTTCACAGTCTAGCATTTCTGAGAAAGGAAGGAAGACTTGGGTTCATATCTTCAAACAAGTGGCTCGAGGTTGGCTACGGGAAAGGATTCCAACAGTTTCTCCTCGAATCTTCAATGATTCAATACGTTGTAGAATTTGATAGAGCCGTTTTCGCTGATGCAGAAGTAGATACCTGCGTAACGATATTGGTCAAGGAACCAGAACGATCAGCTAGGGATAACAATCTCGTAAAATTTGTAAGACTGAAGCGGGCCTTGCCCCTCAATGTGATGTTACAAAGGATAGGAACTGCTGAGCAGAGTGAAGAAGACGAGAATTTTTCTATTAACGTCATACGACAAAAGGACCTAAGGCCAGGTAAATGGAACATTCATCTTAGAGCTCCCCCGGTTTACCAGAAGCTCGTTAGCAGTCCCAAGATCAGACCATTCTCTGAAATTGCAGATATCCTTTTTGGGTTAAAAACTGGCTACAATGATTATTTTATCCTAGAGCAAAATGATCTTAAAGAATGGAAGATAGAAGGAAAGTTTCTAGCGCCATGTGTATCTTCGCCTAAGAATCTTGATTCACTTGTGATCAACAAGAGCGATCTATTCGAATACTTCTTTATGGCTCATGGTTCCAAAGCACAATTGAAAGGAACTAATGCGTTAAGATACATAGAATTTGGTGAAAAATTCACGGTTGAGGTTGAAAGAGGGTTTGATAGGGGAAGACGTCATCTTCCTAACCTAGAAAGCGTCAAGGCGCATAAACCATGGTATAGTCTGCCTAGCTCCGAAGCTCCAGATATACTCCTTCCCTACATGATACGCGAGCGATTCATGGTCTGGCTAAACAAGGTTAAAGCACTCGCGGCAAATGTCTTTCACTATGCAATTATGAAGAAAGGTCGGGATGCCTCTGTCTTAGCGGGTTACCTCAATTCTTCGCCAGCAAAGTTGCTTTGCGAACTGTATGGGAGACAATATACCGGTATGTTAAAGATGGAAACTTATGAATGGAAAGAATTTCCAGTCTTGGACCCATCGTTTCTTTCGAAAGAGCAGTGCAAGCTTGTGTCTAATACATTCATTAATTTGGACAAAGCTCTGCGAAAAAGAGTGAATTTGGAATCCAAATTACGTTCTTTGAGGTCGAGCTCTAAAGAGCATGTGGGCTTATTTGAAAAGGAATTAGTGCAAGAACTCGAAGTAGCACAGAAAGAAGAGAAGGAAACTCAGCAAGAACTTGATCGTTATATCTACAACGTTCTGGGACTAACTACTGGGGAAGGAAAGCAGATTGAACAAGGTTTAGTGCAATTGCAGGTAATGCGTCGATCAAGAAGTCAAGAATGATTTGTGAAGTTTTCATGATGATTCGAGGGGAATGATACGACAGTCACTCTAAGCGATGTCGTAAAATTAGCGACAGATCCGCGGATAGAAAAGGAAGCGAAAGAATATACTTTGAAGAAACTGGAAAATACTATCGATCGCGAGGATTTGGAGCCAAGAACTTTGGAAACCAAGAAGGAGCAAATAAAGACAGGGATTGCGGCAACTCTTTCTTTCGCTGAATGGATTTCGCCTCACGTCTCTAGTTGCTTAGTATATGATAGAATAAGGACTGATGACTTTAAACAACCCGATCCTGGATGGGATGTTCGACTAAATGTCGGATTGAAATTGTACGAAGTTAATGTGAAGTCATCCGGTCCAGTATCTAACACTCCAGACTTGCAGACAGCTCTCAATTCAAGGAATCTAGCTACAAAACCATCGGAGATTGTGAATGGATTTATAGTTAGACGAGGGGAGGAGAAGGAAATTAATGTTCAAGCATATTTTCTGCCAGAAGACGCCAAGAATTTTGTATATCTGATTGCGTGGGCAAGATTGTCTGATCTTATGGATGAAGGGCCGCCTGCTCACTATGTCAGAGGAATTAGGCAGTATAGTGAGAAGAATCCAAGACTGCGCTATGACACTTTGCTCGGGACACTTAGACCGATGAAAGAGCTTATTCAGTATCTCAAGCCTATTCAGTAATCGAGACTTGACAGTATCTCATTCAGCCATCGCACCGGTGTGAGTATCATATGTTTTTGTGAGATCTTCCTTGAAATTGCAAGAACAGAGAAGCTGACATTCTGCGATTCCAGCTACTTGTATATTATGAGGAACTCGTTCACTAGCCAAGAGTAACCAGCCGTTCGACTGTGGATTTGATCGAAGCACCACTCTCAGGCTGATTTCTGGTTCCACCACCAATCGATGAATTTTCTGCGAGTCCTGACCAAAACAGACCCGACAGTCCCATTATTATTCCATAGAACAGCGGGAATATCACGATAACAAGCACTGAAGGAATCGAAGCTATCTGCGACACGATAGCCGAGAGCTTCATCACCATCAATAGCGGATAGAAAAGATACAAGGACATCGGCACAAGTAATCCAACTAGGAAACCAAATACCAGCGAGTATGATTTCCTGAGTTTCAAAAGCGGAAGTGCTGCAATCACCCCAACCCAGACCACAGGAACGTACAGGTTGAACGCATACGCTAACACTATTGCTAGCGGAATGCCTAGATATTGAAGATACTTACTCATATCTTATTGTCACCTGAGTTTTCTGCTCGCTCATGTTGTAATACTCGTGGTAGATCCAGTAGTTCAGCTGGTTTGAGAAATAGTAACTGAGCACGTTCTCGCTCGGACCGCCGGGAAAAACGCCATAAAACTGCCCAGTTCCAGGAGAAGACACCTCTCTCAGCGAAGAACCGACCGAAACGTATCTCTCAGGCACCTGAAGCAACGATGGAACGCCCCCAACGCTGACAGTGTGATCATCGCCCCAGATCGAGATAGGACCAATTGAGAGCGCAGCAAGACCAGTCATGCTTGCAATCTCTACCTTGTGCACTCCACCCCACGTCCAGTTATCCACGAGACCAAGCTTCTGGGAAAGCAAACCAACCTCGCTTTGGAACGAGTCGCGCACCAGACTAGTAAAGTTCCCGTTGAACCACTGCGAGCTCTGGTTTGTCTCTGCCAGGTAGATCAAAGTCGAGGTGAAAGGCGAGGGCAGTCCGGTGAGATTATTCTGCGCGTATATCCGATCAAAGCTCTGGTTGTACATCTCCGAGGTAAGGTACCAGTAAACGGTGATCCCCACTTCGCTTTGGTACGTCGTATAGTTCCACGTCTTCAGATAGTTGAACGCCTGCTGCTCCGTCGAGTTCATGGACATTCCCTGCAACGCGTTCACAAGATACGGCGTCAGTAGCGAGGCCCAGTAATCCGACACGTTTGACTGCAGGTTCATCATCTCCTGCAAGCTCATGCTCGGATGCGACTCTAGGTAACGAGAAATTATCTCCGCCCTCCCGCCGGACGCCCAGAACCCTCCAACAAAAGGATAGGGATAGTTCAGGCTCACAGTCGGCTGGTTTGGAGCAAACATGTACCCTCTCGGCGCATTAGTCACTTGCGGAAGATACTGGAAAGGCACGTAACCTGCTGGCTCGTACTGCGAAATCGTACCATTGAGCAGCGACCTTGATCCCACCACCTGCACCTGCTTCCCATCAGGCAGCGTCTCATTGATTATCGGATACGCTCCAGCCGTGATGTAACCGGCGTCATGCGAAGATACCATTGCAAAGTTCTGAGGCGGCGATCCCCAGCTCTTCAACGCGTTCAGCATGTCGTTGAAGTTCTGAGATTGATCCAGTTGTAATTCGGCTAGCAGGTCGTACGATGAATTGGCGCGAGCCCAGTTCAGACTAATTCCGTAATTCGGGTTCCTCGCAATCAGCGGCCCGTTGTTCGTATAGTATACGCTGTGCGTCTTCCCGAGCAGCGTATAGTTGTAAACGCTCATCGGATGCCATGTGCCGTCATAAAGATACGAGTTACCATTCAAGACCTCGAGATACTCATTTGCAGAGTTCCCCTCCGGCGTTGTGAGCCCCCAAGAAGTGTACTGCGTGTGCCCTATGAGTATTCCAGGAACACCAGCAAGATCCCATCCAGTCACGTTGAATCCGGGCGCCTCCAGCTGCATAGGAATCCAGACCGACGGAGCTAAGAGTGGAAGGTGCGGATCGTTTGCAAGTATGGGAAATCCGCTCTGCGAGTAATTTGCGGTCACAACCCAGCTGTTGCTCCCCACGAAGGAATCGAGCGAGTGCACGCCTGGAAGTACGTACGGATCAGAAATATTCGCAAGCGCATCTCTGATCAGTGGAGTCAGGCTCTTCAGCAAAGATCCGCTCACTCCGGTCGCCCACTCGCTGTACCAGTTCTGCGACCAGAAGTACGAAACGTTCACTCCCTGCGAGCTCAGACTGTAGCCGTTCACAGTCCCGTCGCCGGGCACGACAGTAATGTTCTCGGTGAAGTAGGGATAGTACGGCCAGAGCAGCGCCGCGTTGCTGAAACCGAGCTGGTTGTAAAATAGGTCAGATTGGAGCGGCTCGGCCGCACCGGTGGTGAGCGACCAGGCCATGTACTCCTCCCAGCAAAGCGTGTAAAACACTGACCAGTGGAACGGCGAAATGCCTAGCAATTTGAAACCCAGGTGTGTTGAAGACTCGCTCTGGTTGATGTACGCATTCACTCCCTGCGAGTAGTCCAGCAAATACTGGTAGAAAGTGGGATAGTTTGCCGCATACGCCTTTTCTAGAGCCAGGGCATTCTCGGGTAGCCCAATGAGCCTCATAGTAATGTCAGAGTTCACTCCGGAGCTTCCGACGTACCTGCTCAGGTTGCCTGAAGCCAAGAGCGCCTCTAGCTCCATCTGGAAAAGTCGCTGGCTAGCAGAATAGTATCCCTGCGCGTAGAACATGTCGTGGACGCTGCTTGCGCTGATGTGGGCAACACCAGACTCGTCAATTGTAACGTTGACAGGATTCGATAGTCCAGGAACATTCATGGTACCGGAACTCAGACTGGAACTGTTGATCGAGCTCCACACGCCCAGTCTGGGACTGAGCAACGTGAAATTGGTTGAAATGTAGGAAGCAAGGAGTATTACAACGAAGATTGTAATGAGCCACCTTATCTTCATTGATGCGTGTTAACCGCTGTGAATGTTAAAACGGCTTTCGGAAATAAGATGGCATCAGGGAAAACTAATCGTCTAACATCAAGCGAATCTCGCAGTATGATTTTTATTATCCATGTCTCACCGCATATCGTCCTACATGCCGACCATTGGTGTGAGAATCTCAGAGAAAGAGAAGAAAGAGTTGAGTGAGTTTGGCTCTGTGTCCGAAGCAGTGAGGGAGGGGTTGAAAATGTACTTGAGGCGTAAGAAAACTATCAAAATCCTCAGAAAACTCGAACGGCTCCAGATTGATAATCCAATGAGAACGATGACACTCGAAGATATAGAACTGCTTCGTACAGATAGGAAGCGCTGACCTATGGTTCTTACGAGACGAATAAAATTCTCTTGTGTATCTCCGCTACTAATTATCTTGTTCCGTTAGTCGAAGTAGTCAGAAAATACCCATCCGATGCGCAGCACTGTAGCAACCGTCAGGACTTAAGGAAGACTTTATCAAACTGCTTTTTTAAATCCGCCAACCCTCTCTTCATCTCGCTCTCTTCTGACCTAAAGACAGCTTTTCCACGGGATATTCTTGAGGAGGCAAGAACGAAAGAGTCCATCATGGAAATTCCAAATTTGTCTTTTATCTCTCCCGCGACGATGGCTAGATCTATAGAAGGGTCGGCCAGAGACATGTTCGGCGCGGTGTTAAGCCATTGAACCAATTTCCTAGCTCTATTGGCATGGGTCGTGTACTAGTTCTTCCAAGACTTTTCGAATGCGAAGCTTGTCGATGCTTGATAGTTTCCTTAGGCCTTTGTCAAAGTTGGCTGTACTGACTAGCGTGTAAGGCAATGCTATGCTTCTTTCAGATCAGAGAACATCGTTTCAACGTCTTTGTACTTTTTGTATCTGCCCTTCTTATAATCACTGAGGCCGCTCTGAATACTTTTCAGGAGTTTCTTATCGGCCATTATATCCAGTGTTTCTTCCAGTTCATCGACTCGATGCTCAAGTTTGCGCAGTCTTCTTTCAGATAGAGCCAAGTTACGATTCTCGTGAACAAACCAACTTTAAAATGTATATGAAGTTCAAATATCCGAAGTAATATTCTCATGGTCGGGTCAGTGGAATATAGACAAAAACCTCTTGTGCAAAAACTGGCGCGGGTGTCCTCGAAGGGTCAGGTAGTCATTCCACTCTCTATTAGACGGAAGTACAAGATATCGAAGACAGTCCTGATGAAAGTAGTAAGATCATTCTTGAGCCGGCCAAATCGTTCGAAGAATCATTTGGAGATGGAGAAGACACGGCGAGACGCGCAGCAATTGAAATTTCGTTAGACAGAAGGAAAGAAGCTGAGTCTGAACGCAGCCTTTTCTTTTTTAGGAGAACCAATCCAATTTGAGACTTCCTAGTCCTTGTACTGTCTTGGTCTTTTCATCGCGAACGCCTCAACCGATAACTATGCGGACCAATCTGTTGAAAGATAGATCTAAAGCTTCTCTTCGAAAATCGCGTCAGCGCCTCTAACTCTCCCGGAGCTCTCTGGCGGAGGAGTTTTGCTGGATCTTGAGGGACGGCGGAGATCATCTTTTTGATGGGAATCTTTGTTTGCAGTAGCGCGCGAGTCTTAAGCGTAGCATTGCGATTCTTTGAAGCTATAAACTCGTCAAATTTTACAGGCATCGATGCAATCTTTTTACGTATTGCATTCCATTCGATTGATTCTCCAGCTCGTAGCTCTGCCCCTTTTCTCTGACAGACTTGGGAATCCCGAAAGTCAAAACATAGAGGGGCCCAAGATACGCTACAGTCTTTTGCCTGACCTTATCTCCGCTGCGCGAGCCGGTCACTAGATACACGTACTCCCGACCGGCTACTTCTTGACTCTTGGGAACAATTCCGAAGAAAGATCACGTTTTTTGATGATAAATGTTGTGCCTAAAATAGAAAGAGCTCTTATCCGAATAACGCAAAAGTGAGCAAGAGATAAGAATAATGTAGTAAGGAAACTTGTGTAGCAGGGCGAATCGCAAATCTTGATAGACCGACTGTCAAGTAGAAGGAAGAGGTTTCTTGGAAGAAAGTGTTCGCAAAATGTCGGCCGTGAAGCTTAGTAAGAAAGACAAGGAAACACTAGTCAAATTAGCTTCGGCGGTTAAACTTGTCAAGCAGAAGACTAGCGACTCGGAGGTCGTCGGCCTGGCTCTAGATTTCGCAAACTCGAACTTTGACGAGTTTCTCGTGATGCTGCTAAAAGATATTGAGGATGAGCCCCTATTAGACATACTAAGGAAACCAGCAAGAAGAGGCCTGAAAACCGAAGCGAGAAAAATCGAACACTATCTGTATAGCTGAGAAGTCTTTCATGTTTCATACGCTCTGTAGTCACTTTCGCAGTAAACTATGAGCGCACCTCGGTTTTCTGCTGGTCTATAGTATAAAGGCTATAATACTATAGTCATAAAGACCTTAATAGGAAGGAAAACCGGTACCAAACAGATGCGGTTTGTCCACTATTTTATCGGGATTGGATGCAACAACATTCAAGATCCTGGATGCTCTATTAACAGAGATGGGAAGTCCGATCTCGATCAACGAATTGACAAAAAAGATCGGGCGCTCTTATGGTAGAGCGTACTATGCTAACATTTACAGAAAGATACAATCACTCACGAAGGAAAAAATTACCAGCTTGGAACGCGTAGGAAACACTTCGATTGCATCTTTGAATTTCGAAAATCCAATCACAGTTGATTTGCTGACTGAAATGGATTTACGAAAAAAGCAAGGCATCTTTCAAAGAAGACCCCGCTTACAAATTCTCCTAACTTCGATCCAAGAGAGTTTTGCTGACTTTGGATCGATCATGTCGATTTCGTTGATCGATCCAGAGAAAAACATGAAACTAAACAGAGCAGAATTTCTAATACTAGTACGTACGCCAGTTCACAGAAAAAGAGTAGTTCACACAACAATGACAGATGAGATCACAGATATCTACAGGACAATGAAATCTCTTCAAAGTCGATTCAACATACGAATACACCATTTAGCTTTGCCAAGTGATGAATTCCTCGACCTTTTGAGAGCGAGAGAAATCAACCCACTGAGAGAAATACTGGGAAGTCCTATGACAAACTTCTTTTCGCCACAGTCGTTCTGGTTTGAGATTGCGCTAGCCTCAAAGGAGGGCATCCAAATCAAACTCCTAAAGAGTGAGACAAGTCCGTTTGAGATAACAGAAGATGAACTGGTCTACAATCTAGCAAGGTTTGGATACAGGGAATTAGGGCCACGCATAATCAAGAGTGCGGACATCTGCATCGAACTCATCATTACCTCCATACTGCTGAAAGGCGTCGCTAGAAGAATTGAAGCCATTCCAATCTTACTGGCAAAGAACGAACCAAACTATAATCTATTGATCTTCCTTTCAGAAAAGTATGGCGTTTCGAGCAAATTGCTGGGACTATTGAAGAGCCTGGAAAAGGAGAGGATATCATCAACTCCAAGAAAAGAAGCGATTACGATCCTTGAGAGTATTGGAACAAAGGAAGAAATTGGAACCAAGAAAATAGATATGTTCGAAAAGCTCCGTCTGTATTCCTCAGGGGATTTTGCTGAGTAACACCATTGACAACGGCGAGCTGCTCGATTTCTTGGAACTTGTCGATAGTCGTCTTTCAAGAAAAATTAAGTTGATTGCTGTCGGAGGCACGGCTCTCACTCTCTTGAAACTCAAAGCTTCGACCATAGACATTGACTTCACAGGCAAATCCGAAGACATTGAAGAGTTCGAGAAGGCTCACAGTCAACTGGGCCACGGTCTGCCCATTCATTGTTTTGCAAACGGCCAAATCCTTTCTCAAGCACCTCCGAGTAACTATTCAGAAAAGAGCATCCGCATCGGATCGAAGTTCGATAACATCGAGCTCTTTGCGCTTTCCCCTCTGGACATCATTTGCACAAAAATTGGTAGGTTGGCACCTCGCGACATCGAGGACATTGGGACATGCATTAAGAATTATAAAATTAAGGAATCAGAGATCAGAAACAGAGCAAGCTAGGTGGCGTATGCTGGTAACCAAGAAGTATACAACATGAATACCGAAACTATTGTGCGTCATTTCTTCAGAAAGCGTCCCAGTCATCGTCGCTGAGTCATTGTCGATTTGCCAAACGAGATAGTATGCACTTAGGCTGCGGTTACCTCATTTAGTTATGTTCTAACAAAAAGTTCCAGTGGATTAGCGATGCAACCACTCTTCTCTTGCCCTTTGCTGAAATCTTAGGCTACCTATCTCCCAAGGTTTTTGACTTTCGAGAATCTCCGACAACTTCTTGGTTGCGGTCTTTCTAGTCTTCAGCTTACATCATCTTCCCTATCAGTTAGAAATCTCCGTTATTAATGTGATGTAGTCTTGTTTCGCTGTTTCTAAGGCAATTCACGGCACTTGCATATTGATTGCCGGTCTGTCTCATTTCTTAAAAGGTCGAGATCTTAGGAAAGGTTGTTTGCAGAAGAGTAAGCCTGTAAAGTATAAACAATTTTGTTTATAGATCGAGTTTCTTTCGACTGCCGCCCAAAGTCTGCTCCTAAATCGCTGTCACATTGCCCTGTGAGATCAATCCTTATCCGATCATATTAAACTCAAAGTAGCACCATACTCCCTTGTCGATCTGACCTCCTATGTGCAGCACATCTGTCTTGGTGTTAGACTAAACACCGCTTAGAGCTGAGCCACTGCCGTGGGAAATGAATGACATGATAAACGATACTGATACTTGAAAGGATATGAGCAGCGGCAAATCTCATTACATTCCTTTACACCACTTCTTCGAAGGCATATCGTAATCGGTCGCCGTGAGAGTTCGTCCAACGCCACGAAATAATTGAGTCACATTCTAATGAAGCTACACTCGCCTACGTTCTTAGCCGAACAATCAAAATATGTCGAATGAATTGAAATACATAGCTAGAAACTTCTAGGCGTCTTTGTGGTTGAATCCAGTCTAGCTAAACTTGCTGGATGGATTGCAATGCATCAACTATCTAAATGCTTTCGACACGAACCGTCAACTGCATGGTTTGTTGCTCAAAGTGTCCGCGTGAACAGAGCAGATCCTTTTGTATATTGGGAGTCTAGGTCAGCAGAAGTTTGGTTAACCCGATGTCTGCAAGATCAAGACTTTGCGAAGCCGCTAAGCCAGAGGTTGCCGTTCTTATGCCACTTTTTAGGATGGAAGAAAAGGCTAGCGAGAGTTAGAGGAATAACCCAGTGACTAATCAAGTGTTTGAATTCGATCAGGCGAGCAGACTCAATTTATCTTCAAAGAAACTGGAGTTCTGGATGCTCAATTGCAGATTCGGCATCAATAAACTAACCAAGAAGCCCGTGCTAAGGCGTCGTTAACGAATGAACTGCAAGTCAGACTTGGCAGCACTAGCGAAGTTAGGCCCATAATGAGTATTCGACATGATATAATCTCTTGATAGAAAGACAACATATCGTGGAAGTTTCATAAAATACAAATTCTGCACTAATCACAATAGAAGATTAGTTGGACGTGAAGAGATATCGAAAGCTCCGAGTTTCGGTACCAAAAGATTTAGAAACAACGCCTTGAGGAAATCTGAAGGTATTGAATGAGTACGGAATCGCTAACAAGCTACTCGACTCAGAAAAGACCAGAAAAAACTCTAACACCAGCTCCTGAAGACTTTGTCCCAAGCGTCGAACAGCACAAATGCGATGTCTTGGTAATCGGAGGTGGTTCAGCCGGTTGCTTTGCTGCAATCGGGGCCAAAGAAGCAGGCGCCGATGTCATTGTGGCTGAAAAGTACAACATTTACTCTTCCGGTGACGCTGGCACTGGAGAAGACCACTTCCTTGCTTGCGGACTGGAGCCTGACAAAGAATGGGATAATCCAAAGGAATTCTATTTGGGTTACGTTGCAGGTAACAGAACAATTCTAAACGAAAATCACGAATTGGTCTGGCATTTTGCGCAAGAACTTCCAGCAATAACCGAGCGCTTCGAAAAGATGGGAATGCCATTCAAAGACAAGAAAACAGGAAAATACTATCGTGTCCAAGCGCTTGGTGAATTACACCCGTATACTGTGCAGTTCGATGGTTCGATGTTCAAGCGAATTATTGCAAGGGAAGTTGTAGACCACAAGATACCTGTGCTGAATCATGTCATGATTACAAGAGTCCTTCTCGATAAGAACGGACAGGTGACTGGAGCAACTGGTTTCCACACAGGGGATGGCTCATTTCATGTCTTTGAAACAAAGGCGGTAGTGCTCACAACAGGCGAGGGCTGCCGACTGTACAGCAGCACGTCTGGCCATCCTTTTGACTCGTGGCACAGTCCCTACAATACAGGGGATGGAATCGCGATGGGTTTTAGAGCTGGAGCAGAAATAGGAAATATTGAATTTTTGGCAGTCACTTTATGTGCTGTAGGATACAGTACTCCTGGAACGCATGCGTTTTTCGGAATGGGATGTTATCTCATCAATTCAAAAGGTGAAAGATTTATGCCTAAATATCATCGCTTGGCGGATCTTGCTGAACGGTCTTATCTTACTTGGGGAATATACTCTGAAATGCGCGCTGGCAGGGGTCCATGTTTCATTGATTGCAGACATCTTTCAAAAGAGGATATTGAAAGATTAGAAGAAACTCTCGTAGTTGACAAGGGCCCATTCGGGGATTATCTGAGACAGAAAAAAATTGACCTTTCTAAGCAACCCCTAGAAGTGGGACTGTCAGAGTTTCACACACAAGTCGGGCTGCAAGTAAATGTCGACTTGGCCACCAAGACAAAAGGATTGTTTGCAGCGGGCGAAGGTACAACCGGCACTGCTGGAGTTTCTCGTGCAGCTGTGGAAGGACTTAGGGCTGGAAAGAATGCTGCGAGCTATGCAAAGACGGTAAATGATCTTGCGATAGATGAGAAGGAAGTTGCGATTGAGAAAGCCAGGGTTTATGCGCCACTCAGAAACAAAGAGGGCATAGGCTACAATGAGTTTGAGCAACACATTCGTGATATAATGTCTGACAATGTGGGCTTTGAGAGAACAGAAACATCCATGAAAAGAGCGCTCACGCTTTTAGACTCAATCATGCATGAACGGACGAAACTGAAAGCTAGGACTTTTCATGATGTAATGCGTACTTTGGAGTCCCAAAATATCTATACTATTGCCCGAGCTGTCACGATGGCTGCGCTACAAAGGAAGGAAACGCGATGGAGCTCGAATGTCATGTGCGTCCGGGGAGACTATCAAACACCTGATCCTGCTTGGGAAGACAAGCTAGTAATAGTATTCAAGGGCACTAATGAAGATCAAGTGCTCCATGAGATCAGACAAGTACCGCAAAGGAAGCCTGAGGAAGTATTCGTGATGACGTGATTAAAATGGTCAGTCTGGCAGTAAAACAAGCGGACAAGCAATACAAGCAGTCTTTGGAGTGGGTTGGCAAAGAAAATTATGGCTATGGTCCGATTATTAACCGAGACACGTGCATTGTGAAAAACGGCTGCCGGAATTGCATAGAATTCTGTCCCGGAGATCTAATATTTTATGAAAATGGAAGACCGGAGGTCAAATTGGTCGATGAGTGCTGGTACTGTGGCATCTGTGCGTCTGTCTGTGGTCCGAGAGCAATCGGCTATATCTTTCCACAACAGATTATCAAAAGTGGACAGTTTAGCAGGTCGATTGTCCAAGAGAAGGAATAGAGGCAGAATCTAGACCGAAGAGAAATTACTAGCTGTTTGAACGCCGACTTTTTGAAATTTGGAGATAAACTGAGTTTAATGCTCTCTTTCGAATTGAGTGAGGACGAGCAGGAGATAGCGGACGCAGCTGAAAAGTTTGCTAGCCGCGAGATTAGACCACTTGTTCTTAGACGTGAATGGCTAGATGACCACAACGCGAGATTCCCATGGGATATTTTTGAAAAAGCTGCGGACATGGGTCTGAAGAATCTGACCGTTCCCATGAAATATGGGGGCCTTGAGGCGTCAATATCACTGGCGTGCATTGTTGCTGAGAA
>JAKAPU010000241.1 GCA_021806865.1 archaeon
GGCAGGAGAGAAAGGCAATAATGATCGACAGTCCTATGCACCCGTACGGGGACACGAACTTTATGGTCACCGAGGGAGGCATAGCTGACCCTGTGGACAAAAAACCTGTAAAGAGCATCAAGCCAAAGAGCTCAGAAAAAGAGGAAGAAGAATAAGAACTATGGTTACCCTCAAGGTAACCTTTACTTTTCCTTTCAGTGGCGCCTAAACCAAGAACTGACCATAAAGCCCACAAATTACTTGCTTAAACGAGCGTCAAAGATGCGCTCGAGGGTATCAAGAATTACTCAGTAATAAAGTCCTTTGGCGATCCGTTCAAAAAAGTAGGCATATATAGATCAAAGCCGGCTAAACTTCGTTTTTACTTTGTGTGGAATCATTGCATACTCCGGCGAGGATTCAGCCGCCCCGGTCCTCTTTGAAGGGCTGAAGCGCCTCGAATACCGCGGATACGATTCTGCCGGCTTGATCACGATTGACTCAAACTCGGAGTTTGAGTTGAAAAAAGACATCGGTAAGGTGCTTGAGATCAACGACAGACTCAACTTTCTTTCCCTAGACGGAAAGATCGGACTAGCACACACACGCTGGGCCACACACGGCGGCGTTACGAGGGAAAACGCTCACCCACACGTATCCAACAACTCCAGAGTTGCTGTTATTCACAACGGAATAGTTGAGAACTATAAGGAGCTGAAATCAAAGCTCATCTCTGAGGGTTTCACTTTTTACAGCGAGACGGACACCGAGGTAGTGCCCAATCTCATCGAATACTGGATGAGCAAGAAGGGCCTCGATTTCATCCACGCCGTGACAAACACTTTCCAGTCGCTCGAGGGCAACTTTGCCATCGTGGTGATGGACCGCGATTCGAAGCTCATTGTGGGAGCAAAGAACGGCTCGCCACTAGTTTTGGGTGTGGGAAAGGGAGAGTACTTCCTTGCGAGTGACATTCCTGCTTTTCTTGACAGGACGAAGGACGTAGTGTATCTCTACGATGGCGACATGGTCGTGGTGCATCCGCCTAAATCCGGAAGGGGACCTAGCTACGAGATCCTCGACTTTCGAGATTTGAGGCCTCTATCTCGCCCAGTCCAGAGCGTTTCGTGGGACATCGAGCACGCAGCCAAGGGCGAGTTCGACCACTTTATGCTGAAGGAGATCGCGGAGCAGGTCGAGACGATCCAAAGGGCCGCTTCGCAAGACAGGGATGTCATCGACGACATCACCAACAGGATAAGAAAGGCGCGTGGAGTATTCTTGATCGGCTGCGGATCTTCCTACCACGCGTGCCTCTCGGCAAGTTACCTATTTTCCAAACTGGCGTCCTTCCACGTCAACGCAGTCTTGGCAAGCGAGTTTTCAGCCTACGAAGATTTCCTGAAAGAAGACACGCTGGTGATCGCGGTCACGCAGAGCGGCGAGACGATCGACGTGCTTGACGCGATCAAGACAGCAAAGGCAAAGGGCTGCCAAATAGTCTCCATAGTGAACGTCATGGGTTCTTCGGCGACGCAGATTGCTGACCTGTCGCTGTTTTTGAACGCGGGGCCCGAGGTCTCGGTCCTCTCGACAAAGACATACACCGCCCAGCTTGCGGTACTAACTTTGCTCGCCTATTCGCTTGCCGGGATGTACGACGAGGGAGTGAAGAAGCTCAAGTACCTCTGGAACGTCGTGTACAACCTCACGGCAGCTTCGATGAGGGACAAGCTGAAGCAGCTCTCAGAGCGGCTCTCAAAGGAGCAGCACGTCTTCGTGCTAGGCAGGGGTTCTCTCTACGCTACGGCGCTAGAGGCAGCTTTGAAGATCAAAGAAGTCTCCTACATCCACGCGGAGGCCTTTGCGGGCGGCGAGTTGAAGCACGGCCCGATATCTCTCATAGGCAAGGGAACGCCGTGCATGGTGTTTGTCTCAAATGACACGGAGAAAAACATACTCTCCAACGCGATGGAGGTCAAGAGCCGCGGTGGCTACCTCATCGGCATAGGCCCTCAGCCTATCGAGACGTTCGACTTTTTCATCAAGGTGCCCGAGAGCAACAACCTGAACCCCGTGTGCCAGATAATACCGATCCAGATAATCGCCTACCAGCTTGCAGTGATGCTGGGACACGACCCGGATCGACCGAGAAACCTGGCAAAGAGCGTCACGGTAAGGTAGTCCTTCCCAGGAGCACACCTTTCTCCTTTTGTGAGACCTAGATGTTAATGATCTAGGTTGAAACCACTCTTGCGCCCGCCTCGTTTCCCCACTCGTACCACGAGCCAAGGTAGTTTTTCACGTTTTGAAATCCCAGTAGCCGAAGTACTAGCCACGAGTGAGCTGCCCTGTAGCCGCTCTGGCAGTAGGTCACAGTCTCGCCTTCCCTTTTGATATTTCCGTACAACTTTTGCAACTGGCGCGCGTCCTTGAGCGTGCCGTCCTTCCTCAGCGCCGATTTCCACTCGATGTTCAGTGACCAAGGAATGTGCCCTAACTTTACCGCCCTTCTGAACTTGCCGCTGTACTCTCCTGCGCTCCTGCAGTCTAGGATCTGGGATTTGCCCTTTGTTACTAGCTTACTAAGAGAATCCATCGAGGCAAAAGTCGAAAGTTCCAGCCTCGGTTTGAAACGTCCCTGTTTCGGAGCTGGTGGGTCCGATGTGGATAGCGGGAGCTTCTTTCTCCTCCAAAGGTTCAGGCCGCCGTCCAAGATTCGCGCCCTTTTGTGCCCTAAGAAGTGAAGCAGCCATACGCCACGCGCGGCGTCGTAGCCACTGTTGTTCTGGTAGAAAATCACTTGCTTTGAAGAATCGATGCCCAGCGAGCCCACGAGCCTGGCCATCTGGCGAACAAACACCTCTATGCCTTCGCGGGAAGTATCAACCCAGTGGAAAGCATAGAGCTCCAAGTTGGAGGCGCCGGGAATGTGCCCCTCGACGTACTTCCAGTACTTTCTCGTATCCACAAAGACGACGTCGCTTTCGTCTAGTAGAGTCTTTGCTTCGTCGACAGACACGATCAGCGAAGGATCGGGATACCCTTTGTAATTTCCTTGCATTCCCTACGACTCAAGCCGGGCCGTATATTGAATCTTGCGTCAGGTGTTCTGTGACATGATGCGAGTGGATAAATTCACCGCCGCGGGGAGTAGTCGAAACCCTACTTGTGATTAAATGCAGCCATAAGACAATCGTAGAAACATCATGTGCTACATTGTGAAATGTGTCATCAATGCTCCCGAACAAAGGCTGATTTGGTAGATAATGATCGCAACCTATACGGATTCCAACTCCCGATGGTATATTAGAAGAACACAGATGTCATAGATTCAAGAGTACGAAAGAAATAGTACAGCAGGAGTACGATTTTTCTTGGCATCCTCAGTTGAGCCAGTCTCAAGCTTGAGTATGTCACTTTTCTATTTCTGCTGTCGCATAGATAAAGAAGACGAAGATTTACCGACTGGGATAGTGCTTGACATTGCGTTCCACCTAATTGCGAGGAAAGTGCCCGAGACGGCTGCGCCGTAGATCACCATTGCGTTAACAAGATGAATCCAAGCCACAAGTTGGCTTCCGCTATTTAGGGTTGAGAACCCGAGGATCCCTTGGACGAATATCAATACGACCATGATTATTGAAACAATCTTGACCGGCTTGAACGATGGTTTGGAAACGAGAGCCACTATCATTGTAGCTATTGCGACAACCAA
>JAKAPU010000242.1 GCA_021806865.1 archaeon
TTCCCGCGCTGAACAAGGTAATCTTGAACAACCTCAGGTCGAGGGCTGGATGTTCGACCCTTGACTCTACGCGAACAAAGAGTATCAATGAAATCGTACCCGCGCCCAGGAATGCGAATCCTTCGATGTAAGAGGCAAAGCCGTAGCTCAGGTATGTTATCGCAAGCAGCACCAGTGTGAGGCCACCCGCAAACAGAATCGCGCCCGTCCAGTCCATCTTCCTTGATATGTCCCGTGTCGATATCTCCTTCAGACGCTTGTGCGCCCAGATCGTCCCAAAGATCCCGATGGGGATGTTGATGTAGAACAATCCCCTCCAATCCACAAGCGCGAGTATCAGTCCAGAGAGGGTCAATCCTGTCATGGCGCCGATCCTTATGGCGGTGCTGTTGAGCCCGAGCATCAGTCCGAGCTCGCTTCTCGGGCTCGCGTCGGTCACGATGGCAGCCGCGTTGCTTGAGAGTATTCCAGCTCCGATGCCTTGGACTATTCTGAAAGCGATTAGATATGAAGAAGAGGGCGAAAGAGCGGCGAGGCCAGAACCCACTGTGAAAATTACAAATCCGAGATTGTACAGTTTGACTCTGCCGAAGAGGTCGGTCAACCTTCCGATGAATAGGAGGAAAATTGCGCTGGCTAGGACGTATGCCTGTGTAATCCAAACCGCATCCTCCGCCGAGGCATGAAGCTGGCGGGCAATAGTTGGTAAACCTATTACTACAATCCTAGAATCGATGCCCGACATCAGCACGCCGACTGTGGTAACTGTTAGGGCTGTCCACTTGTACTGCAAGTTATATCCCGGAGAGATTCAATGGCTTCGTTCTTCGATCATACGTTGCTTTTCGAGAATTTCCTTCGCTTGTCTATAATGCACGGCATCGACGAGCTCGTTTTGGAACCTTATTGCCCCCGTGCCCTCGCGCATGGCTTTTTCGTACGCGTTGATTATTTCCCTGGCCCTTGAGACCTCTTCTTTGGATAGAGAGAATATCTCATTTGCGGGGGCGATCTGCGAAGGATGGATCACCTGCTTGCCGGAGTAACCTAGATCTCTCGACGTGATTGCTTCATTCTTGAAGCCTTCAATGTTGGCAAGATCGAAATAGACGTTATCGATCGGGTCTATTCCAAAGGCCCTTGCAACGACGGCGATGGTAGTTTTGACGTAATTGTTTCCCAAGTATGTCTTTACGTTTCCGTGAACAGAGTTTGCAAAGTCAGCCGCTCCATAGGCGATCGCGATTACCCCGTCTGCCTGTGCGATGTCGTTTATCTCTATGAGTCCGCGAGCAGTTTCTATCAATGGAATCAAGCTTTTTCCCGTTAGTCTGAAAAGCTCAGATACTTTTTCTCTGCTCTCGGCCTTTGGCACAACAAAGGCGTCTATCAGTTCGACGTCTTTCAGTACGAGCGCATCATCTCTCGAAAAGGGAGAATCAAGCTGGTTGATCCTGACGCAGATCTCCTTTGTGCCTTGCTTTCGTAATCCTTCGCTGAGAAAGCGCTTGATCAATGTTCGCGCAGCGGATTTCGAATCTTCAGGAACAGCGTCCTCAAGATCCAGAATGATCGAATCGCAGTCTAGCTCTTCCAAGGACTTTTTGATTTTGCGCTCGTCGTTTCCAGGGACGAAGAGCTGGCTTCTTCTCAGCGAAATGTGCCTCGACAAGTTGATCTTTTCAAGTTTGAATGATTTAATGTAAGTTTCGCAGAGGAGATGCACAAATTAGAACGTGGTCACCTGCAGTCCAGTGTAATAGTATAATTGGAGAGATCTGATGTGTTTTCGGTCATTCTTATTTTTGATTTATAGGGATGTTATCTTTACTTGATGTATTCTATCTCCATGGATGCAAAACGCTTCTTTGAAATATCGCGTTGCCTTTCGTCGGATGTGACTAATCCCCATCTGTTTCTATGCGCCAATTCAATGAATGCGCTATCGTAAACTGTGATTTTCTCTGCAATGGCGAGTTTCAGCGAACTGTTGAAAAGATCTTCTCCCAATGGCACTAAAGTTACCAGTCCACTTTCCAAGACTGCCTTAACGAACTCTTGAAACACTGTCGAAGCATTTGCCTGCGGGACTTCCTTTCTGAGAACTCTTTTCCATATACTGTTCCCCACTTCCAATATTGCAAATTCAAGACTGGACGAACCCTCCTCTGCGATCCGCTTTGCAACCTCGTCCCAATTTGGTTCTTTATTCACATATTTTGCCAGGCTTGAAGAGTCAATTACTTTCACGATCTTCCCTTACGCTCCTCTTTGCATACCCCAGCTTGGCTGGAGGCATCAGTCGGTCAATTGTCTTGTTAAGTCGCTCAATGGACTTTCGAGCTCTGATTTCAGCTGCAATTTGTTCGAGATGTCTTCTCGATTCCGCTGAGACATCGATGCCTGCTTCTTTGAGAGTATCTTTGTCTTTTTTCTTTATTCGTGTAGACACGACCGCGGTGCTCATATGATTACATTATTGTATACAATTCAATAAACTTTCTGGCAATGGCCTCTTTTCGTAAGTTCTGCTAAGAGGAATATCATCAGAGAAAGTACAAAGACAACCAACCATTCGACTAGTGTTATAGAACTGATTTGCAGCGCAGGGGCGAGAAACGGAGTATACATGGTAAGGATATAGGCGAACATTATCAGAGCGATCATTCCCAGTAGGTACTTGTTGCTCATGATTTCAGAAAATCTTGTCCTCTGAGAGCTAAGCTCAGTCGGGATGATCACGAGCTGACCGACGATCATCATGCTCAGCCCTAATCCCCTTGCCCGGCCTTCCTCCATTCCGGTGCTCAATGCCCACACATATAGTACAGCAGCTATCAGGAAAATCACTAGCCCGATTCCTGCCAAGCGAGCAAATTGCATTCTGCTTAGGAATGGCGCAGTCGTTGAGCGCGGCTTTCTTCTCATTATTTCGGGTGCTGCCTTCTGAGTTTCAAACACGATAGAAACTACAGGATGAAGCACGAGTTCGAGCACGACGATGTCCACCGGAACCAAAAGCAGAGGCAGTCTGAGAATTGGTATCAGGAGAGCAGAGAGGAAAATTGGAATGTGAAAGGCGACCAGATACTTGAACGCGTTTTGAATGTTATCATATATCTTTCGTCCATTCTTGATCGCGCGCACCATGGTGGCGAAATTATCGTCCAGTAGGACGAGCGAGGCTGCTTCTTTTGCGACGTCTGTGCCTTTCTCGCCCATGGCTATTCCAATGTCTGCACGCTTAAGAGCTGGCGCGTCATTGATGCCGTCTCCGGTGACGGCAACGCTGTACCCCATGCTCTGCAAAACTTCGACAATCCTGAGCTTTTGTTGGGGCAGGACTCTGCAAAAGACATTAACGTTCCTGATCCGGTCTTTGAATTCAGTATCGCTCATTGTTTCGAGTTCGTCGCCCGAAATCACCTCATCGTGCGCCAGACCGACCATGTGAGCGACCGCGTGCGCAGTTGCTTTGTGGTCGCCCGTGAGCATTATGACTCTCACACCCGCTTCCTGAGCTTCGTTGATTGAACGCGGAGTCTCTTCTCTGACAGGATCATAAAATCCCATGAGACCCAAAAAGCTCATCTCCTTCTCGCTTTCTTCTCTGGAATCGTTCGAGACGAGTCGTTTGTACGCCAGTGCGAGGACTCGAATTCCATCCTCTCCCATTTTTTCGTTGGCAAGCAG
>JAKAPU010000243.1 GCA_021806865.1 archaeon
AAATCGCATCCTGAGGATTCATGAGATATGCAAGGGTGGTGGATATGCCGGTAAACGCGAATCCCCAAAAAATAGCAAGGTGGGATGCTCGCTTCATCTTATTGCAGGTGGCTAGCGGCCTCGTGGTGAGCACATCGTAGAAGAACACAGTTGCGATCCCACGAATCAAACCAGTGTGCCTTCTTGAAGCGTTGTTAGCCCTTCCCGCCGATGAAAAAACATCCAAGAAGGTGAAGCGGTGTAGCACACCGTGTTTTATCCTGAGAGCTAGCCCCAGTACTATGACAAGGAGCAGGACAAAACCGCCTATGTCTATGAGTTGGTTTGGGACAGGTAAATTCATGAGGCTCATGTTTATCTTTCTTCTATCCTATCCGTATTTTGATTCATTCCATCTACTGTTCAGTCGCGATAATAATATTCCTACTCGATATAGAACAAGACAAACCTTGAATCATCTGCGAGCTATGATTGATTCATAACGAGCGGTCTATGAAAGATGCCTTCAAGACAAGAGTGTGAACACTTTCGTCAGTCATTTCTTGCTCGCTCACTCACTGGATCGTGCAGCCAGCCGGCGGCACGTGGCGCACGTGGGTTGTTTGTCAGTCTTCTCACCAAAGTCAACGAGCTCTCTCAAGTCAAGCCCACAAAGCGTTGTCCGGTTTTGCCTCCTATCATAGGCGTGCACCGATTCGGCTCTTATTGCGTTCCGTTCTGCCAAGCATATGCCGATCTTCAAACAAGTGACCACAATTTTCTTTGAACACTAGTTAGGCGTGTTTCTCTGTCTGGAGCGCAGAAATTGAATGCACTGGAACAAAGCTGATTTCTTCTTTCAGCCATTCCTCTGGGAAGAAGTAATCAATAGCTGATGCCGTCTTCAGGTGTTTGAAGCAATCTATCCTGCACAAGCCGCAATGCCAGCATTCGTCCGGGTACTTGATGATTGGAAGCTTTGTCTCCTTGTCGAAATAGATTATATCCCCCGGGCAGCTCCTGACGCATATGGTGCAACCATCACACAATTTTGGATTAACTATCGGCGGCATTCTGCCCCATCACTCACCTGACTTTTCTGAATTCCACCTTTATCGAATCGCCTTTGGCTCTTTTCAAGATCACGTGCTCCGCAGGCTCTTTTGGCAATGGGTAATCCCCTCTCCAATGGAACACCCTCGTCTCCTTCCTTGCGATCGCACCGACTGTCAGAAGCTTGACTGTTGTCAATAAGTGAAGTGCCTCGTGCAACTTCATCAACTCATGAATATCATTCGCTTGCATCTTTCCTGACTCTATCTCCAACTGCTCCAATTCCCTCAAAGCACTCTGCAACCCCTCTTCTGTTCGTATGCCAGCAAGGTACCTTGAAACCACATTGCGAATCTTGGTCTCAAACTCAGAGGGCAAGATTTCACCACCGCCACCCATGATCGGTGCAAAAATCTTTGTTTTCTTCTCTTCAATCTTTTCTTCCGAAATCGGGACGAGTTTGATTTTCTTTGCAAAAGCAGCCGCTTCTCTTCCTGCCGAGATACCTGATGCCATCGCTACTGATACACCGCCCCAATTCATGATCGATGAAGAAGCGCCCGCCGCATACAGTCTGGGAATGGAGCACTCGCTCCTCTCATTTACGAGTAATCCCTTCCAAGTGCTTAACTCGCCAGCCTCGATCTCCAAGAGCCCCGAAGATAGATCAATATTCTTTGCCTTCAAGTAGTCTCGGTACGTGAGCTTGTCTACCGACAACAGTTCCTCAATAAGCATGGTCCGGTCGTCGGCCGGCAGATGGCGCATATCCACGTAGCAGGGACCTCTACCCTCGGAGATTTCTTTTATGGTCGCGTAGACCATATCAAACCTGGGAGCTTTTTCCCCAAGCGGATGATAGCGAAACATGTACCTCTCTCCGGTCGCATTTATCAAATACGCATCCAGCCCGGCTATTGCGTTCATCCCCGGTGAGGAGAAACCCTTTGGTATCAGCGTAGCTTTGCCCAACTCCAAATCAGCTATATCAGCGCCAGCACTGAAGGCCAGAGCTTGTGCACTCCCTGTGCCGTATGGACTGATGAATGAGTTGTACGGGTTGCCAGTAGAATTAACAGCCATTCTCACCACGTCACCAGTTGCAAGAATGGTACATTTCGAGTTGAATACGTAAAACGCTCCCTTCCTTATGCTGAACCCCGCCGCGCCGATGACTTCGCCTCGATCTGACGTGAAAAGGTCGGTCACCATCGCCCAGTTGACTAACCGAACACTGGATCTTCGCAGTGTATTCGCTATTTTTGGTTTGAGCGAATCAGCATTCCGGATCATCAGCCACCACGGTGCCGGTTGACCCATTGACTGCGTCCTGAGATAATCTCCCGTTTTTCTGTTCTTGAAGAACTTTATACCGAATTCCTCCAGCCGCCTTACAACTTCAGGAATGTTCTTCGTAACTACCTTGTCAATGACCGAAATGTCGCATAAAGTGTCCTCCTTCGCCCATCTGTCGACAGCTTCGTCGCTATCGTTTGGCCCTGTGTTGAAATGTGCCATTATGTGGTCGTTTCCCGCTCCCGCCTGCCCGCTCCTGTCTACCCACGCTTTTTCGACCAGAGTCACGTCACAACCAGCTTCAGAGGCCAACAGTGCTGCCGTGCAGCCAGCAACACCTGCGCCAATGACAAGTACATCCGAGAATATCTTCTCGGTTTCCAGATTATTGGAGACCTCCTGTTGCCCAAGCGGTTCTGCCATTGCAACCGGAGATTTGCCGTAGTTCCTGACGGGATTCAATCTATTGTCGCGTACTCCTCAGCTAATGTTAATCAACAAGCGTAGCCGCCAAAAAAAGACCTACTCAACTAAACGCAGAGGCGGTGATATAAATTAGTGTGTAGTCTGAAGACAGACTGACACTACTTCTTCTGCCTGATTTTCGCAATTCTAGTCTTGGCAAGCATGGATCTTCGCCACATTTCCTCAAACTCCTTTTTGAATCCGTTCACCAGTACCTGTTTGTTTGTAATTACGCCCTCCAGGCGTCTCTCATCAGTCTTGAAATCCATAGAGCTAATGATGACCTGAGAGTCATCAACAACCTGATATCTTACTGCATCGGCGAGTCCATCGCAGTGCCTCAGTTCAATCAAGGAAGAAAATTCTTCGGCCTCGAAGACATTTTCTCTGTTGATCTCAGATATTGCCCTTATCTTGATACCTCTATTGACGCACTCTTTAAAGTCGTCTATCAAACCCTGCGCGTAATTCATCCGTATTCCAACTGGTGACCACACCCGCAGAACTTCATGCTGGGCACTCCGAAGCAGTTTCCGCCACTCATCAATGACTGGCTTTCCAGTCAATAGCTTGAACTGCACTCTTGGTTCCCTGTGCTCAACTGCTGCATCAACACGCCCAATCGAATTCAGGCGCATGATGAGTTCGGAGGTCGTTTTCTTCGCACTCATCACCCTCTCTTCCATCTCAGAAAGTAGTGTCTTTACAGCAATGTCCGGTTTGACTGCTTCGTAGCGGTTTGGTTCTTCCATTATGGTGTTCACCAATCCCCGTGCGGACAGAACTCTCAATATGCGGTAGACGTCTGTCCTGTTTACTCGGATACTCTGTCCAATAAAGCGTGCTGACGACGGCCCATTTTGGAGCAGGCAGAGATACGTT
>JAKAPU010000244.1 GCA_021806865.1 archaeon
GAGCGCCACATAAACGCGGTTGATTACATCCTCTCTCACAGGTGTCTTGAAAACACTGGGGAGATCTAGCGAGCCGACCTCCTTACCTTCCAAATCTAATACTTTTGCTTGAGTTTCCAACAGAACATCACTTTGCCTGTGCAGTCAACATCTGCATTGCGCGACCTGCAACATTAACTTCGATAATTTTTGGAGGCTGAACTTTCTGTTTGCGTGGATACAAGGGCAGCCTGAGATCCACTAGTCTTTTGATTGGACCGGGAACCGATCCCCTCACAAGTAAGTAGTCCCCCCTCACTTCACCAAAGTGCGGAAAACCACCGCTAGGAGTAATCGGATTTTGCTGTGCACTGGACACGGCCAAAATTCGCTTGTTCTTGTCAACTCTTTGATGGAATCCCATCTGACCGGCTCTTGGAACAGTATACATGACGGTTGCGGGGTGCCACGGGCTGATAACACCAACTTCTCTGACTGTCTTTCTTGATTTGTGCTGCTTTCTCTTGACTCCGAAACGAGTGATTACACCCTCGAAGCCCTTGCCCTTTGTAATCGCAATAGTATCAATGAATGAACCCGGCTTGAAGTATTCTGTCGCTTTCACAGTTTTCCCAAGGACGCTCTTCAGATATTCCAACTGCGCCTTTACGTCTCCTCCGCTGACGCCCACTTCTTGAACCTGTGGAGAATCTACTGGGAGACCAGTTTCACTAGGAACAACTGCAATCAGTGCGGCAAAAGAGTCGATTTCTTTCAGTTTGCTTTCAACATTCTTGATCGCGTCGCCTAATGCCGCACTCGCCTGTTTGCCTGATTTCGAATATGAAATTCGCTCACGCACACTTTCATCCAGTTCTGAGGACAAGACATCCTCCAGCGCAGATGCAACTCCGCGCTTCTTTGTATATGCACGGAAACCAAGTACTTTCACCTCAGGAGCCGAAAGTACAGTTGCCGGATTAAACATTGGTTTACCAAAATTCGGTGTCTTTTCCCTATCATCGACTGTTATGACCTGAACCATTCCTACCTTGAATGCAGGAAATGCAGCCAACGTGGGTCTATCGATTCCCCTGTCGGTCCAGTTTCGCACTCTTGGAACAAGAATTTGATGTCGCGCTCTAGGTGCAAAGGCTAGAGACCCTCTTCTAGGCGCGCTATGCTTTCGATGACCCATTAGAAAACGCCGTACTGCACGTTTTCGTTCATGTGCGTTTTTAAGTGTTTACAGATGGACAGCAAGATTGAGAATCGAAAGAGAACCAAGTACGGCCTCTTCCAGCCGGATCGTCTCGGCATTTTGGAAAGGAAAGAAATTCAGATACTTCGCTTTTGGAAAATCACTGACCTTAGCCCTTTCCTGAGCCAGAATGCGATCCAAACCTGAAACTGGAGACCCGTAGCAGACAAGTATTGTTTCAGCAGCCTTCACCATGCCCTGAAATTCCGCCCACGATTCCCACAGCGGTGCTCCGATTCTAGAAGTCAAGATCGTCATTGCGAATTTTGCACTGTTGAGAAACCTAGCAAGAGAAGGCGCCCTCCTAACCTCATACCCCCAGTACTTTCCCTTTGGTTTCTCACAAGACTTTACAAGCAGCGGGTTCACTGAAACTACTTCGACGGTTGTCCTCTGTCCTTCGTGTGCTCTTCCTTCGAATTTTGCCAGTTCTCTGAATCCGACGTCAGCGACCAGTTGTCCGCCCTGTAGCAGTATCACTGCCTCTCTAACTTGACCTTCGACAGGCACCGGTTCAACCAAATGATGCGGCGTGCGAAGTGGGGGTAACAATCCAGCAAAATCAAGTTCCTTCCTCTTTCCGAACATCCTCTTCCTCAGATATTGAGGAGTTTCTGCGTACTCCAGTATTGTCTTCGCAAGCAGGTAATCGCTCTCATAGTCATGCGAAGAGTCTCTGTAGATGTATATCCTTTCAACTCCAAAAATTGCTGCTGATCTGGCAAGCTGCCCGACCTTGGCGTTCTTTTTTCCGAGCGAGTCATCCTCAAGAAACATCGAGTCGGGAAGCGCAATTGAGATCAAATACTAATCAATTCGGGCTTCAAATTACGACACTAAAAGCTTAAAGAAAATGCGATAGCAGATCGACTCAGATCCCTGCGCTTGGCTGACGAGCAATCTGAAAAAGGAAGAGACGAACAGAGTGAAGATGCCGATCTGAAGATGCTGCACGCAAGAAGAATGCTCGAAATCAGAAGGAGAATGAGCGAATCAGCCAAGAAGACGGAAGAAGCCAAGGCACCAGCACCTCCCCCAACAGATCGCCAAATACTGCTTAAGTCGCTTATCGAGCGCGGCGACGAAGTCCTCAGATCAGCTGAAGCGGCTTACCCAGAGCAAATGAAGTCTTTGATTCCCGCTTTGGCGCAACTAATCAAGGAGGGCAAGGTGAAAACGATCACTGGAGGCGAGCTTTTACAGTTTTTGAGGTCTATTGGCCTCCGCGTCAGCGTAGCCACCTCTATCTCGGTGCAGGACCACGGCAAGTTCGTGAGCCTTTCAGAGAAACTCAAACAAAGCGACTAGCTCTGTATTCTCACTTTGCTGCAAGTCTTGGTAACTTCGTTGGGATCCAAGACTGCCTTCTCAATCCCAACTTGCTGAACGGCCAGCGTTGCGGCACTCACTGAAAACGCAAGGGCTTCTTTGACATCCCGAGTCTCCCGATATTTGGCTACATAACACGCAAGCAAGATATCGCCAGCTCCCGTTGTGTCCTTTACTTGAACAGGATACGGAGTAGCTTCTGCCTTGATACGACCCCCTTCGTAGAGTCTTACTGAACCGGCTCCCGAACTGATCAGCAGAGACTTTAAGTATCTCGAGAGCTTCAAAACAGAAGATTCGACATCCGACTCTCCTGTCCATGCACGAAGCTCTCTTGCATCTGCCTTTAGAAGTTCTACTCCCTCAAGGAAAGAGATATCGCGAATCTTTTTGGAGGTCACGAGAAAATCTTTCTTCTTCACGCGCCTCACAAAACCCTGCGAATCCATTGCCAAATTGTGTGAACCGCAAAGGTCTCTGACAATAGCTTGCGAAACCTCGCCTGCTACGGGATTCAAAACAATAGTGTAACGATTGCGGTTTTGCGTCAGCGCCTTCCGGAGGTCAGAAATCGAAATAGGAGCACATCGACTTCTTAGCCACAACTTCCTTGGCTCGGTACTCCGGTCTATCCTGTATCTCGTCGTCTTTTCTTTTGATTCCGATCCTGGTAGTTCGAAATTGACATAATTGCGAAGATACTGATGGAACTCAGGAGGAAAGTCCCTTCCAACTTTGGTCACCGCCGAAGCCTTGTAACCTAGGCTCAAGAGCGCGATTGACCCGTAGGTCACCCCACCTCCCAGCGAAATTCTTGGTTTGGTCTGTTTTTCATAATCGATTATCTCATCGATAACGACATGCCCTACAAGGATGACGTTTCCTTGCGTCTTATTCAATAGAACTGGCACTCGCTCAGGAAATGGTTTCGAAAGATGGCCGTTTCGAGACAAACACTGGAAGAGGTAGCGGTAGGAATGGTTTTCCTGAGCAGTATTTGCCTATCTCCTCCGCAAGCGAGCTAGTGCTCATCTCGACCGTGGCGTTCTTCGCCCTAACACGGACTTGGAGTTTTGAACTGTCGACCTCTTCCTTTTCT
>JAKAPU010000039.1 GCA_021806865.1 archaeon
AGGAGGAGTTTCGAGGAAGTGTGTACGAAGATGAGGATCGGGATGGTCGCATGCGAGTTCGGACCAGACCACGCCCACGTGTTTGTCAGTGGGTGCAAGAACTACAGCGTGCCGCAGGGTTCTGTTAAATTTACGACGGACATGAGCGACAAGATATCGCTTCGTCCGACGCGAAGTTTACAGCCCCCATCTCTAGTTACTTTAATAGCAAGTGCTTTTGATTCTGTCCTTTCTCTTGCTGACGCGTTCATATCATCACATTGAAATTGGTGAAGGTTGTCGTATTCATAGCACTCCGAGCAAGTTGGCTATTCCGTTATTGTGGAAATTGTCCAAAGTCTGCTTTATCTGCCCTAACTCTTGCTCAAACTGGAAGGATATTTGTGAGCAAGGGACTGCTTTCTGCTACGCAGGCCAGTAGGTCTCCTTGCGAATCGCTACATCGGGATCAGACAGAAACTGGAGCCGAAGGTAAGGAGGAATAGCGAACTGGCGCTTTGCTATTAATCACGCGCTGAAGACATGTTCAAAGCCACGGCCGCGCGGATGAGGTCCTTCAAAGCGACTTCATTGATGCTGTCTCCTTCGTGGAAATCGATCGCGCGCCTGACGGTCCCAGGCTGGTTGAACAGGTGAGAGGGGTCCTCTAGCGAAGCACCATTGAAGAATGTGAACTTGACGTGGTCCTTGTAAGTTTCACCTGTGCAGACGCCACCATTATGATACCAGACGGGGATTCCTCCCGGGTTACTGGGTTTCCTCCACTTCACCTCTTCAATAATCTCCGGGTCCGCTTCTTTGATCAGTTGGCGTACCTTGGCGAGCGTCTTGCCCCGCCAATCACCCAGCTCCCTTATCCTCTCGTCGATCAGCTTGGATGCAGGCTTTTCACGTCCAGAGGTTGAGCTTTTCATCGGCACGGCTCCCTCCGATCAAGTCCCCTTTTGAGGGAATTGGTTGATCTGGAAGGTGTTCCCGTCCGGGTCGACAAATATGGCGGACACTCCATAGGGGTGCTCCAGTGGTTCCTGCTTAAACTGGACCCCACGTGACTTCAGCTCTGCGAATGTCTTCTTGCAGTCGTCTACAGACATCGTGATGTGCGTAGACGAGTTATTCGCGCCGGCGGTACCCGCTTGGAATAGGACAAGTTCCAAATCCTGCCCCTTGGGCCCGACGGTCACCCATCTCTCGCCTCCAGGCGGGTTGTAGTCTGCCTTCTTCTCGAAGCCAACCTTCTTCGTGTAGAATTCCACCGCTTCATCCTTGTTCTTCACAACAACTGCTACATGAGTTATCTTTCCGTTCATGCCCTTCCAAGTGGAGGCGTCGGTACTTGAACCCTTGCCTAAACAAATTAGAAAAAAGGGAAGAGACAAATAAATACGACGTGCGTGGGTGATAAATTCACATTAGGAGCGTAAACCAGCATGGATGAGCTTGACGTGAAAATCTTGCGCTCCTTGATTTCCGAGCGAGCGGTTTCTCCATCCAATGCGAGCGTGAAATTATCGCTCAGAGGTATCGCAGCTCGTCTTGGTGCAGATGATATGACAGTAAGGTATCGGTACAAGAGGCTGCAGGAATCAGGCTGCATGTCAATTTGGTCGCTTCTAGTAAATCCAGCATTCTTCGGTTACAGAGTTGCAGAAGTGATGGTAGACGTTCAACCGGAATCTGGCAAGCCCGACATGATTAGAAAGCTCAAGTTGGTCCACGAAATCACGGGAATGGTCAATTTTTATGGCAGGGCAATAACGATCTATATGATATATAACGGTGATGAGCCGCGCTCTAGAACAATTGAACTAATTTCGCGCATCACGAATGCTGAAAAGATCACCCAGTCGAGAATGCCCATGCCCCAAAGTCTGACTCAAAATTTGACCGCAGATGATGTGGCAATAATTCGCGCGCTTTCAAAAGACGCGCGCAAGTCCACTCTTCTAGTCGCAAAGGAACTAGGACTTTCGGCAAAGACCGTGAGGAAGCGAGTGGAAAGGCTACGAAAAGAGAATACCATCTTGCCGCTTCCGATTCTCAACATAGCGAGCATTCTTGGAATCATCCCGATTTACCTCTCTTACGTCTACTCCAACAGCGAGGTTAAAACCTCCGTGGATCGCGAGATCGTATCTCACTTTGATGCAGGCTACATCATGGGAAGTTTCGCAGATCCGGAAATCGGCAACGTCGTGCTTGGCGCGTCCACAATGGTAGAGGTTCCGAAGGTCTTGGAGTGGGCAAAGTCGCAACCGGGAATTGCAAGCGCGCGGGTAGACATCGCGACAGAGACTTTCATGTTCCCAGAGAAACTAGTCGAACTGCTTGAGCTAAGGCACGAAAAGACAGCATTGCAGGAAAATGCGCTTTTCTAATGGTGAGCATGGTATCATCATAGTTCTTGCGTCAAGACAGAAGAAGATAATCGCGAGTCCCCAGAGTCATGCGTCCTTGAAGGTCAACAAGTCTTTCATTTCGATTTCATCTAGTCACAGAGAATTTTGATAAGCTAGAGAGTCTGCTAGTGCAAGACATATCTTGCGCTAACATGTGCTAAAAAGGCTACGCGGTCTTTGGCAGAAAAACCGACATTCTTCATTTTGAGAATTGTGCAAGAGGCTTACTCGACAACGCGTAAATGCATCCAAGGTGAATCGTGGTGCCATGGATAAAGTCGGAGACGGTGCGCCCTAAACCAGCTTCGACACAAATTGATGACACGGTCCTCGGCATTTTCTTGCTTTCTCTGATGCTATATCAGAAAACCGAAGTTCGCACAGTAGGAAGAGTAGTTATGGCCCTCTTCGTACTTGAATCTTGTATTCTTTTTCATTTTAAGCCATAGTATTCAATACTTTTTTCCGGAACAATTGGACCGGGTCTACATTTGTTGCCAACACAAATCAGGAAAGCTTTTCAAAGTCGATCTTAACGCTAAACATTAGATGTGAGAAAGTATTGGTAGTTGTAGATAGTCATGTCCATTTTGGTGGGTGGGGTTATGGTAAGGGACTTCCAAAGCTGAAGACCAACGAAATGCTTGCGGAATTTGACAAGAACGGGGTCGACAAGGCAGTGGTCTTCTCTGCAAATTCAATTGACTTCCATTCCTCAAATGACGAGATTCAGGAAGCCGTTTTGCAGGCCAAGGGCAGACTGATTCCTTTCGCTCGCATCAATCCCTACGAAGGTGAGAAAGCTTTGGAAGAACTCAGACATCGCATGAGCAAGCAAGGATGGAAGGGCGTGAAATTGCACCCAACTTTGCAAGGTTTTCCACTCGAAAGTACGATTGCATTTCCGGTTTACGATGAAATAGCCAAGCTCAAGGTACCGGTAGTTGTTCACACGGGTAGTGAGATGTTCAATACGCCGGCTCAACTTGCGATTATTGCCGAGATGTATCCAGATATCACGTTTATCATGGCCCACATGGGTGCGACATTCTTGGTAGAACAAGCTATCATCGTAGCGAAAAGAAGAGACAACATAATACTTGAAAGTACAGATGTCAAGTGCAAAAAGTTGAGATCGGCAGTTGAAGCCGTCGGCTCAGAGCGAGTAGTATGTGGGTCCGATTATCCATATGACATACAGGCACACCAACTCGCGAAAGCAGAAATGTCGGGTTTGAGCTCAAAGGATAAGGACAATGTCCTCGGAGACACAATCTCAAAGCTGTTGTCTATCTGATACACTCGGAGTATCGTTGGCTACTTTACGGCTATTGCTTCGACTTCCACGAGCCACTCGGGCTTGGCTAACCCTGCAACAACAAATGAGGTGGCAGCAGGGAATCCCTCTTTGAAAAACTCTCGCCTCACTTTCGATACTGCAGGATACGCAGCACGTTCTGCCAAGATGACTGTGAGTTTTACAATATCTGGAATATTCATGTCGCTTTCCAATAGGACAGACTTTAGATTCTCAAATGCTTTCCTCGCTTGCTTTTCAGGATCCCCTTTTCCAACAAGCTCTCCATCTTTGTTCTCTGCGACTTGACCAGATACGAAAACCAAAAGGTTTCCAGTGCACTTTACAGCCTGCGAATAAGGTCCAATTGGTTTAGGAACATCGTCGGGATTTACATACTCTCTATTGTTTAGCATGGCAATCATTCCACATTCAGCGTGTATCGCTTGCGAATAGCATCATGCAGCATAGCTCGCCCTATTTTATCTTTTGTTGCTAGATTGGAGTGCGAAACATGTTAAATTGGGAAAGATATCACCAATACAAGAGCGAGGCAATGTGTGATGGATAATAGCTTACACGAATTGTTAGTGGATTCTCCAAGCAATTGGGGTAGGTGGGGCTCCGACGATGAGATTGGTTCACTTAATTTTCTCGATTCGGCTGAAGTCCTGAGAGGATTCGCTAGTGTCAAGAGAGGCAAAGTATTCTCCCTTGGAACGAAGATATGCGATCCAAATGGAGACCCAATGGCAGCTAGCAGATCACCCTCCCTGCGCCTAAACGTAAGAGATAAGTGCTCATACACAAGTGGAAGACAGCAGTCTGGCAGAGGTGGTATTGAATCCGCTGATGACCTGATAATAATGTATCTGCAAGGAACAACGCATGTAGATGCATTAGGTCACCCCTGGTATGATGAGAAAATCTGGAACAACTTTGATGCGAACTCAACTATTGGATCTCTGGAGAAATGCAGCATTCGTCCAATCGCTGACCATGGTATGGTTGGCCATGCTGTCCTTCTGGATATTGCTCGTTCAAAGAATGTGAACACTTTGGATAGAACTTCAGTGATCACGCTGGACGATTTACTGGAGTGCGCAGAATCTGAGAGAATAACCATTCAGAAGCACGACATTCTGGCTATTAGAACAGGTTGGTTAGAGCTCTTTTACAAAGATCCTAGGTCGTGGTTTTCGACCGGAAGCTACGATGAGCCTGGTCTTACCTATGACTCGAAGCTGGTAGAATGGTTCCATCAGATGGAGATTCCAATTTTAGCTTGCGATACTGTGGCTAATGAGAAGTTTAATCATCCGTCTACAGGCATCCTTCTTCCACTGCATGCATCTCTTGTCAGGAATATGGGTATTCTATTCAACGAGCTTGTTTGGTTACAAGATTTAAGCAAGGACTGCGAAGTCGAAAACAGGTGGGACTTCTTGTACATCGCATCACCACTGAAGATTGTAGGTGGTACAGCATCGCCAGTGAACCCAATAGCCATCAAGTGATGCATGCTTTACGATATTTGTCTCGTATTGTTCTCTTCACATTGGACGCAGTAAACTTCTCGTCGGCAGAAGCAATATCTCGTCGCTCATGTCCGACGCAGGCTTACCAGAACCTCACGTTGCCTACCTTATTAGTTAGGTTCTAATCTATGTGGCGCCTAAGATATTCTATCCACGTGTCCGTCCATATTGGGAAGTAAGATGACATCTTGATCAAAGAATCAGGCCCAGAAGGTAGCAGTAAGATTGAGGTAAAAAATGTCAGAAGCGTCATACGATATGACAAAGCATGGACTTCCGGCAACGCAGCTCAATTGTCCGAATGCGTTTCGTCTCAGTTCCTCGCACACGGCCACAAAGGAACTCAACTCATCCAAAGAGACAAGTATCTTGAAAGTGTCTCACAGTTTTCGCAGGAGTACAAAGTCATTCGCTTTCATCGGGATATGATATTTGCGAAAAAGGACATGGTAGCGTCGGCCTATACTGGCGAACTTGTTCATAAGAAGAGAGATGTACACATAAAGAATTTCCGATCCATCAACATCTACAGACTGCGAAGACAGAAGATTGTTGAACTTTGGTTCGGTCGAGATGAGCTTGCGCTCTATCAAGGATTAGGCATACTGCCATCAGACCAAGAGATAATGTTTGCAGTGCTCAATCTCGACTAATTCTGTTCCATGTCATGTTCGCTGATGAGAGGCAGTTGTCTACGCCAATATAGATGCGGCACCTGCTGCTAGTCTTTCAGTATTCTCGTAGGCGGGAACGTAGTAGTTGGAAATGTGAATAACATCACGACATCGTATTCAGGGTCACAAACGATTGTGTGAGGGACATCGGCTGGAAAGTAGATGGCGTCATGTTCCCGAAATCTATTTGTTTTCACTCCATCTGTAACTGCACCAGTTCCTGAAATCACGTAACACAACTCTTCTGTCTCGTGAACTACTGTTCTGGTAGTAGAGCCGGCTTTCAGAGTTGAAATTCCCAGCATCATGCTTCTAGCATCACATGTGTCTTTGGAAATCAAATCAACCGACCATCCACGACCAGCTAAGTCCTTTCTAACACCATTCTGCTCATTAATTATCTCGATCTGGTTCATATTGGATCTTCGTATCAGACCCGAATGGCTTGTTCCTATATTCCTTTTCTACCTAGAAGAAATTCAGGATCAGTTACGATCCTTCGGCTGATTCTTCTTAGATGCACAATGCATTAATTGTTACATGACGGAAAGTGCAAGTCGGCTCACAATGACAATATTGTCGTTCGAAGGTTTCTGGCCACGAATTTCCCGTAACTGTTTTGTCGCTGAGAATGCTACAGTCTTGGGAGATGTCTTTCTAGGCTGCGAAAGCTCGGTTTGGTACGGTGCTGTACTAAGAGCGGATGGCGAGCGAATTAGGATCGGTAGGCGCACAAATGTACAGGATAATTGCGTGTTGCATGCGCATCCCGGTCATCCTGTGATCATAGGCGACAAAGTCAGTCTCGCCCATGGTTCCCTGATTCATGGAGCTAAGGTCGGGTCAAACTCTTCGATTGGTATGGGAACCATTTTGCTTTCTGGAAGCGAGGTGGGCAAGAATTGCGAAATTGGAGCTGGTCTTGTGCTCTTCAAAAACATCAAGATACCAGATAACACTTTGTTGATAGGTTCATTTAGCAACACTGTCAAGAAGGTTGACGCTCCTCGAGCGAAGATGCTATCAAGTTTCGCAACTGAACATTATCAGTTGAGCAAACGACTGTATTCTCGCCGGCTTGACCGTAGAGTATCCAAATTGCCCCTCGCAAAAGTTGGTCGCAAATAGATATATTTCCCGAGCTAAACTCAAACCGACATGTCAGATCCTGTTTTTGTGGAAGACTTTGAAAAATTGACTTGGATGACGGGAAAAGAATTTACCAAGATCACCGAACCAGGCAAGTTCGAAACTGGTCCAGTGAATGAAGAATACTTCTCAAAGTGGAGATTCAAGGTCTTTCGGATCGACCCTGCTACAAAGGGTGCGACAAGAGTGCTCACTCATACACCAGGATGGGAAGAACCAAATTTTGGTTATCATCTTCACACAGAAGAAGCTTTTCGGATATATGGTGAGGGCAAAATGCCAGACGAATCTTATTCAGGAGGAATTCAATACAACATCACGAGAGGTGGATCGTATACTTACAGACCACCGGGCTGGGTCCACGATGGCTCGACTTTGACAGATTCAATGTCATTCTTGACCAATGATGGACCCGCTACGCATCAAATGGCGCCTCGCGAATTGGTAGGCAAGAACGCGATGTACCCGGATGATCTTACAAAGGCAATCGGTCCAAGAGGATATATCAAACGATTGGACACCAACCTCATGCCTTGGGTTCCTATTGTGAATTCTGACAAAAATCAGTATCTTTCGGGATACGATAACACTTCGAAAATCTCATACAAAGGACTCAGCAGAGACATATTCACAGGAGCAGAAACCTTACTCATAAAATACGACGGAGGATATTCCGAATCAAATGGGGGCCTGACTACTGGTGAAGTTGAGATCTTTGTACTAGAAGGTGATCTTAGATTATTCGGGAAGAGGTTCGGAAAATACGCCTATGCCTACGTTCCAAGAGGTTACGAAGTAGGAAGTCCACAATCGGAAACTGGTTGCACTTTTCTGATCAAATCTAGCCACGGAACATGGTTCCATTCTCGTCGATTGTAATCGTCGCGCGATTGATACAAGTCCGAGAATCCGACTATTCTGGAGAAAGATTGGAAAATGTCCAGCATTGAGAAACAGACTTCAGAGGCCCATGTAGCGCTTGACAGCCAGGACGGTCCTTTCTATGAAGATCTAGAAGTTGGTCAGAAAATAAACCACCAAGACGGACGTACAATTACCGAGACAGACAATATCTGGTTCTCTTTGCTCTCATGTAACAACAATCCAGTTCACACCAACCAAGATTATACCCAGAAAAATTTCGCCAAGGCGCCTTTCGAAGGAAGAATGGTGGTCAACTCTTTGTTAGTGCTCTCGGTCGTGATTGGACTGAGCGTGAAGGACACGAGCAAGAACGGAATAATGCTTGAGATCCAAAGTTGCAAGCTGACAAATCCCACTTTCGCAGGGGATACACTATATTCGAGATCTGAAGTGATCAGTAAGAGAGAATCGAAAACTCATCCGAACATGGGAATAATTTCTGTCAAGACAATCGGGTACAATCAGAAGAACATTCAAGTATTGGAACTCCAGCGGGCTTTTATGATCCGTAAAAATGGAAAGACTTGGCAATAGATTTTTCTCTTAGACTCAGTAAGCTGCTTATGCTTGTCAAGTATTGAAGAGGGCCAGAGTTCTGAGTTCAGAACTTTATCTAGCGATCTATCTTCTTGCGGACTCTCGTTGAGCCAATCCAAGATGTATCTGTACCTGCTCTCAAGGGGGATTTCTACAGCAGGAGCGATTTCGAGGTCGCTTGGGCTACATAGAGTGGATGTATACCGAAAGATACGAGAGTTGCAGGATCTAGGATTGCTTGAAACCCATGTCAGCTCTCCAAAGAGATACACTGTCGTTGAGCCTAAGATAGCCCTATCTTCCTTGTTGCATAGAAGAGTTGCTGAAGTGGAAGATACTAAGAGGAAGATGAGCGATCTAATGCCGCAGTTAATACAATACAAGACATCTTCTATGAGATATAGAAGGCCTGTGAATGAGGGCCAGAGCTTTGAAAGTTTCTGTAGTCTCGTTGTAGGGCGTATGCGATACTATAGAGAGATTAAACGCCTAATAAAATCCTCACAAAACGAAGTTTTGAGAATTGTTTCGGCAGGAGGAGTAGTACGGACTTTCAAATCCGGACTATTTGAGTACTATGTTCAGGCCAAGAAGCGAGGAGTTAGGCTCAGAATGATATCTGAGGTAACTAGTGATAATCAATCCTTCTGTAAGAGATTATCAGACATTGTTGAAATTAGAAACC
This sequence comes from archaeon, assembly GCA_021806865.1. Next base: position 9,204 of record JAKAPU010000039.1, read on the forward strand.
TTGAGGGGGTGCATCTCCGATTTACCGTGATTGATAATGCCGTTTCTGTCTTAAGTGCAAAGTTTGATGAGAATTCGCTGTCTGTTGAATCATCCTCTGATAGTTATCTGGTACTGAGAGATCAGAAATTCACCGAAGCATTCAGATTCTTCTTTGAACATGTGTGGAAGGCGGCGCGCCCTTTCAATTTAACATCAGAAAGTGTAGGTAGCTAACTGTTACACTCTCCAATTTTAAAGGGAGTTCTTGATTCAACAGCTTAGTCACAATTGCTGGGTCAAGAATCTGCTCAAGAACGAACTCGTATTTTATCACTTAGTGAGTTATTCCTAGACGATTTGACTTCAATCAGACTTGCTGACGACTTCACACAAGAGTTCAACGAACTAGAAGCTTCCATCAGAGCCAATGGCTTACTTCATCCATTGATTGCGAGACCTTCGAAGTTCTCTGGTCGTTACGAAATTGTATGTGGTCGAAGGCGATACCTGGCCTGCAAGAAAATCGGCTTCGCAGAGATTCCTTGCCTGATACTGGAACTAAGCGATAGAGAGGCTTTGGAATATTCAATAGTCGAAAATTTGCAGCGAAAGAACCTTGATCCGATCGAAGAAGCTGAAGCATTCAAGCGTTACCTAGTCAATTTTGGCAGGGGAGGCATTACCAGACTTGGAACAAAGATAGGAAAGAGCGACGAATATGTGTCTCACAGACTGCTGCTTTTGGGGCTACCTAAGGAAGTCACTAGTCGTATTCGTAGGCGCCTACTGAAGCCGAGTCTGGCTACAGAACTGATATGGGTGAAAGATCCAGTTAAACAGATTACTTTGGCAGACGAAATTACCAAAAGAAATTTGTCGTTCAAGGAAACTCGTATTGCTGCAAAAATCATTCGCGAACAGGGGATGTCGGCTGAAGAGGCCGCAGACAAAGCAATCCGTCATGTAAAGCGAGAATGTAAGAGTTCTGGCGATGAACTTTTGTCTGGAGGTGATGTGGCTGTAGATCCATGGGTTTCTTACAATGACCCGGGATTTGAGGGAGAGGAATTTGCATCTTGCAAACATGCAATCTTGATTGTCAGAAGCTGTCTCTCTGGCCTTGACCTTCTCATAGATAAAACTCCAGATTTGAGAGTTAGAGACATGCTGATGCAGCAGCGGAAATCAGTACATACCATATTAGATGAGATAATCCGTACTTCCTTGCAGTATCAACATTGAGAGAGCCCTTCTCTAAATAATCTGTCTGGACTCCAAGTATCTGATGCTCTCTTCATCATAGCCCAGCTCTCTAAGTGTCTTATGTGTGTCCGCGCCTAAATTCGGAACGGCAGCAACTCGATTCGCCCTTCCTTTTCGTAATGATTGATGCTGAACCGTTGGTGGAGTTACAATTTTCACCTTCTTACCATTATAATTCGTTAGAGCGAGAACATTCCGTGTTGAAAGTTCCCTGTTTCTGTACACATCCCTGATTGTATTTACCTTAGCGCATGGAGTTTGAGAGCTTATCCTTCTTATAGCCTCCTGGGCGTCTAGCATACCAATTCTCTTGCTGATTCTTTCTTCAACTTGATGTCTATGCTTTAACCGGAAAGACATTTGGTCATAGCTGCGGGGCAGATTAAGCCTCAGTACCTCGTCAAGCTTCTTCCATTGCGAATCGTTCAAAGTAGCTATGAATATGAATTGAGAATCCCTTGTCTTGAAAACGCGATGTGGGCAATAGCCAAAGTGACCAGAGCCTAACCTCTGAGGAACATTTCCACTTATTCCGTAATATGTCAGCCAGTAACCATTCCAATACACAGACATATCTAACAAGGAAATCTCAACGAATCTTCCTACGCCCGTACTACGAGATTCCAGAAGTGCGGCTAAGATCTCAATAGCACCATACGCGGCGGCTCCTAAGTCAACAGATGGGTTTCCAACTCGAAGAGGTTCGCCATCTGGCTCGCCGGTAAGAGACATTGTGCCACTTAGTGCCTGAGCGATTGCATCAAACGCTGGTTTATAGTAGTCCTTCGTGCCGCGTGCAAAGCCCTTGATTGAACAGTACACTAACTTTTGATTTAGTCTTCTAAGATGTGGGAAGGAAAAACCGAGTCGTTCAGGCACATCTGGTCCTAAATTCTCTATGAATAGATCAGCGGTTGATATGAGCTTCCATAGAATCTTTTTTCCTTCTGCTGACTTCAGGTTCAAGCAAACGCTCTTCTTACCATAATTATAGTTCGCAAATCCCCACGGACTTACTTGCCTTGATGGGTCGCCTATCTTGGGCTGTTCAATCTTTATGACAGTAGCTCCAAGAGTAGAGAGCAATGATCCGAGTGCAGGACCTGCAACAAGTGTTGAAGCCTCAATGACCTTGAGTCCTCTGAGTGGACGCGGTAGCAAAGCAATGATGCTTCGGATGTACGGGTTAATGAGACTTAACCCTGTTAACTCAAGATCGCGCCTGAAAAGGATTTTTAGGTAATTTGATGGGACGTATTCAAAGTTGAAGAAGGAATCAACATGGATTTCGAACTGTCCGATGAACAAGAATTGATAAGAAGTAAGACCAGGGAGATTTGTGAAAAGTATTCTGCTTCTTACTGGCGAGATTTGGATCGGCGCAAGATGTATCCTGAGGTGTTCGTCAAAGAACTAACAAATGCGGGCCTCCTCTCGACCCTCATACCTCAGCGATATGGAGGCGCAGGTTTGGGATTAACTGATTCGAGTATAATCCTCGAAGAAATAAACAGAAGCGGAGGCAATAGTGCTGCATGCCATGCTCAAATGTACATAATGGGCACGCTCCTAAGACACGGAAGTGACGAACAAAAAAACGAATACCTACCTAAGATAGCCTCTGGCGAACTCAGACTTCAAGCGTTCGGTGTTACCGAACCTCAAGCTGGCATAGATACGGCTCGAATTGAAACGTTTGCCGAAAAGAAAGGCGGCAAGTATGTCATTAATGGTAGAAAAATATTCACTTCAAGAGTACAGCATTCGGATCTAATGCTGTTGCTCGTTAGAACGAAGCGCTTCGACCAGGTTGAACGAAAGACTGATGGAATGAGTATATTTCTTGTCGATCTCAGAGAGAACAGAGACTCTATCAAAGTATCTCCTATCGAGACGATGATAAATCACGAGACGAATGAATTGCAGATTGAGAATTTGCAAGTTCCAGAATCCAGTTTGGTTGGACATGAGGGAGAGGGATTCAAGTACATACTTGACGGAATGAATGCTGAAAGAATACTCATAGCAGCTGAATGTATTGGAGATTCAGAATTCTGTCTTGGACGAGCACTGGACCATGCTAGATCCAGGATTGTGTTTGACAGACCCATTGGCAAAAACCAGGGAGTACAGTTTCCGATTTCTGAAGCTTACGCAAGAGTCCAGGCGGCCGATTTGATGAGATACAAGGCTGCTACACTATTTGACAATGGAAGGCCATGTGGAAAAGAAGCGAATTTGGCAAAGTATCTTGCATCTGAAGCATCGTTACAGTCTGCGAATGTGGCAATGACGACGTTAGGTGGTTATGGGATGGCGGTCACCTATGATGTTGAGCGGAAGCTAAGAGAGTCTCGACTTTTCATAGTTGCACCAATCCCAAACTACATGATTCTGAGTTATATCGGGGAGCACGTGTTGGGGCTACCACGCTCATTTTGATTTCTGATGGGCTACTGCGCAAGAAGACCGGGTATTCCATTCGAAATTCGTGGTTGGATCTGTAGATTGTCTGGCAGAATGTTGCAATATGTAGAGCCCTATTAAACCTGATTAAGCTTTAAATCCCTAAAACAGAACTAGGGCGATGGGATACTTTTGAGAAGACAGGCTGGGATTGCACGTAGTGCGCTTATCGTCGTCGTAGTAATCATCATTGTTGTAGCGGGCGTGGGTTATGCATTACTTTCTACCACGGGGGGGCCGACTACAACAAGTTCGACTTCAACGCTAACAACAACGAGCTCAGCTTCCCCAGTCGGAACAACCTCATCAACTACTAGTAGCACAACCACTGCTTCACCGAAGCCAAGTTCCATTAGTATGGAAATCAATGTAGCGACCGGACCCCTGGATCCCTTTGAAGATCACGGAGGGGTTTCACAGGAATGGCTTGCAGCTAATGTCTATGAGTCGCTTGTATACTATAATTCGACGACTAATCAACTCATTCCATGGCTAGCAGTAAATTACACATCAGATGCTTCTGGCCAGTTGTGGACTTTTAATCTTAGACACGGCGTCACGTTTTCAGACGGAACTCCTTTCAATGGAACCGCAGTGAAGGACAGCATTGATTGGGAAATTGTTTCTCACAACACGGGAGCAGCTTCGACTTTAGCCCAATTCATACCGGGGGCAAAGACAGTGCTTTCTTCCAACTTTACCCAACAGGACATTACTACGTTTGAGAACTCCGATGGGATAACAGTTGTAAATCCGTACGAAGTTCAATTCAATCTGACCAAGCCCACTGCGCTTTTTCCTGCCTATTTGGCACAAGTTTACTATTCTTTCATGGTCTCACCATCTGCAGTGCTAGCCAACGGAGGAATTACAGCGGGACAAGGCAACGCGTGGCTCAATACACATAGTGCAGGCACTGGACCCTACGTGATCTCAAGTTACGATGCTACAAGCGGCAACATAGTTTTGAACGCCAACAAGAATTACTGGGCAGCAACTGTATTCGATGTAGTCCCGCCTTTTCAGACTGTTTATGTGAATGTTGTGACAAACCCGACGACACAGGAATTGGACATTCGGACTGGAGCAGCGAATGTGATTTATCTTCCAGCTTCCGAACTCTATGACTTTGCGAACAGAAGCCTCTGGGCAACTCAGAGCCAACTGGTTTCCACAGTACCTGGGACGACTATTTGGGGTCCTTATGCAGGTGCTGGTTTCCAAATGTTTGAGCTGAATGGCGCAATCCATCTACAGAATGGCAGCCTTTCAGCTGTTCAACCATTCAAGAATCCGGACATCGTGAAAGGATTCAACTATGCTTGGAATCAGAGCGCTTTCATACAGTCGAGTTTGAATGGATTGGGCCTCACTTTCCAAGGGCTTATACTTCAACAGCAATTGGGTTATCAGGAGTTTTCCTCACCATATCCGTTCAATCTTACAATGGCTAAAGAAGAACTGACTAAAGGGTGCCAAGCTTTGGGCTGCAGTCCAAGCAACCCTCTTCAAATCTTGTTACAAGCCACGAATGATCCGACCCAAATCAGCGCCGCGGGCCTACTTGCTTCAAATATCGACTCATTGCAAGTAGGAATCAATGTGGTTGTATCGGTAGGCTCTGCCACCACGGCGATCTCCGTGTTTCTATCCAGAACATTCGGCATCTATGTCGCCAGTTCTGGAAACAACCCAATTGACCCATTCATTTCCCCGATGGGCTTCTTTGGATACGGCCCTTCATTTGGCGCGGTCTATGCAGGGTACAACGACAGCACTGTGAATTCACTACTCGCGCAAGCATCCGCCTCTCCGAATCAAACACTTAGGTCGCAATTATACGCCCAGGCTAACATGCAAATTGCTCAAGATGGTCAGTTCATGCCAATATCTCAGCTGGTAAACGTGATAGTTACCTCTTCAACAGTAAGAATCACCGACTACAATCTGTGGAAAGCGTCTTATCTTCCACTCATAGTTGAGCTAGCGCCGGCATAGCGTTACAATGCGACTCTATCAATACGTCGGACTCCGTGCGCTAATTGCTGTAGGCCAGTTAGTGGTTATCACCGCAATAACGTTCGTTCTCTCGCGACTTTCAGGCAATCCAATTGCCATGTACATAGAACCTGAAATGCCAATTTCAGCGTACCCTCTAATTGAGAAAGAGTACCACCTTACCGGACCGCTCTATTCTCAATACTTTTACTATCTTGGCCGCATATTCAGCGGGAATCTAGGAATTTCTAGGTCAACTGGACTCCCTGTCACCAAAACCATCGAGATGCTTTTTCCCTGGACTCTGGAGCTGGCAGTGGGCGCACTCTTGCTAAGCTTCCTGGTTGGAGTTCCAGTTGGGATCTATTCTGCGTGGAAGAAGAGTAGTATTTTCGACTCTGCCTCAAATGTATTCGCATCCTTTGGGACAGCTATTCCTCAATTGGTCATTGGGTTACTCTTGATAATTCTCCTTTATTTTATTCCTGTAACACATGGTTTGCCCGGCCTCCCTTCATCTGGGGGTGTAAGCGCAGAAATTGCGAGAAACTATCCTCTTCACTCAATTACCGGGATACCTCTATTGGATAGTCTTCTTACTGGCAACTATCAGTACTTTTCAAGCTCTTTTGCTCACATAATCATGCCAGTGATAACCCTTTCTTTGTTTCCTATGGGTTTCATCATTAACACAGTTAGGTCGCACACTAGCGAGATACTCAATGAAGACTTTGTTCTCTACCTAAGATCGGCGGGACTCTCTGCGCGCAGGATACTCTTCCGGCATATCTTGAAGCATAACTTGGTATACCTCATAACTATCGCCGCTCTTCTACTCAGCACGCTGATAGGCGGGACCGTTGTAGTCGAAACTATATTTGGCTGGCCCGGCCTGGGACTATGGGCTGCCCAATCAATCTATTCTCTCGATGTGGCTGGAATACTAGGATTCACGATCGTCGTTTCACTGGCATTTATCATAGCTAACTTGTGTGCTGACATAGTTTATCCACTGGTGGACCCGCGAATAAGATCTTGAACGCGCAGTTTTTCAGAAAGTTCTTCCGTAGCAGATTGGCTTTCGGAGGGGTGGTTCTACTACTAACTGTTTTGGCGTTCGCCATCTACTCATTTTTCTTAAACGCACATGCCATCACGAATCTAATCAATCCAAGCATTAGGGCAGAACTACCATCTTCAGCTCACTTGTTCGGAACTGATGCTTACGGAAGGGATCTGTTCGCCATATCTGCATTAGCTATAAGAACTGATCTCTACATTGGAGCGGTTGCTGCGGTGCTGAGCAGCATTGTCGGCATATCTATAGGAGCTGTATCTGCAATCCTGAAGGGATGGAAAGACGAAACTATGATGAGGACTATTGATATCTTTCTTTCGATCCCCGCATTGGTTTTTGCATTGGCAATAGTGGCTGTCCTAGGCAAGAGTCTAGTCTACATCATAATTGCTCTAGTGGTAGTGTCTTCGCCACAATTGGCTCGAATTGTAAGGAGCAAGGTTTTGGGAGAACTTACAAAGCCATACGTCGACAATCTTCTCATTCTTGGTATACCGCGCGTGTCGATACTCTTTCGACATGTGCTGAAAAACATAGGGTTTTTCCTAGCATCTTTGGTTGCCCTTCAAGTTGCATTTGCGGTGACGGTTCTCTCAGCGCTTGAATACATAGGCTTCGGTTCGGGTTCTTTGACACCAGAGCTTGGAGCTATTATTAGCTCCGCACAAATTTATATTTTCAGCGATATATGGTTGCTTGTCATACCATCAATCCTCTTGGTTGTTGTAGTCCTTGCGTTTACCTTGTTATCAAATGGTTTGAGACAGCTTGATCCAAGAGGAGCTGCGTCGTGATGTCTTCACTCCGGACTGCTAGCGAAATTCAACATTCGAAATCAGTTAGTCACTTCCCCGGCTTAATTTCTCGCTTCTTTGCTTCTTCTTAGGTTTGAGGAAACAGGGTGAAAATGTTGAACAAAAATCTCGCGCAACGAATTACGGTTGTGTTCATTCTAATGCTAGGAGGAAAATGACACTTTGGACAATATTCTCTTAGTCAATAATCTGAGTCTTTCAGTCAACGTTAACAACAGAATGTTGAACCTGCTTAGCAATATTTCCTTTGAAATTGGAGAAGGCGAAGTACTTGGACTAAATGAACACAC
>JAKAPU010000040.1 GCA_021806865.1 archaeon
CAGCGTGACAGAGGTAACGATAAGAAACAGGTACAAGGGGTTAAAGGCGGTGTTGGATGTTTGATTCAGTTTAGGGCTTCGAGTTGATCGGTAGGCTGTCAAAAGATAAAGAAAGAAAGAGAAGGAATTCCATTGTGAACAGGAAAAGGTGGTTATCTCAACCAATACGTCCGGACTGATGAGCCTCGACCATTACGGCATAACGCGAGGCTCGAGCAGGCGCATGCAATTCTTGTTGCTCGTCTGGAAGCTCGAATGAGCCGTATGCACACAACTCTTGCCGAAACAAGAATCTTCGTATTGCCTGCGCTCTAATAGCTTTTCAGTTTCCAAGCCAGCTCAGACGCAATCTGTTCCCGAGTCTTTCCACGCGTGTCGATTCCTTCATTTTGCGCAGCTATTATAAGTGGATCTGTAATGCTAGCAGATCTATTCCCTTGCGGTACAGCTATTGCGGAAGTAGGGGATTGATTTGTCTGCGAATTGCTCGTCAGCTCCTTCGACGCCTGCTCAAACTCTTTCCTCGCCTGTCCCAATCCCTTCGCAATCTCTGGAATCTTGTTGGCTCCGAACAAGAATACTACCACTGCTATTATGAGAACCCAGACCACGGGGTCGTCCCAAGCCATAGACGTTCGTCTCGATTGTCATGGACAATGCTTCCTTTTACGGATTGCCTGCGAGCTCTGAACCAATAAGGTGCGACTCAACGCGTACGTGGATCCACTCTGTAGCTTGATTTCGTCGGTCGTCGGAGGGATCCTAAGAAGGCAAATACTATTATCATCCTGCGACGCTCCAGAGCTTTGTGTCATTACACGCGGTAACTGGTGAAATAAAGGACAATTCACGATGCGACAAGTGCGAGAGGCAGAACATCTCGGTTGTCAGGCTGATAACCGGAGACAAAGATAAGGAGCTCTGGATCTGCGACAGATGCGTGTGGGCAATCGATAAAGACATGGCTGGGGAGCTGAGCCGACGGACAGCTGCCTACGCTTGCTTTCCCTGGTAAATCTCATCTGTCTGAGGCCAGCGCGTAAGAAGCGGCTTGTGCACACGAGAGCCCTAAATGAACTACCGAACAATCAGGACGGAACAGTGAGCATAGTGGACTACGCCGCTTGCGACGCTTCCAAGAAGAAGTCTCTTGAAACCTCCCAGTCCTCTGGTCCCAACGACAATTAGATCCATCGTATTTTCGTCAGCGTACTCGGCGATTCCACGCACGGCAGAGTCCATGTGCTGGACGATCGCCTTCTTTGGTTTGATTCCTTTCTCTTCCGCAAGAGATGACGCGTCCGAAACGATCCTCTCTGCTTCGCGTCTTGCTTCCGATTCGATCTTGCCGATGTCGAATGGAACGTCGCCCGAGTACACTGCAGGCGGAATCACTATGATGTGGAGGACGGTCAGCTCGGCGTCGTTGTTCTTTGCTATCTGGGCAGCCGCTTTCACTGCCCTGTCGGCATTGGCGGAGCCGTCAACAGCAACCAAGACGTGCCTAATTTTCTGTTCCTTCACTGTGGTCTTCAATTCAAATCGAGCTGATCTGCAGAGTGTCAATGCATGCTATTATTAATCAATCAATCTCTTGCCTCTGGTGTAATGGTTAGTTAATCATGCAAATTCCGGAAAGAAGGTGCTACGAAACCCAGGACGTCGGAGCCTGCTTCCCACAAGCGATTCAACAAATTATGGCGTATGACATTTTTTTATCAAACCGAGCGTCACAGAGGCAGAAACTCGTATTAGGATCATCATGAGGTCGGGTACTGCCGAGATCAGGTTGACACCAGGCCAGGGGAATGGAGCTGAGACAAAAGGAGGAAATACCGTTCAAGAAATCGCCCAAACGAGAAAAGGACTCTTCGCCTTAATCGTAGCTGTGACTGTGCTACCTATCTTTCTCGAAGGCTTTGACGGGCAGCTGTTCTTCTTCGATGCCCCTTACATAATGCACTCGGTTGGTGTTTCTCCAGCATTCATTGGAGTCGCGGCTTCCGGATTCGCCGTTGGCATACTTGTCTTCAGCTTCTTAGGCGGTTACCTGTTCGACAGATATTCTGCCAAGACGGCGGTGATCATTTCGGTGGCGATCTTCTCACTGTTTACTGCACTGACAGGCTACGTCACGAATCTAACTGAAGTGATCATCTACAGAATTCTTGTTGGGCTTGGTGCCGGGTTGTTCCAAACTGCGATACTCTCGTTTCTGGGCGACATCAAGTTCTCGTGGAGGGCAAAGATGGTCGGCCTGTTTGCAATATTCTTCGGAGTGGGGTTGGCCGTCGCGCCAGGCGTGGGCGCTGCATTCCTTCCGAGTTTCAGCACGGCCTTTCTCATCTCAGGCGTTCTGGGCCTCATAAGTCTCATATTGTTTCTCGTTTTTGTCCCGAAGACATTCAAGCGAAGGGAGGAAAGGAAGGCGCGCCTGTCTTCACAGATGAGTTTGAACCTCGTTCTCCTGATGCTCGCCGTATTCGCATTCGGCATTGCATTTTTTGCATTCGAGAGCTACATATCCGACTACCTTCTTCGCGGTCTTTCGTTCTCGGCCGGGGCTGCCGCGACAGCGATAACGATGATAGGCGTCGGAACTATCATCGCATCGGAGATTGCCGGATTTGCTAGTGACAAGTACGGGCGGAAAATCGTTCTCATTTCAGGCAGCATCGCTCTAATTGCAAGCTCTGCCATGATGTTCGGCGTGACCGTCGGTGTTGCTGCTGCGGCCGCGCTTGCATTCCTGTTTGGGGCAGGGTATGCTTCCTTTGTGGCGAACATCACAGCGGCTGCTCAGGATTCCGTTGATGAGGCATGGGTGGGGTCGGCGACCGGCATGGTATTCACAACTTACAACCTTGGAACCATTCTGGGCGGGCCGTTATTGGGCATCGCACTAGCATCAGGATTCAAGATGGCCGGGCTTTCCATCATAACCATTCCTTCAATAGCGGCGTTGCTGCTTGTAAGTGTCTTGAGACTGAAATCTGTACCAAAGCAAGCGCCTTGATCACTCACTTGCTGAGCAGGTGCCAGGAATTAATTGGCTGACAGCAAGCTTGTGATAAAGGCAGGACGGCTCTTCACTGGAAACTCGCCGAGCGAGGTAATTGATGACGCAACGATAGTGGTGGAGGGCGGGAAAGTGAAAGCGGTTTACCGCAAAGATGAATCCGAAGCGCAGACTGGTATTCTTGAGCTGGACGCGAGAAACTATTTTGTCATGCCGGGTCTGATAGATGTGCACGTTCACCTCCTATTCCCCGGCAACCCAGACCTCTCGGCATCCATGGTGGAACAGCCTGAATACCAGACAATCAGAGCTCAGTATCACGCGTCCAAGACACTTGACGCAGGCTTCACGACCGTCAGGGACTTGGGAGCTTCTGGATACGAGATCATCGCCTTGAGGGACGCTATTTCGCAACGGATAGCCAGGGGTCCCAGAATATTTGCTGCGGGACGCATCCTGACTGAAACAGGAGGCCACGGAGACACGCCTTACTTCAAGGGACGCGTCTGCGACGGAGCAGCTGATTGCGTCAGGGCTACAAGAGAGCAAATCAAGATGACAGCTGACGTAATCAAGATATGCGTGTCGGGGGGCGGACTCTCTCCTCAGGACGACCCCCGGGACAGCCAGTTTACTCGTGAGGAGATAGCGGCAATCGCAACCGAGGCCCATTCCAAGAGAAGAAAGGTGGCGGCGCACACACAGAGCGATGTGGGAACAAGAAACGCACTTGCGAGTGGCGTGGACACCATAGAGCACGGCGTGCGTCTAGATGAGGAAATATGCAAGACGATGATTGCGAATGGAAACGTCCTCGTCCCGACAATGTCTGCGCCGGAGCTGATGGTCAGAAATCAGAAGGAAGAAGGCGGGCTTCCAGACTGGGCGGTCAGAAAAGTGGGCGAGGCAATAGATCTTCATAGAAAGAGCGTCCGTCTTGCGCATGATCTGGGAGTGAATGTGGCCTTGGGGACAGACGCAGGCACCCCATTCAACCATCACGGTGCGAATGCTGGCGAACTTGCTCTTCTGACGTCGTTCGGTGGATTTACAAACGGCGAAGCACTCTACTCGGCTACTCACATTGGCGCGATCGCCGTTGGCCGGGAAGACGCGCTCGGGTCTCTGAGCGAGGGGAAAAGTGCTGACATAATTGCAGTCAAAGGAGACCCGTTCCAAGACATTGGGTCAGTTGCAGTGCCTGACAACGTAAGACTGGTAATCAAGGAAGGAAACGTGGAAAAGAATCTTGACACTTCTTTCACAAGTTTGTTGTGGACGGAGTCCATGGGCATCAGTTAGTTCGTAAGCAAACTACGCATCACAATGACCTTGATGGTGTTTGCTCATCGTTTAGGTCAACCGTCTAGGCTCTTATCGCACAAAACCGAGCATTCCAAATGCGAAGAATGAATGCTGCCTGCCAAGACGGGGCCAATAACGGAGGAAAAAGTCTCACTTTTCGGAAAACAGTTGAAAGCTCTTTGGATTTTAGCTTTTGAGATGCAACGAACAAACTTGTGTACCTTCTGTACGTGTTGCTTAGAAAGAAATAACATCGATGCTGCAGGCACTTGATAAGAATCCCATATCTTTAATTCGTAACGAATTAATCGTTCTTTCCAGATGACATAAGCTGAACGCTAATGAAGGATGCGAGGCTTGACTACCGGGCACTTCCATGGATTAGGATTCACAGAGGAGGAATGCTTGGAAGAATGAAGAGGTATCTTTTAGGCGCCGGGAAAACAGCTAGGATATCCTAGCAATCTCTCCAGAAGGCGGGTGAAGCTGTCTGCGCTGGTGATGGAGATACAGGAGAATAATCATCATTTGACGGCTGGGATCTTGCAGCTTCTGTGCAAGTGAAGTGCCTCTGAGCTCCTATGAGAAAATCTATGTAATCGTCGTCATTGCATCTCGGAGGATTCATCTGCAGGACAAAATACTGGAAAACAGTCCTACGCCGAAAGTTTTTCGGCCAACTGCGTAACTCCTAATTCTGTCGCAGCAAGACTGGTGAACGATCTGAATTCAAATGTTTCTGTGAAATAGGAGTGCAAGAAGAATTTTGCGCCGGCGTCGTATAATCTGGAGGTCTGAACGTTCATCTTTTGGAGTGATCTGCACAATTAGAGAGATGCACCAGAACCTGTATCTTCGTTCCCGCCCATACTTCTATTCGAAGTGAGATGAGTGTGCAGAGAATACAGAGGCAAAGTCACAGCAGAGAGGAAAAAAGAGTAATCCGAAGATCTCACATATCAGACATTCTGGAAGGAGCTGTACTAAACGATGCTGGAGAAAGCGTCGTTCGAGCACCATTAGAAGAAGGCAGATATGATCAGAAATGGATCAAACGCGCGTTCTTAGGAATGGACGAAGAGTTTTTTGACAGGATGTAACACCTTGTTCGACACTTATCCAATCCAGTTGCATAGCAATTATGTTCTGCAGAAGTGTAATCAAGAGGCAAGTGCGAATGACCGACTCCAGAATGATTTGCGGAAATTGCGGGCTTAAACCAAAGCGAGCCCGGTATTCCAATCCTCCTCCGAAGAAGCGAGAATAGAGAACACTAGCGTGGAATGTTGTGATGGTGCATTGAGGAGGAAAGGTTCTTTGAAACTCAATCTTGTGCGAGGAGGCGGTACACTCATGCTACTTGTATTCGCAATAAACACTTACTTGGGCCTGGCAGATTCGAACCTGAGAAACTTCAATGTTGCCCACTACTACTTGGATTGGTTGATTGTTGCCGTTTCACTGATGGCTGCTGTAATGCTGTTCTTGAGACCAAGAAGCAAAGCGCTCGTCATTCTTAGCGGAATAGTCTGGCCGACTGTTTATCTCGGTTCACTGGCAGTTGATGTCTTGACCAGGCTGTGCCTTGGTGCGAGCTCGACTTCATGCTGGCCAAGCAGGTCTGCCGCGTTCGACTATCTCATCCTGAACCGTGTCAACATCTCGAATGCGCCCGGATATGGATGGAAACTCTTGCCGGGCGTAATGCCGCTCGACATATCCCTTCTCCTAATCGTTCTGATCATATCAGTAACCAGTGTGTTAGCCAGTCGATCCAATTCACAGAATACTCGATCGACAATTCAGCAGCAACTTCATTTCGGGACAGGGGAGTGATATTTCATGCCGGAGGCATTAGTTCTCGTAAGTGCCAACGGAAACCATGAGAGAGAACTGCCATTCAGTTGGTTTATAGTCGCAATCGCCGCAGTCAATTCAATCGAAGTTGTCGAGTTTGCTCCCAGAGACCCTCGGAACGCAATGTGTCCTTGCTCCTGTTTAGACCCTCTTCCGATTACACGTTATCGTTCCCACGAAATGAGACGGGATCGTTTCAGCAGATCTGGCGGAGTATGGGGAAGATTTGGGAACTGACGAACAAATATCTTCTGTTTCTCCAGAGAAGATAAGACGAATCAGATTGTTTTGCGATGTGGCTGAAGCAAATGGATCACATTTGAGCTTGAAAGAATTAATCGCTCTGGTTTCCTTGGATGTTTCTGAATCAAAACTATCAAAAGATTGGAGCATGTTCGATGAGCTCCAAGGATACGAAATCGATTCGGGCTATGCCGTAAGCAAAGATGATGCTGACAATGACTTCGAAGCGATCAAGCGCGAGGAATCCGATAGGCTGTCCCGAGCTAACTGGCGCCTTGCGTTTTCTCTAAGGTTTGCTGAGCTGTGTTCCAGAGTCGGCGTGAAGGTGATCTCTGTCAGCGGATCCACTTCATACCTGTCCGTCGCAAGAGACGACGATCTAGATTTCTTCTGCATTATGAACGTGGATTCTTTATGGCCTTCGCTTGCAAAATTCTTGCTGTTGGCGAGAGTATTTAGAATTGTCCATGAAGATTCTCCGTTGATCTGCCTGAGCTACGTCGCTGACGAAGCGTTCGCTCTCCGCGAATTCACCAGTCCACAAGATGGCCTCTTTGCCAGAGATGCTATCTATGTCCGAGTCCTGAGAGGAAGGAAGTACTACGCAAGATTGTTGAAATCGAGCACTTGGATGGCCGGATACTTTCCAAGAATGTACTGCGAGCGAGTGAAGGAAGCCGAAGGCAAAATTACAGTTAAAAGTAGCTCGGCTGCGGGGAGAATAGCCAATCTTTTTGTTTACTTGACAGTAGGCAGGTACATCAAGATAAAGTCATTCCTGTTAAACAGACGCTATGCCAAAGAGAGAATGCAGGCATCCTTGTTTAGAGTTCGCATGGGAAGAGATCACTGCATTTACGAATCGACAAGGTATCTCGATTTGAAACACATGTACAGCTGCATGGATGACGGCGAACGTAGAGTCGATGAGTAGTCTGCCAATAATTCAGCTCTCAGCATGGTGAATCAGGCTTCAAAGCGCTCGAACCGTACCGTAACCCAAGAAATACTAGCGTGTCAATTCTAAAAAGTCCGAACGCAGAGTTCAGACCAGCCCCACTTGCAGTAGCATTTACAGACTCGCTCCTGATGTGCCAAGCTTCAGCGCTAACAGCAGTCACACGAACCTCGGTCAACCGCCTTTGACTTGAGGAAGCATGACAAGAGATATAGTCATTTGAAGAACATTTGAACTGATTGTCAACTGGTATGGACTCTGAACTACGCCGCGCTAAAGAGCAGCGGGTCCAAAACATGCCCCCACAGATTAAAAAAGCTGAATGAAACAAACTGGACCCTCGTACTGATGATATGTCATAGCATGTTTGATTATGACTTCCCTTCTTTCATGTCTTAGATCTCCTTCCGTTTACCCAGCTGCTTGAATTCGTACTGGAATTGTTCTCGCTAGTGGTGGCTCTCCCTCCGCCTCCTCAATTATCCTTGGTTCGCCATTGCCCATCATAATTCTTGAGTAGCTGAAGATGCCATTTGCGTGGGCAAAGCTTTCTTCCGCATGTCCATGTCTGAATGTGTAGAGCGAATCTTTGAGCTCAATTAGATGCTCCTTGCAAAGATGCTCTCTGCAACTTCGTAGGGAACCCTGAGTTCGTATTTGATTCGCCAGTTGCCTCCTTCCATCGAGTTTGTGGTGGTAGCGCCAAGGAAACTCTCTCCCGCAACAAGATCAGGATACTTCTGAGTCAGATAGTTGACGTACTCTTCTCTGGCAAACGAATAGACATCATGCATGTATTCGGCGATCACGTCAGGAAGCATCTTGTCTTTCCTCATCCTTGCCAATCCGACATCATTCTTGTTGAAGAAATTCTTCATGAAATGCCAGAGACACCTTTCATCTGCGACACCATTGTAACAGGGACTCCCTCGGACAGCCTGTAATCGCATCCCTCTAATGGTTCTGAAAGAGCCTCAGCGAGAAGAGAGTTGAACGCCGTCCTGCTCAATATCAAGGAGGAGAAGCAGTGAATGTTGTGTAAATATGAAGATGCCAGAGTGAATGATTCTCCAAACTTCGTAGGCTTTTGTCCGAGGGATTCCCTCAAACGGTTGTTGCTCACATGGAAGAAAAAAATGAAGGAATCGATACGCGCGGAAAGACTAGGGAACAGATTGCCTCGGAGTTGGCTTGGAAACTGAAAAGCCATTAGAGCGCAGGTAATCCGGAGATTCTTGCTAGTTGTTGGAGATCGATCTTCAATGGGTCAATAGAAAGATGATTCACTGAGGAGTAGCTTGCTGTACAGATGGTACATTCATTGTTACGCCGGTTATAACCCTTGGGTCATACAAGTTTTGGCAAAAGTTGGAGGTATGCAGTTTCTTCGAGCTTCCAAGAAACAACAACGATCGCATACGAGTGCTTAACCTCGTCTTCTGCCGCAAAAGCTGGGGGCGATGCCGTAAGAATATCCCTCACTAAAACCGGTTGATGTGGAATGGTCCTAAAAATCCACGTGGAGAATTGACCTGAGCTTTCTCGAGGGAGAATCGATAAGAGAACTGCGGCAGCTATTTTGCATTTGATGGGAGAGAAAACAAGTGCCGTTTTTCTAACGCATCCGATCTGCTTTGAAAAAACCCGGTCAACCAAGCGTTGTCGAAGGAAACACTTTGGTGGAAACCAGGAGAAAATTAGTTCTGAGTCGTGTTTGTCGCTTGGGACAGATACAATTGCAATACCGAACGGCTTGACAAACTTAATATTTCAGATTAGATTGTTGCAATACAATCGAAAGGAAGATTGATACAAATGGAATATCGAAACTTTTGGACAAACTTTGGCGACGCGAAATAACACGCGAAGAGCTGCAGCAGATCATTCAGAGAGAATATGAATCTGGCAGAATATCCAAGACGGACTTTGACTCTCTAATTCGAGAAGTTTATACTTCTATGCGATAGCATCATTCCGTTCCTGTGGTGATGATGTAACCCAATTAGCTTTGGGCTTCTCCGCAGGCTATGAATATCTATCATCTGTGCAGTGTCTGCGGGAGAACATCAGGACATTTGGTGAAGTGGTAACCTGTATTTGTCCGCCTGCATGCTTTTCCGTGAGATCAAGACTACAAAACACCCGCTTGAATTCCAAAAGTATATCGTCTAGGCGATGGATTCCAAGTGATCAAACCTGTTCTGCGCGTCATGATAGCTACATACATGTTGTTGTCTCGATATGTGAATCTCGAGCGACATTGACGAAACAAGAGGGTCATTTGTCAGAACGGTCGAAGGAAGTTCGAAGGTCAAGGTAGGTGATAGATGATTTTGCGAGGAAAATCGGTTGCCGCCCTTACTGTCCCAGCGATTCCCGCTTTGTCGCTATTGGCTTTGATTTTCTACGGTACTCCAATTTCGCATCTGCGAGGAGTTTTGAGGGTTGGCTTGATCTGGCTTTTCGTTTTCGTAGAGCTACTTGCAATTGTTGGTACGGCACTGTTTCTTTTCCCGTCAAGCAAGAGGTCATGTGGAGAAATTTCTCTGGTTTGCAGTCGTGCTCGCAAGATGCACTCTCGTCCCTTACATCCACTGTGGCGATCACATTATTGCTATTTTTTGGCGGAACAGCTACCATTATCTTGTTGGTGAAAGGGAAGAACCAGTTGCCAAGGGGGGATTTCTCATAGAGTGCAGGTGCCAACATCAGTATAGCGCCGCCATTAACTTCGAAACATGCTCTCTCTAAGAAAATTCAGCTGCTAAGCACCAAGTGATAGGTATTTGATCGGCAGGTGCGCTTGCGATCTCAGACTTAGTGGCGTTTGGAGCATCAGCTGCTCTTCTCAGGAGAGGAGTTGGAGAGGAAAAGAGCTTCCTAGCTAGACTGACAACTTTTCCAATTACGATAACAGAGGGCGATTTCATCAGTGATCTCAGGTCTCCCTTTGCTAGCTCGTCAAGCGTCGAGTAATCTATCTTTTGATCCAAGGTCGTACCTCTTTCGATAACTGCTATAGGAGTCGAATTGACAAGGCCACCTTCAATCAGCAGCTCGGCTATCTCCTGCGATCTTCCAACTCCCATCAGTACTACTATAGTGTCGACAGACGAAGCAAGCTTTTTCCAATTCACACTCTTTCTAATCTTTTGTTTATCTTCATGACCTGTCACAATGGCAATTGATGAAGAATACCTTCTGTGGGTGAGAGGGATCCCTACAAACGAAGGAACTCCTATGGCAGAACTTATCCCTGGAACGATTTCAAAATCGATATCCTCGGCTTTCAAAGTTTCGATTTCCTCAAATCCACGAGAAAAGAGGAGAGGATCGCCTCCCTTCAGTCTCACGACATTTCTGCCGGCCTTTGCTTCTCGGATCATCATACAGTTGATCTGTTCCTGCGTCAATCCTCCTTCTGCGCAATGAGGCACCTTTCCAACATCCACCTTCCTAGCTTCAGTCGGAACCAACCTGAGGATTTCCGGGCTAACAAGTCTATCAAACATGACCACATCAGCTCTCTTGAGGACTTCAAGTGCTCCAATGGTCAGTAGCTTCGGATCACCCGGCCCCGCACCAACGAGGGATACTTTGCCTCTCTGACTCAATTAACCAACCAAAACCTCTCGCTGTTGCTGCCTAGGTCTTTCCGCAAACTGATCCAATAGGTTTAGAGCATGTCTTCTAGCCTCTTCGAATTTGTCAGTCTCTAGCAATGACGCGATCCTTTCATCTTGCATTAGTCTGTGGATTACATTTCTTCTAGTCGAAGAATTCGAGATAGATCTTTTGATTAGTCCCCTTATCTCGCCTTGGAGCCTGACCTGTTGCACATCCTTGAATGTGATCAGACTCTCGACACGCCTCCTAAGGTGAGCCGACATAGCTGGGCTCAGTCCGTTGGTCGAAATACCGACTCTGACGTCTCCGATCCTGGCAAGCGCAACCATGCTGAGATCACTCAAGTGCGGTCTATCGACAACATAGACTACTGCGCCAACAGAGCGAGAGAGTGTAGCTACCTTCCTGTCTAGCGCTTCCTTTTCGGTAGAGACCACGACGAGAGATGGATTGAGCTGTCTCAGGATAGAAAAGAGCTCTTCAAATCCGCCCGAAAGTAAATCTATTCGGTGCTGCTTTGCAAATTTGCGAATTTTCTTCGTTGGCTTTTCGGTCAGAAAAAGAGTGACTTTGGCACCTTCATCAAGCAGTTGTTTTGATCTGTACCTTGCTTCTCCTTCCTTTGGAGAAAAGACGATGGCATTCCTACCCGAAAGTTTGAGATCGACGAACATTCCTAGGGATCAGCTCTTTCTAGAAGTGGGGAGAACGATTCGGTGGTTTTGCTTGGTTGCGTAATTGCACGATGCCCAGTACTGAGGATTCTACTGTATTCCCTCGCGTAGTTCTCGATTCCATCAGCGGCAATCACTGCGTACGATCCATTACTTTCAGAACCCCCTTCTTCCTCTAATTCCATTGAAGCCTGAACAGCGATTGCTGTACTCGGACCAATGTTTACTCCTCTATCAACAAAGTACTTGAGTAGCTGCTGGGCCTTGGCATTGTCTACCTCAACAATTCTGTCGTACAATTCGGGCTTGTAGAAAGCGAGTCCTTCAGCGCCGCGTAGCGTCCTGATCCCCTCCACAGGATTATCAGGAAAAGCAACGCACACCTTTACACCTCTATTCTGCCTCTTGAAGTAACTTGCCAGTCCTGTGGCAGTTCCCCCCGTCCCAAATGTGCAAATGACGCAATCCAGATCGCTTATTTGATTTGAAAGCTCGGGGCCTGTAGTCAACACGTGTGCGTTGATGTTCTCGATGTTATCGTATTGCATGAAAGTAAAGTACTCATCCGGATTCTCTTTCACGAGTCTCTTTACAAAGTCAATGCTGCTTGCAGAAATCGAGGATCCCGGGAGTGGGCAAAATTCACTGCTGCTACGCTTTTCACTCCCGTTCTCACCCTCTTCATTCAGAATTTCTTCCAATCCGCCTTTAACGCTGCAAACGTTACCAAAGCCAAGCTGACTCAGGAGTGTGCTGAGCGCAAGCGAGGTGTTTCCCTTGGGACAGAGCATAGCAACTATTGTATTCGGATTTTCCAATTCAGGGATATGTTTCGTTACTTCATTTTTGAGCTGATTGAATTCTCCTC
Organism: archaeon; assembly: GCA_021806865.1. Next base: position 12,552 of record JAKAPU010000040.1, read on the forward strand.
TTAGAATTCTTGCAACCAGCGGAGAACGCAGAGCCTCCACGCATGAGGGGAGAATAGCCTCTACAAAATAGTCGGGGTCAATTTGATGCACTTCAGAATCTAAGCGTTGTCGTGGATACTCTTCTTCATCTTTATTCCTACCATCAACAACTCTTCGCAGATCTTGCAAAGCCTCACCAAACAAAGAACTTGAAACCTCACTGATTGGTTCTGACATTGTCCAGTAGTAGGCTATAGTTCGGCCGTGCCTCTTTGCTAGAGCTTCGAGATCGGAGAGTGAGTACTCGCTTCCAATAATAATTGCATTAGCCCCGAACCGTATAATGTCAGACTTGATGTCTTCTGAAACATCAAGCCGTGAAAAGACTGCCGTGAACGCTACGCCTATCAGACTTGCGATCTCTGCAAGACCCTTGCCTGTGTTACCAGAGGTTGGCTCTATCCATCTTTTCTTTTTACCAGAAGTCGCGTATACAGATCCTGAATTTGTTGCCTCCAGAACCATTGAGGCTACTGCTCTGCCCTTCACGGACCTTGTGAGTGGGTTCCTGTACTCCTCTTTGAGATAGAACTTGTTCCTCCTTCTGAAGTCGCTGCGAAAGTAGGACAGCAAAATGTCTGTCACGTCTAAGATAGGGGTACTGTTTACGGGTCTCTGATTCTCTCTATCGTAAAAAGGGGCGCCTAATCGCTCAAGGTAGGATTTGACCATTGCATAGTCTCGCCCAGTCGCGAAACGTGGTTTCTCTTTTACCGTATGTACTGCCCTGTCGTCCTCGACATTTCGCAAGATTGCCATTGTCCGTTAACTACTCCTGAACATAATTCGTGAATGACAAGCCCAATTGTTCTATTGTAGAATTGATGCGAAGGGAAGCAATCAAGAAAAACAATCACCGCCAAATCAATGACTAACTAAGCTGCGCACTCGCCCCTTGCAGTCTTCACGCGAAACTTTTCGGTGTCCCCCCAATCTACGAACAGGTCTGGAGCCTCCTCCATCGGAGGGATGTTGCAGATGTCTTCGAGGGCTTCCTGCACTAAAATCGTAAGTCCCTTCTTCATCCCTGGCTTGTTATCTTGTTTCAACTCTGCAGCAGAACTCTGACTCAAATTGAATTCCCTCCCGGAATTACCACAGGTTCCTTTTCAAGACGCTCAGATCCAGAGTTAGTTTCTTGTTGCTGTTCCTCCTTCTGCAGCCTTCTTACCCATTGCATGAATGTCTCTCCATTGTTCCTCTCGGTACGGTATGTGTCTATCAATCTGATTATTGCCTCCGGCACTCTCTTTGCCGGCACTTTGGCGACGACTTGACCGAAGGTTACGCTCCCCAACGAGATTTCTCCGCCCAGAAGCATCGTGTAATACGGTGCCTGCTTTCCGTTGACCCGACTTGCTGATCCGTAAAATCCGATTGACGCTATGTGATGCTGTCCACAGGAATTAGGGCAGCCGCTGATGTGTATCGTAACGTCTTTTAGATCCTCTGCTAGAACTAGGTCTTGCCGCTTGCTAAACTGTCTAAAGAGTTCGAGCGCGAGTCTGTGAGAATGCGTTATTGCAAGGTTGCATGTATCGGCGCCCGGGCATCCTACCACATTTACGAGCCTGTTCGCTCCGGATTCTCCCAATCCTATTGCTTTGAGCTCTTTGTAAAGCTGGTACAGTGCAACTTCCCTCACCCATCTCAATACAAGGTTCTGAGTCCTTGTTGTTCGCATCTTTCCTCTAGAGAACTTTCTTGCAATCTCTGCAAGCGAAAGGAATTGATCTGATGTGACGTCGCCAGCAGGAAGAGTGATGTACGCATAATAGTAACCAGGCTGCTTTTGGCGATTAACGTTTGTTCTGATCCAGTCGTCAAATCCCCGATCTGAGATCCTTGCAGCAGTTGTATCTGCGACTTCGGGATCAGAGTCTGCTGACGCTCTATGTTCATTACTGGCTATGTCGTCTTCTGTCTCGGCGTCAACTTCGGGGAAATCCCATAGCCTGTCTCCTCCTCTTGTCGACCATACTATCGCTTTTTCTCTTAGGACAAGATTCCTAAAGTTCTCAAAGCCCACTTTCTGAATCAGAAACTTTATTCTTGCTCTGGCTGCATTGTCGCGATTTCCAAGGCGATCAAATATTCGTATGATTGCCTCAAATGTTGGCAACAGTTGCTCAGCAGCAGTAAACTCTTCCAGCGGCGTTGCCGCGGTAGGCATCGTGGACAGTCCTCCGCCCACATAGATACGAAATCCTCTCATTGCTTTCCCGTTGATTTCTTTGAGTGTAGCCAAGGCGCCTATGTCGTGTATCGCTGTAGCAACATGGTCAGTGGTGCAACCCTCAAAGGAGATCTTGACCTTTCGCGGGAGATTCTGAGAGAGCGGGTTTCTGACAAAGTAGTTCGCCACTGCTTTGGCGTACGGAGTAACATCGAAGGCTTCCTCATCAGACACACCAGCCAAGGGGCAGACGGTCACGTTGCGCACAGTGTTGCCACATGCTTCTCTTGAGTTGAGACCAACCTCCGCGATGCTCGAGAGTACCTCGGGAACGGACTCTAGCGGAACCCATGGAAACTCCATGTCCTGACGCGTAGTGACGTGTCCGATATCTGTGGAGAATAGCTTCGCCACCTCTCCAAACTTTTTCAATTGCAACGAATCGAGGAGTCCGCCAGGTATCTTTACCCTTATCAACTGGATATCTTTCTGGAATCTGACGCCGTAGATTCCATTTTCCAAGCGGAATCTTCTGAATATTTCCTCATCGATTCTTCCTTCTTTGTAGGCAAGTATCATGTCCCTTACTCTCTGGATCTCGATCTTTGCCAGTTCGGGGACGAACACTTCCATTCGTTGACTCATTTGCAGAAGACAAAAACAAAGATGCATTCATTGAGCTTTAAAGGGTAGGTATCTGCGCATAATATGGAGATGTACCCGCAGGAATTGCCCTGATCGCTAGAAGTGAATCTCAAGATAGACAGCCCTAAGATTGTGTCCCTAATATGTTAGGGATTCGCTCTAGTGAGAGTATGTGTAGAAGGGAAGCTTACTTTACGATTGATGATATTAATCTGCCAGTACAACTGATCAGGTACTCAAATCGGTGCACAGTGCCATGCGTGGAGTACTGCAAATGGTATTTGTTTGCTAGGTAAATGCTGTGTTTGGCTTCGCTAATTACAGGCAAAAGATTGAATCAGTGTTCTGAAGCATCAGATGAAATGCAAGCGAAAGGCAGAACAAATCACAATTTGTGTTTCAACAGAAGTAGCTGACCATACCGGCTTCCTCTTGATCAAAATCTACGTGAAGCGGTCTGATCCGAGAAACATCCTATCGCCCTCGGCAGAAGTTGTCGTGAGCTAAATTCTGAACTACCGCCTGCTAAAGCAGGCGGGGTCAAAAATCGGTCAGCTTCGTTTGTCTCACATTCTGTTGCTGTCGCGCCTTGACCTGTTCGTAGTCTTTCTGTTGTACTGCGCCTATCCAGTGACCCTATGACCTATGAATAACCTTGCAAAGCTAAGAAGTATGAACAACAACGGTGTACTGTATGTAGGGCTGGATGTACATGAAGAGGAAACACAGCTGAATGTCCTGACGAAAGAGGGCTCCATTCTCATCGAGGAGAGAATTCCAACAAAGAGTCTGCGCAAGTTCCTCTCCTCACTTCCAGGAGAGAAACGCGTGGCGATAGAGTCTGTAGGATTCATCCATCCGATCTACGAGAACTTGTCCTCAATCAAGGATTGCACAGTCTCCGTAGCGAATCCGAACAGCTCCGTTTGATTAGCGAGTCCTCGACAAAAAACGACAGGAACGATGCAAGAGTTTTGGGGGACCTGCTCAGGACCGACTACCTGCCTCTGGCCCACATGCGTGATGAGGAGACGAGGGAAAAACTGTTCGTCGTAAAGGACAGGGTGACTTATGGGGTAAGGAGCGGTCACCTGAAGGGCACAATTAGGTGGATGTTGAAGAGGAGGGGAATTGAGCTTGGCAAAGGGATCTTCAGACTCGATGGGAGGGAGAGATTGAGAGCTCTTCGACTTCAGGAGATAGACACTAGGCTAGACGAGCTTGAGCTGGTAGAGTCGACGATAGAGAAGCTGGACAGTCAGATCCGTAACATCGTCTCGAAGGATCCGAAGGCGAGGCTACTGGACACTATTCCAGGCGTGGCACAATACACGGCCCTTTTCCTCGCTTGTGTGCTCGACGACATAGACCGCTTCCCCGACTCCAAGCATGCGTGCGCTTACCTCGGTCTCGTTCCATGGCTCCACGAGACAGCGGATGTTACGCATCGTGGACACATCACGAAGAAGGGGGACAAGTATCTCAGGAGAAATCTGGTCGAATGTGCTAGGAATGCTGTGAGGAAGGATCCACACATCAGAGAGTTCTATTCGAGGCTTGCACACAAGAGGGGAGAGAAGAAGGCGCTGATCGCGGTCGCGAGGAGGCTCGTCTCCTACGCGTACTGGATGCTCAAGAAGAACGTAACCTACGAGGAGCTATCTCCTTGGAGAG
>JAKAPU010000245.1 GCA_021806865.1 archaeon
TGACGCGTCCGGATTCAAAGTCTGGCCCCGAGAAGTCGAAGAAGTGTTGTATGCACACCCCGCCGTCAAGGAGGCGGCAATCGTAGGAGTCAAAGATCCGTATAGAGGCGAGAATGTGAAGGCAATTATCGTGCTGAAGGACAAGAACAACAATCCAGGCCCTGAAGCATTCAGGGAGTACTGTAAGGGAAAGATGGTTGCCTACAAAGTTCCTAGAATTTTCGAGTTCCGGGAAGAGCTCCCAAAGACGCTAGTCGGTAAAGTATTGCGTCGCAAACTCAGAGACGAAGCTAATTCCAGTCCATCTAGTCCTGCGACATGAGTGCCTCGGCAACTTGAGCCTTGAGAGTCTCATTGGTTTCCATTAGTAGCTGCATAGCTCTCGCATCCCTGAGATATCTTTCCACGGGATAATCTCTGATAAAGCCATAACCTCCGTGAATCCTTATCGAATGTCTGGCTGCCTGTACTGCGGCGTTCGACGCTGAAATCTTGGCAACTGCGCTATCGCGAAGAGACGTTTTTGACTTTGTTATCGTGGAAACCACGTCATATAATAGGGCTCTGGAGGTTTGAACACTGACTTCGTCTGTGGCAATGAAATCCTGTATCGCGTAGAACTTTCCGATCTTCGTGTTGAATTGTTTTCTTTCGGTGGAATATTTCACCGCCGCATCGATCGAAGCCTGACCGATTCCTAATGCCACTGCGGCCATTGCCAACCTCGATCTGGCGAGAAGTTGAGAGAGCGCAGTTTCTGTGATTTGCGGATCGAAGAGAAGTGATCCAATAGGAAATCTTGCTTCTTTGAATTCTATCCTTGCAGTGCCGGCTGCTCTAACCCCAAGCAACTTCTTCGCAGGTCCTATTCGGAATTGGTCACTTTTCACATCGTCTTTCATGAATCCAAAGATGACCTTTTCACCACCCTTCATTTTCGAAAGCACGACAAACACGCCCGCAGAAGCTGCGTTGGTGATGTACTCCGAAACTCCGCTCACAATCATTTCGTTTCCTTTGATTTCGCAGGTTATGTTTGATTTGGGATCAAAGCTGAACGCGCCGAGAGTGCCAGATGCAAGTCGTTTCAATACGGAGTGCTTCAAATCAGAATTTGAGGATGCTAGGAATGCTTCGCACACTATCGCATTGTGTACGGCGATTTGCATTCCAAGAGATCCTGAGGCTTTGCTGATTTCTTCGATTGCGAGAATCAGACTGAGAAAGTCCGCGCCTGCCCCGCCAAAGTCTGCTGGAACACAGATTCCGTACAAGCCGAGTTCCGGTAATCTTGAAGCAAGGTTTGCTGGTGTGTTAGATTCCCAGTCGATCTTCGAAGCCAATGGCGCAATCTCAGCCTTGGCAAATTCGGCTATTGTGGTTCGAAGCAATTCTTGTTCTTGACTTAAGCTGTACTGCAAGAACCATCATTTCACAATTGATTCGCTGAACTATTAACGGTATTCCCCTGAACGCTCGAACCTCTGAGCCCGTCTGCGGTAACACGTAGGTAAATCCATAGTGCGACCAATATTCACAGCCACTCAAACGTCGCGAGATTCTAAGGGAACCGACACAATCTCGATTGAGTCAATCCTGGTTGACTCATTCTTAAGGAGTCAATGCAGTCGCTGGCGGGCAGGGCGGATTGCTAGCCTTAAAGGGGCGACAGCCATGATACCGGCTACAAGGTCAAGCTTCGTCAATTCTGCATTTGAGGCTCTCCGACCACTTCAGGAACCCTTACAGATGCTTCGACTTTCGAGCGTCGGCCAGAATTCGATAAAGGCTTAAATGTGTTCAGCGGTCTTTTTGATCCAAGGTTTGACAGGTTTCAAATTGCCAATTACCTTTGGTGATTATCGTGAGTCAAGAGAAAGGAATTGTAAAGTACTTAGTAAAATTAAGGTTTGATGTAGAAGGAGTAGTAGAGAAAGCAGATCTAATAGGCGCAATCTTTGGGCAAACGGAAGGCCTCTTTGGGCCCGAGATGAACCTCCAGGAACTGCAAAAGACTTGGAAAGTCGGGCGGATAGAGATCAATCTTCAATCCGCAAACGGTAAGACTTCAGGCGAAGTTCTCGTTCCAATGAGCACCGACGTTTCAACGTGCGCGCTCATTGCAGCCGCTGTTGAAAACGTGGACAAGGTGGGACCGTGCTCAGCAAAGTTCGGGCTGGTCGGGATCACCGATGTCCGCGCCGATCGCAGGAAGGTCATAGTGGACCGAGCCAAGTTGATCATGAAGGACTGGGCTTCAAAGACCGCGAGCGAAGGCGAAGAGTCGCTCAAGGACATTGTGGATTCAGCAAAGAAAGGTCGCCTCATCACATACGGCAAGGAGAACTTGCCTGCAGGACCAGCTGTGACCAGTTCTGATACGCTCATAGTTGTGGAAGGAAGGGCGGACATCCTCAACCTATTGCGCGCTGGAATCGAGAATACGATAGCGGTCGAGGGAACCAGCGTTCCGGACACGGTGAAGGAGCTGGCTCGCAGAGGCAAGACAATGTACGCGTTTTTGGACGGCGACAGGGGAGGGGATCTGATTCTGAAGGAGCTCATGCAAGTCGCGAAGATCGAACGCGTCTATCGTGCACCCCGTGGACGCGAAGTAGAGGAGCTCACTCCCATTGAGATACTAGACATACTCAGAGGAAGACCCGAATCCGAGCGAGAAGCTCCTGAGCTTCACGAGGAGAGAGAGTACGAGAGACGTGAAAGGGAACACCGTCCACGTTTCGAACGCGGAGGCAGGTACATTCGCAGGGAGCGAGGAGAAAGACGGGCTCCAAGAGAAAGGGCCGAGTACCACTACGAAGAAAGAGCCGAGCCAGTCGAGCAGCTTCCGCCGCCCCCACCAATGAGTCCAGAAGCTTCAGAGAAGGTCAAGGCAGATTATGCCTCAATCAACGGTACACTCGAAGCGAAGGTCTACGACGCACAGTGGAATGAAGTGACAAAGATGCCCGTCAATGAACTGGCAACGAAGATAGGTGGAACCGAAGGAGCAAAGTTCCTCGTTTTCGACGGAATAGTCACTCAAAGACTAGTGGAGGCCGCGAGCAAGGTTGGCATTGAATCAATCGTCGGTCACAGAGCAGGCGAGATACAGAACAAGCCTGAGTCAATCGCCATCTACAGTTTCAAAGACCTGGGACTTGAATAGTCCCTTCGCTTTTCTTTTTCTGGAGCGACTACGAGTCGCTCGCAATTTTTCCTGCGTGATAGAGCTTGATCATAAGCCGTCTTGACACAAGACACGGTCTCGTAACCGTGACTCCGGAGCAACCCGATGATATTTGGGTGCTCAGGCGCGTTATCACGAAGGGAGACCTCGTTGCTGCAGAGACCTCGCGTGTGTACAAAGAAACTTCAGAGTATGCCAGGCCCGACAAGGAAAGGATCAAAGTAACAGTTACGGTTGAAGTCGAAGGCATTCAACTGGATAGCACTCTTTCGAGACTGAAAGTTGTCGGGAAAATAGTGGACGTTTCAAATGAGCTTCTGAGCAAGGGATCCTTTCACTCTCTCACTCTATCGGAAGGGCACAGAGTCTCGATAAGAAAACCGAACGGGCTCTCTTCAGTTCAGCAAAAACTCATCGAAGGCGCCAACCTGCTGCA
>JAKAPU010000246.1 GCA_021806865.1 archaeon
CGCACGCCCGCATAGAAGTCATTTCGCGTCTCGGCCCATAGAGTCTTGAATCCTTTCCCCTCAGTTTCTTGCATCAAGAAATCGTAGATCTTGCTGCCGATTCCGACACCTCGCCATTCAGGCGGCACAGCAAGTTCCATGTTCAGCTTGTTGGGGTGATACTCTGTCACACTGTGCGAAAGCAAACCGAACCCAACTACTTTGTGTCCTTCCTCTTCCGCAACAAAGTATTTCCTGAAGTACTCGCTTGATTTGTAAGTCTGGTCTTGCTCTAACAATCTTGCTAGTGATATTCCACGATCTGGCCAAGCTGCCGCACTCACTTCTGCAATGGCGGGGTAATCGTTTGGAACTGCGACCCTCACTTGCAAGACTTCATGCGCACCTACCATCATTACAAGTTAACATGACAATCTGGCGCAAGTACTTGATAGCCAAGCTCTACCGATTGGTCTATCTTCTTTCGCTGCAAGTCATTATACTAGTCCTACAAAAATTCATTACAGACAAATTAGTCTTTCCACGAACGCATGCAATCACTTCGCCCTAAGTTACAATTGTACTGAACAATTTCGTTAAGTATTTCTCGATCTTGGAGCATTTTCAAGCCTCGAATGTGAAACTTTTCGGCAACGAGGAGTACACGAATTCATTCGGACCCACTATTTTGAGTACTTCTACGTCTCAGGCCTCCAGCCTTTCATCGTCGTTAGACTCCAGTTGTGTCTGAAGACGCCTGTGGCAAGGATAAGTTATCATACGAGTTCATCGCATAATTCGTAATGAGTATCTAGCCGATGTGACCCGAGCCATGCCTAAGAGACATCCAATCCCGCTTCGCATGACTTCTTGTCTAGTATGCGGAGCGAAAGATGAGTGTCTGAAGGTAAGCCAGCTCTGGGGAGTCCGAAGAAATCAACAAAGGTTGCGGCAAGTCGTCGACGAGATTCGGTACAACAAATCACTGCTTCCTACGCAAGAACTGGAGGATGGAAGAAGAGCTCATCAAGCGCTCGGAGTGATGAGAGGTGTGGAGAAGGACCTTCCTAAAATTATCGAATCAATCAACATGAGGAATCCACCGTTTTACATGACAGCAACGTTTTGCTCTCCCACTTTTGGAGGGCTCAGATGTCAACCAGATGCAATTCTTGTTGAGGCTCGTGAAGACACTCTGCGGTTGCTCGTTATCGAAGACAAGACATCTAACCAAGCGCGATACTACAGCCAGCTATATGCGGAAGGCGTGATACTGACCGACAGACATTGTCTTATCGCTCCACCAATAGAATGGGATCAGGTCGGAATTGGTGGCAGATCCGATCAGAAGAGAATCCCGTTCTACCCACAACTACAAGGTTTTGAAACTGTTCTTGTTGACGTGACTCTCAATCCGTACGGTTCATTCGAAAAGCTACTCAACAGCCCCCTCAATCCGATACGATTCTCCACCAATTACCACATGAATCCTGGTGTTGAGTCGAAGTACTTCACGGTCACGCAGAGCAAGAAGGTCATTCTGAAGGCCCTGAAGCATCCGCAGTACATCGAAATTGAACCCTCTGCACAAATGAAGTTCACACATAGAGGAAAGGAGCTGAAGATGTACGTGCCAAAGAGAGAACTCGAAAGGACGCGAAAGAAGGCAGTCGCTCAACTGGGAGCATGAAACGTATGACTTTCTATTCGGCTTTTTTGAACTCTTGACCAAGAGTTTCGCAGCCGGGCATCCAATTAATTGAAATACACTTGCTACGGCAAAAGAGACTTCGATCAGAAAGCAATTCACAAGAGTCGAGAGTCAAAGTGGAGGAAGATTTCGGAACCGCTGCGTCTGAGGAAGCATTGCATGAAGAGCCGAAAGGCGTCAACCATGCTACACGGACCCTGCTAGTCCTCACCGGAGTCGCTCTCTTGGTGAATTATGTAGAGACAATGGTGATTCCAGGAATTCCGACAATTCAGAAAGATCTTGCGACCACGGCATCGATTGCATCTTGGATAACAACCGCCTACTTGATTGTCGGGAGTTCGGTCTCTCTACTCTTCGGGAAGCTCGGAGACATCTACGGAAAAAAGAAAATGTTCCTGATCTCCCTTACTTTCTATATTGTCGGAGTACTGATAGCCGGATTTTCACCCTCGATTTACTTTTTGCTCTTTGCTAGGGCGCTTCAGGGTGTAGGATTTGCGATCATTCCCCTTGCTCTGGCCATCCTCACTGACGTGTACCCCAGAGAAAAGATTGCAACTGCCCAGGGAATAATTAGCGGAACATTTGCGATTGGGGCAGCCGCAGGTCTAGTAGTCGGATCCTACGTCGTGCAAGATCTGGGGTGGCAGTACGCGTTTCATACAGCCGCCATTCTCAGCATCGTTCTATTTGTAGTCGCTGCAAAGATACTGCGAAACGACAAACCGAACAAGACAGGCAAGAGGATCGATTACTTCGGTGCAGCCTTCATCATGGCAGGAGTCACGCTTCTACTCCTTTACGTAACAGAGGGGCCCTCTCTTGGTTGGATGTCGCTCGAAGAAATTGCTTTGCTTGTTCCTGGCACGCTTGCAACGCTTTACTTCTTCGTGTTTGAGAGAAGGAGAACCGATCCTCTCATTCAGCTCGGTCTATTGAAGATAAGGAACGTTCTTCTCGCAAATCTTGTTGGAATAATCTCGGGAACTAGCATGTTCATGCTCTTCTTTGCAGTGGTGTACTATACTGAACTGCCGAAAGGCTTCGGACTAAACCTCGACATCATAGCCGCAGGATTGACGATCGGGCCCTCCACGTTAGGAATGTTGGTAGGAGGACCCACCATCGGAAAGATGCTCGCGAGGTTTGGACCAAAGCCTGCATTGCTTCTTGGTTCGACAGTACTGGGAATTGGACAAGTTCTTTTCATTGTGAATAGAGCTACTGCAACCGCTGTAGAGATTGACACTCTCGTCTCTCTGTTCGGGCTCGTTTCCATAATCGTTCCGATCGTGAATATGGTAGCCATCTCTCTCCCCACAGAAAGCATTGCTGTCGGACTGGGGATGAATACCATGCTTCGAAATCTTGGCGGTGCGCTGGGGCCCGTGATAGCGACCACGATCATGGCGACTTATCTTAGCCCTCTGATAGTGCCAGTAAATGGTCACAACGTAGTAGTTGCACAGATTCCTTCTGCTTTTGCGTTCAACCTTATTTTCGCGGTGGGCATAGCGCTGTCAGTTGGTTGTATTGCCCTAAGCATTGTGGTTAAGAACTATACTTTCAGAAAAAAGACGGCATAGTTACAGAGTATTGTTTAGACTGGATTGAAACCTGACTAAAGACTCTTTGTTCGGATTCAGCGATGTGCTTCTTTGTTTACGCACTGCCAAGTTTGTAGCCGATCTTTCTCACAAATGACTCTCTTTCCAAGATTTCCTTTTCGTCTTCAATGCCAAGCGGTGATTGGCCATCCACCACCCCTAGTATCCCTCTTCCTTGGTCGGTTTCCGCAAGCAGGACTTGTACCGAATTTGCCGTCGCACAATAGATGTTGCATACTTCAGGAACGTTCTTGATCGCACCTAGCACGTTTATCGGATATGCTGCGCGTAACAAAATAATGAAAGAGTGGCCGGCTCCGATT
>JAKAPU010000247.1 GCA_021806865.1 archaeon
ATTGTAGGCGATCTCAAATGAAAACCGCAGATGTCAATACCGATTGAGGGAGGCATTATTTTGGAATGGGACTGGGAAGCCCTGCCCTTAATTGACCTAGTCAATTTGAACTGATCCTCCAAAAATCACCAAACGCTTTAAGACGGTCGGTTTAAACATTTCATCTTGGTAGTATTTTGAAATCTTTTTTCATCGTAACCGAGCTCGGTTTGTTGCTGCTCGATGAGGCTCATCACCCGATAAGCGGACTAGCTTTTGCCGTTGACGAAAGGACGAGATCGTATCTTGATGCCAGTTCAGGACAGATTTCGGAGGACCAGTTGGGCTGGCTTAAACAACATGTGACGAAAGATTCTGTCCTAGTAGTGGAGTCGAGCGTTGCGCAGGGCTTGCAAAATGCAGGACTTGCATTGCAGACAGTGTCGGACGAGGAAATTCGCACCATCAGGAGAAATCAGATTGAGCTACTAGTTCAGTCTGGGTTGTCAAGTTCGCCGGAGCAGGCTGAGGACGCAATCAGGGAAGTCTCTCTCAAGATCTCGGATCAAAGAATCAAGGAGATGTCATCGAATCCAGACCTTCAGGCAATGGAGTCAGTTCAAGCGCTTGACGAGCTTGACAAGACGGCAAATATTCTGAGCGCAAGGCTCCGCGAATGGTATGGCTTGCATTTTCCTGAAATCACCTCACTTGTTGACGATAACCCGTCGCTGATCAAACTGGTGCAAACATTCAAGGCAAGAGACAACTTTGAAGCTGGTCTGTTAGAGCAAATGGGATACTCAAAGAACAAGAGCAAAGCTATCGAGACGGCTGCGAAGCAGTCCAGAGGAGCTGACCTGCGCGAGGAGGATCTCGCTAGAATCGTTCAGTTGGCGGATGAGGCTCAGCATCTCTTCTCTTTAAGGGACAGACTTGCATCGCATGTGGAGAAGACTATGAGGCAAGTGGCCCCAAACCTGACCGAGGTCGCCGGTGCAACAATTGGAGCGAGATTGATAGCGAAAGCGGGCGGACTGCGAAAGTTAGCGATATTGCCTGCTAGTACCATTCAGATCCTTGGTGCTGAAAAGGCACTGTACCGAGCCTTGAAAAGTGGTGCAAGACCGCCAAAGCACGGTATACTTTTCCAGCATGCAGCAGTCCACGGCGCGCCAAAATGGCAAAGAGGTAAGATTGCTCGTTCAGTCGCTGGCAAGATTGCAATAGCTTCGAGAGTTGACACCTTCAGGGGATCTAAAGACGAAAAAGTTCTGCAATCGCTTCAACTAAGGCTGGATGAGATCAGAGAAAAGTACAAGGAAGCTCCAAAGGAAAAGAAAGAGTTCGTGCCACAGTACCGCAAGGAACCAGCAAGACCTCTAAGAGAGCGTGGATTCGAACGAGGCGAAAGAGGCAAGGGTCGATGGAGAAAGGGCGGAAAGGCAGGCAAAGGTCAGAGAAAACGCGACTATGAACGCAGATAGCATGGCCGTTGAAATTTTCGAGGGAGTCTTCAGAGTTCCCGATACTCGAAACCCGAACAAGCGGATATTAGCAACGAGAAATCTCACCCCAGGAAGATCTTACTACGGCGAACAGCTGATACGGTCGAAGCTCAACGAGACTGAAGTGGAATTTCGATCGTGGGACCCTTTTCGTAGCAAACTCTCTGCAGCAATCTTGAATGGATTGAAACGGTTTCCTTTCAAACAAGGATCGCGATGTCTTTACCTCGGTGCTTCCACCGGAACAACTGTCTCCCATCTTTCGGATGTAGTTGGAAACAAGGGGAAAATCTTTGGCGTAGAAGTGGCCGCGAGAGTTGCAAGAGAGTTCCTAGAAAACGTTGTGAAATACCGGAAGAACATTGTTCCAGTTATCGAAAATGCGAAGCATCCTGAGCGTTATCCTGCAATCTATGGCGCAGTGTCGATAGTCTACTGCGACATTGCCCAGCCAGATCAGACCGAAATCGCAATTCACAACTGCAGGGCCTTGCTGGAATCAAGCCGCGAGAGCACACTATTCTTGGTTGTGAAGGCGAGCAGCATAGATGCGACCAAAAGCAAGGACGAGGTGTTCAGGGAACAAGTTCGAATACTCGAAAAAAACAACTTCGAGATTTTGCAGCAGATAGATCTAGACCCCTACGACAGAAATCACGCCATGTTAGTCGCGCGACCTAAGATCTGAGCTTCTCCATGCTACTATTACCTGCAAGTTCGCCTTTCATACGTCTGATGGTGAGCCAAGACTGCCGCACGATTGATGGGAAATTCTTCGTTTGCTCGTAGTGCTCCTTGAGAAACGATATCGTGTCGGCGTCTGAAGGATATCCACTTCCAAAATTTCCATGACTCTTTTGGAGTCTTTCTATACTGCAATCCCGGACAACTTTTGCGATGATGGATGCAGCCGAGACCACCGGATGGTTCTTGTCTGCGTGGTGCTCGCTATGCAAACGCTCGACAAACGGATTTTTCTCTCCCAATCCGATGACGACTCCTTTTACTTCTGCCATAATTTCGGAGATTTGGATGCCAAATCGCTTCTGATTCGTGTCACAGCAATCAACGTGAGCTCGATCATAGGTGAGTTGCGCCAAAACACGTGCCATACTTCGAGCTTCCAAATAGTTTAGCCGGAATAACTTCTGTCCAGCGAATACAGTTTTGTCAATTGCCGCCGGTTGCACCTTTTCAATCGCGATTCCGTCTGCAAGACTCTTGATTTCGCGGTAGAGGATCTTCCGCTTGCGTGGAGTCAACATCTTTGAATCTTTGATTCCACGTTCCTTGAGCTTGGAAAGCTTCGATTCCTCGATCGCTACGCCAGCAACCACGAGTGGACCTATGACAGATCCCCTGCCTGCTTCATCCACTCCTGCAAGAATCAATCTGCTATTCGACCTTGAGATTCAGGAATTCTAGTATCTCTCCAGCAAGTTCCATCGCGATCTCGTCTCTGTTTTCGAAAGTCACTTCTACTTCGGTCGATTCAGGAGAAGAGCGCAATTCATCTATTATGGGTTCAGAATATCGCTTGTGTACAACACAGATGCATGGCTTGTTTGATTCAATGACAGACTTGTGGATTGCCTTTTTGAATTCAGGGCTAAGGAGCTCCATCGGCCCGACTTCGTCACACACTACTAGATCGGAGTATTCACTGGCGTGCATCAGGGCTTTTGTGCCAAGGCCAGAAAGCGCTTTCAAGTCTACCCGATATTTTCCAATTTTCGGCCCTGTTATTCCAGTAACGGAGGCGAGCACCTCTGATTCTTCGGAAGACAGATCGACAAGTCTGAAGCCTTCCCTTTCACCATGGCTTCTGATTTCGCGGGTCAAGACGCCTCCTACCGTGAAACCCTTTGAGCGTATGTGAAACAACATCTTCGAAACGGCGGTCGACTTGCCCGAGCCTGGCTCGCCAGTGACTAGCCAGATGCGCTTCATGTGTTCCGGGGGACGAGTCACTGAGCGCACCACCAACAGGATTGCAGACTCTAGTGGATAATTTAAGACTGTGGATATCGATGCCTGTTTGTACTTGCAAGCCGTCAAGACGACCACTTTGAGAGAAGGCACGACGGATCTCATCGTTCCGGACTTGAAAGAGCCCAAAATGATT
>JAKAPU010000248.1 GCA_021806865.1 archaeon
GGCTCGGGTTGTGTTTTTCTTTAGCAGTAACAAGCTCCCTTGCAAAGGCAGGGGGCAGGCAACGACTTGGAATCACTACATTCCAGACTTTTCAAAGAAAGTCGATCGCCTAAAACTCTATCTCAGCGAGACTGGACCGACAGGACCAGCAGGAAAGCAAACAATCTCATTCCACCTGGCTTGGAAGCTTCACTGGACTTCGATCCGATCCGGGGGGAACCCCATAGAGATAAGGGCGTCACGAGCTGCTTCGCGCTTGTCCCCCTGAAGTATGACTGTACCATCCTTGAACGTGCCTCCGGTTGCGAGTTTCGTCTTTAGCTCTCGTGTTATTCTCTGGAGCTCCTTTTTCTGCTTTGGGAGGCCTTCGATCAGTGTCGTCGGCTTGCGAAAGCGCCTCGTCTCCTCCCTGATTATGATCCGAACAGACTCTCGGTCGAGCTCTTCCAAGATATCTTTCAGGCCCAGGTTCTCCTCTGAATCTGAGGTCCGGAGAAGATCCAGAATACCTCGCACCCCTGTTTCGAGCGATGCAGGCATCACCATTCAAGACATACTAACTCAGAACTTTGATTATAGAGTTGCTCTGCACGACTTTCTTGCTTCGTTCAGATCCTGCTCAAATGAAATTCTGATTACCTTGAATATCAGCGTCCGCGTTTGTCCCCAGTTTCCTCCGGTCTCCAGTTCATTCTGCCAACAGCATGCGCCGAAAGTTGTTGTTTTCACAATAAAACACTACAATAATCATCGATACATGAAACGAATTTGGAAAGATTGAAGAACGGCCATTTTTCAGCCAGGTGTGCCGTCTTTCTATTACCTTTGATCTTCCAGCAGATTGCTAGTGACATGCATGTTTAGTGTCGATTCCCATTCGCCATTTGATTTTGTGGATTTTTTAAAGGGTGTTAGACACATTGTCATGTTTCACGAAGATGAGGAGTATGCGACGAAGCTAAGGTTCCGCTTTCTGCAAAAAGGGATTTTGAACGAGGAGCTCTGCGTGTACGTGACGCCCGAAACGCCCACGTTTGTCGAGGAGCGCATGAAAAAGTTCGGAATCGATGTGGAGGTATCGAAGGAAAGAGGACTGCTGAAGATAATTCAGGCAAGGGACGACTTTGCTCGAGCCGAGGACGTTACAAGGAGAGAGGACCTGCTCGACGAGATTTTGGGAAAGAGTACCTCAAAGAGAATAGTGCTAGACGAGGTCCCTTCCATGGGCGAGGCCGGCATCAGAAACGTCATGGAGCTTGAGAGGTACGCCCACACGACGATGGTATCCGACCACGAGTCATCCCCGAATGATCACGGCGCTCAAAGGCTGCTCCTGTGCTCGTATTCTGTGAAGGAGATTGAGCCCGCCCGCCACGCCGCCTGGATGTCCGACCTTTTGAAGCTGCACGATTCCGTGGTCTTTGCTCCCCGGAGCTCGGAAGGCATAGGTTTTGTGATGCGCTAGATCATAGCAACGACCGCAATGAGGACAGCTGCGAGTATACCCAGCACCACGGCGCCGTTCTTCGCTGTGGAGATCGTGGCATCCAAAAGACCCGAAAAATCCTCGAGCACCTCGCTCCCGATGGTCTTCACATCGCTCCACACACTTGAAACTTCGTAGCGGCCATGCGACATCTTCGATCTTGCCTTCTCAAAGAGTGTTATAAGATCCGATGAGAAATCCTCTGCTGAAATCAGATCGCCCAGAGCCACGTATCCCTTGGCATCCCTTGTCTTTGCTGCCGTGACGTGCGTGTCCGAGGTGCAAAGCTCCACTATTGTTGTGTTTGTCCTTGACCTGAAGAACTCAAAGACCTTCTCCCTGAAGCCGAGGTGTGCGTTGTTTGCATCCACGACAACAAGGGAAAAACTCTGCGCCCCCTCCGGTTCGAAAAGTACTAGGCCGAAACCGGCGGGGCCTATGTCCTTCCCGAAATCGGATTGAAGCTCGGAGCTGTGCGCAAAGCCCACCCTGAAACTGTACCTTCTGGATGACTTTAGTTCTCGGAGCACGTCTCTTGCCACCTCGATCATGTCTTTGCACTCCTCTTCGTTTGGCTTTGGACCCTCCGAGTTGTGCGTGTCGATGATGAAGGCGCGAAAGCCAGCCACTTTTGCATCTCTTTCTATCGAGTCCTTGACCGATACTGGAAAGTCCTCCATCCCGTTCGGTGCCTGAGTTAGGGCAATCAGCGCTGTTGAGCCAAAGGCGATCCCGCTCACGGTTGCCTTGTTTTTGCTCTTTACCAGCGGCAGGCTCATCGTGCCTCCGAGTTCTGAGGGTTTTGCCCCCACGAGAGATTCGACATACCTCTCCACCTGGCTCTTTGAAGAGAGGTTCAGATCATGATCCGAGATTGAGTGCACCGTTAGCGGCGTGAGAGATCCTGAGTGCATCTTTGAGTAAATGTCGTACGGAAGGTTGCTTGAGCCGATGGGATAGAAAGGCCCCGGATGCACCCCCGGCACTACGAGCATGGCGCTCTCCCCGCCAGCATCCAGCCTGATCATCGTCGTCTCGACGTTTTTCTCCCTGCTAACTATCTCCATGAAGCGCTCCAGTGTCCTCGCATCCTCCAGCGTCCAAGCGTCGAGGAAAGCTTGGAGAAGGTGTATCGGCCTGAACTGCTGAAACCTCTGCGCTCCGTTTATCGAGTAGAGGTACAGCTCCAGCGCGACAAGTCCTATCCCGCCCGCGATGAGCGAGGAGTATATGCTGATTGAGTACAACGAGAGAAACTTTGTCGAGAAGAGTGATGGAAAAAGTACCAGTACTGGCTGAACGATCGCAAGTGGAAGTCCCGAAACAGTGTGCTTGTAAAAGACTGATCCAAACACAAGCGCGCGAAAGGCCATCGCGAAAAAGGCACCGAGAATGACAACAGCTAGGAACCTTCCCTCGCTCTTTGTGATTCCAAGCACGACGACTGCCACAAGAGTGACGAGGAACCATATCGAGTTGCTTATGATCGAGATCGAAGCAAGACGCCTGAAGGTCGCAATCTTGCTCTTCAACACGAGCCTATCTATCTCGATGCCGAGAAGAAGAAGTAGTTCTGTTAGAACGGCAAACGACAGTATGTAGAGCGCATTGTCATGCAAGAGAAATCTTACGAGAAGAGCAACTAGGAGAGCAGGAATGCTTGCATAGAGAATCGAGATCGGCGCGATGGGAAGCCTGAAGAGATGCCTGTACCTTCGCGCAATGTTCGCCGTAGAATCTTCCTTGTTCAATTCACGCTAACGCTCTTTACTCATCGTATCCCAAAACACGGGATACGATTGATGCAAAACTTGCAGTGAGTCTAAGCAGTAGAGATTACTAGCCTCAAGAGCACCGAGACGATGACCAGAGCCACTGCGAGAACAACGACGATTTCTGGCCTGATCTTTATTCCCTGCGTCTCGTCCTCGAAGAACCTCAAGAGACCAGCGCTCGAAGCGGGCATCGGCGCCTTATTCTTTTCCTTCTTGCTCAAGTTCGAAGCTTCCCGATAAACAACTCGATGCCGTCTAACTAGATAAGTCTATTCCCCTTTTCACTGGGTGTTCAATTGCCTTGCCTTTGTTCGGCCCACTAG
>JAKAPU010000249.1 GCA_021806865.1 archaeon
CCCGAATGTAGGCGAATAGTCAACCTTCTCTCACTTTGCAAGATCAGCAATTCGTAAATACTGCCAAGCACTAGAACCGATCGACGAAATGACATGGTAGTTGAAAAGCAAGAATCAAGAAGTGGTAACATGGCAGAAGACATAGGAAATGGACTCATAGCAGGATTGGTTCAAGCGCTGGCGGACAAACATTCTCAACTGGACATCAATTTCCAGAAAACGGGCGTACGAGTTCTTGGACTGCAGCAACTTGGCGTGGAACTCAACGGCGTGGTTTCAATTACGGTTCACATGCGCGAGCTGACAGAAGAAGAAAAGAAGGCCTCAGCTTCAAAGAACGTAGCGTTGATGGCGACCCCATAGCCGCTAGCTGGAATCGCTCAGTAGTCTCCTCAGCTTCAACGGGTTCACGTGTACGTGGCCGGTCAGTCTGGATACTCCCTTGCCCATTGTCAGAGCTTTGGTTCCCTTGTCATAGACGACAAGCGTCCAGCCATCCTCTGCCAATTTTCTTGCAGTTAACTCTGATTCTTTAATCAACTCAATCATTCCTCCTTGCGGAGTGCCTAACTTTTCCAAAGACAACCCAGTTTGTTTGACTCCACTGGATTCGATCTCCAGCGTCTTTGAGTCGCAATCGATCGCGACAGCTGGAAATCCATTCACCATAACGTTCATGTGGCCAGAAACGAACGCAAGCAGCAGCGAGTTGACAAACATTCGTGCTACAGAGTCGCGAGCAGTTTTTTCTTCTACCATATTCATCACCTGCTATTCGACTACGAATTAGGGATATCGTTCATCATCGTTGCTCTCATGTAAATCATGGCAGACCCATTGATCAACATTAGCGCCCCGAGGACAAGCATCGCTATGCCGAGTAGCATCATGTTTGCTAACAACATACCTGCGTCAGCCCACATCGCGTAGCCAATCAGAGCCATTGCGATGCCGTAACAAACCATCAGACCGCCAACAATCTTCATGTGATTGATTCCAAAGGGAAGAACGCCTGCGATTCCTGTGACAACAAGAATTATTGTGAAAACATAGAGGGGGAGAACAAGCGAACTAGCGTCAAAAGGCATAGCAACGTACATGTTTGCCCTAGTATTCGTGGTCATGAGTAAGCTTGGCGAAGCAGATGCAATATCGAGCGCAGCTCCCGCAAAACTTAGGATCAGGCTCGTAAGTACATAGAATTTCATGTCGAATCAGTATGATAGAGTTTGCGAGGAGTGCTATATACGATTCCTGATTTTCTGAGCGTCGGATGCTCAAATCATGACTGTAGTTAGAGAAATGGTACTTTGGGCGGTTCGTATCTAAATCTAGGTCTCTGGACCTAGCCCGTGGGAGTTAAGAGTCGTAGCAATCTTATCGCAATATCGAGAATATCTCTCATTGCAACTATTCCGACAGCTTTTCCCTGTGTATCGGCCACAATCATGTGCCTCAGGTTGAACTCTCTCATCCTTTCAATCACCTGGCTCAAGTTATCTTCTGGTCTGACCGTTATCAAATTCTTCGACATTACTGAACTGACACGGGCATCACGCTTTTCAAAAAGACCGTTTGCTGCAGAGTAAATGATGTCTCTTTCTGTCAGGATTCCAACGAGCTTTCCACTTCCGTCAGTGACCGCGAGGCTCCCAACTTGACGATCTCTCATCGTTTTTGCAGCTTCAAGTAACGATGACTCAGATTGAACTGTTACAACTGGGCTGCTCATTATGTCCTTGACAGCGATGTAAGGTTCTCTTGCAAATCGCTTAGACAATGGCGTCTAATTCGCTTCCTGAAGCGCAGAGTGCTCGATTGGATTATGGCAATTCGATCTATGTTAGCTCTTCGTTATTGATTGCAAAATGATCAAGGCGGAGATAGACCACTCCTTAGTTCACTTTACGAGTATCACTGGTATTTCCGAAAGATTGGAAACCTTTGTGGAAACACTTCCCATCAGGAGTTTTTCCAGCCTACCAAGGCCTCTCTTACCCATCACGATGCAGTCCACCTTCTTGTCCTCTGCTTGTCTCAGTATTTCGCTGACCGGATCGCCGGTGACCAGTATCTCGTTGAATTTCGTGCCGCTGTTTTTGGCTCTTGCTTCACACTTTCCAAGAACTTCCTTCCCCATATCCTCGAATGCTTCCACCATATTTGCTGGAATCCTATAGTCTGGGTCTGCCGATGAAGCACCTATGACGTAGAGAATCAAGACCTCGGATCCAAGTTTTGTGGCCAATCCTATTGCAAAATCCGCAGCCCTATACCCGCTGTCGGATCCGTCGACTGCCACCAAGATCGTTTTGGGCCAAGAAAGGTTTTGCGCCATAAAATACTCAATATACAAATGTGAATTCTAAAGACAAAAACATATCCATGAAGTGAAACTGATCAGATAGGCTTGGACAGTCTTTTCTCATTAAGGATCAATGCACAAGAATCCGCAATGTCACAGAATGTTACTGAACAAAGTATGCCATCTCCAACTGGGTGTGCCAGCTTGCAAGTCTGTTCAACAACCATTTCTGAAACATCACTGCTCAGACCTTAGCCCCACAAAGAATAAACGTTAGGCACACGATATTGGAAGTCACTGATGGCTGCAGAGCAAGCACTCTCCGTCCAAGTGTCATTCATTCTCGACATTGGAATCCTCGCGGTCGCTGCTCTGCTCTTCAGCATAATTTTCGCTAGGCTGAAGCTCACCATTGTCTCGGGGCAGATACTCGCCGGCGTAATTGTTGGGCCGTATGTGCTTAATTGGGTTAGAGATCCGGTCGTGTTGACCGAGATATCAGGAATAGGAATCGTGCTGCTATTCTTTGTAATCGGACTGGAGCTTGATCCTGCGGAGCTTGGAAGACTTGCGAGTAGGGTTACCTCTCTGACTCTTCTTGAGGTGGGAATAGCGTTTGCATTTGGAGCTCTTGCTTCCTTTCTTTTACACTTTGATCTCTTGGAAACAATAATCTTCTCGATGACTGCAAGCATCACAAGCACGGCCATAGTTGGGAAGATATTGCTCTCCAGAAACATGCTAAAGTCGCAGGAATCTGGCTTTCTAATGGGACTCTTGGTGGTTGAAGACATCATTGCGATCGTCTTCCTAGTCGTACTCTCGTCAATCACTTCGACAGGAATCGGGTTTCCGTATATCACGATAGGGAACGGCGTTGCAAGAGAATTCATTACGGTTTCAGAGGCTGTTTTGAGCGGGTTTGCCCTGATAGGGTTGGCATATGTTACCGCCCGTTACATCGCTCCGAGGATCATAAATTACCTGAGCTACTATGAAGAAGAGTACGAGGAAATCCCTTTCCTCTTTTCGCTGGGGCTTGGCTTTCTTTTTGCCGTGTTGGCTGCCCTGCTCGGTTATTCACCAGGCATCGGTGCTTTTGTCATCGGGCTTTCGATCAGAGGAAAGCACTCTCGCTTCCTAGAAAAAAGAATAACCCCGATCAAGGACCTCTTCCTTGTCCTGTTCTTCGTATCAATAGGCAGTCTGATCAACCCGTTCCCTGCATTCGCGGTAGGGCTACCAATCATTGCGGTATTCATACTCCTCATC
>JAKAPU010000041.1 GCA_021806865.1 archaeon
CTCGTGAATGTGCTCATCCCATGCGATGTCTGGATGCTCAGAAGTAAACGGAGTTCAAGACGGAACGATTAAAAAAGGGGAGAAAGGAATTTGGTCTACACCAATCGTCCTAGCAACTAGTTGCGTTTGATTTGAGCCCGGTCGTTTTGATATTTTCTGCTTTCTTTGATTCAGAATTCGCCTTTGGACGGTAATGCAGCTTTGGCAATTGATGTTCATTTGTTCGATCTGTATAGAAGCGCCAACATTGGCATTTTTCTGAAGACGAATGACGGTTTCTGTATCGTTCCCCATGGTGTTGCAGACACCAAATCTGTAAAAGTCGGAGAGTTCCTAAAGTGCAAGGTCGCGCAGGCCTCTATAGCAAATTCGCGATTGCTAGGACCTTTGTGTGCCATGAACAACAACGGGATTATTGTTTCTCGATTGGCAGAGGAAGAGGAGATAAGAAATCTCAGAGAAGGAACGGGACTTGAAGTGGCCAAGCTTGAATCCAGGTTTACCTCAGTGGGCAACCTGATCTGCGCCAATGATCACGGCGCGGTCATCTCTGATGTGTTCAGCGACGAGTCCGCAACAGAGATCGAGCACATCCTCAGAGTTCCTGTTAAGAAGATGCGGATAGGAACATTTGTGCAAGTCGGTGCCATGATTGCCACGACTAATGCAGGAGCTATAGTTCACCCAATTGCAAATGAGCCAGAGTTGAATTTGATCGGTTCTGCCCTTGGCGTAGATCCCGAGCCTGCAACGATCAATGGAGGAGTGCCATTTGTGAGTTCTGGGTTCGTCGGCAACTCGAAAGGAATACTTGTTGGCAGTCTTACCCGCGGTGCAGAGCTCGTCATTCTTGCAAAGGCATTCAACCGCTGAGAAGACATATATCACCACGACGAACCGAACTTGTTCGGAATTTTGCGGAGTCAATAGTTCACCATGAGCAAATCCAATCCAATGCCTACTACTCGGCAAAAGCCGACCGATGCCGAGCTTCAAGCGCAGGCAGAACAACAGTTGAATCAGTTGCTCGCAGAAGTCCGTATGCTCGAAACCTACTATAACGAAGCGGTTGCACGAGTGCAGACCGCATCAGCTGCTCTAAGCGACACGAGATCGGCGATCGACGCAATCAATGGTATCTCGGCAAATCCGAAAAATCAATTCTTGGTTCCTATTGGCGGTGGGCTGTTACTTCCAGTTCATGAACTAGAAGCGACGAAGATTATTCTAAGCGTCGGCGCAGGAGTTGCGATAGAAAAGGACCTTGAGTCAGCAAGAGCCTATCTTCAAACTCGTGAAAAGGAGCTCGAAAAGGCCTTGGGATCGCTAGACCAGCAGAGAAGAGAAATCGGATCAAGACTCGAACAGGATCGTGCGATTCTTCAGCAGGTAACAGGACAGAGCTAGATCGCAAGCGTCACCGGCGTGAATTTGCCTATTGTTTGACAAACTGAAATCTGCTTTAGGTTCTCTTACCCAAATAGCTACTCATACCACTCTTTCAAAAGAAGACATCGACTCGTTCCTATGGGACTTCGAGGTATCCTTGATTGAAAGCGATGTTGCCTCGGAGGCTATCGAGAGCATCAATGCAAACCTCAGACAGAAACTAGTTGGTTTGAAGATACCGCGTTCAGAGGACAAAGAGAAGTTCGTCCTAAACGAACTAAAGTCTGCAATCAGGGAAACCTTCTCGAAGACAAAGAAACTTGATGTCATCCAGCTTGCGAAGGAAAAAGCTGCGAAGAACAGGAAGGATCACGTTGGGCCTTTCATTGTTATGTTTCTAGGAATAAATGGGACTGGAAAAACTACAACAGTTGCGAAATTTGCAAACCTCTTGCAAAAGAATCATCTCTCAGTTGTAGCTGCCTGCGGAGACACTCATCGCGCCGGTGCAATCGAACAGCTTACCGAGCACGCAAACCGCTTGAAGATTAAGGCGATCGCCCAATCATATGGTTCCGATCCTGCTGCCGTGGCCAAAGATGCGCAGCTTTACGCAATAGCTCACGGGACAGATGCGGTAATCATAGACACAGCTGGCAGGATTCAAACAAGCAGGAATTTGATGGAAGAGATGTCGAAGATAGTAAGAGTCGTTCAACCAGATGTCAAAATATTTGTTGGCGACTCTCTTGCAGGAAACGACGCGATATCCCAGGCGAAAGAGTTTTTGAAGTACACCGATTTCGACGCCGCGATTCTTACGAAGGCAGATGCTGACGTGAAGGGCGGTGGTGCACTTTCGATAGCATTTATCACACAGCGGCCAATCATTTTTCTAGGAGTTGGGCAGGAGTATGATGATCTCATGCCTTTCGATCTGGGCGAATTCATCGACTCGCTTTTCACAAAATAGGATCTGTCGCACTCAAAGCTTGATCAATAGTATCGAAGTGCCCACTAAAGTGGGTCATCAGGTCCACCGCCGTGTGAAGTTGAGCCTCTCTCGAATCGGCTGGATTAGAAATTACAGGGAATTCACGTGTCGCGTTATAGCAGTTAGACCCTAATCTGTTCCAGATCGGCCCTTTCCAAGATTTGCAGGACCCTTTCTTTACTCTTACCCAGACCTTTCCAGTCGAGCAGAGCGTATTTGATTGGTTGCGTACTCTTTGAAAGTATCTGAGCTAGCATAGATTCGTTCAGGAACTCAAGCGCGTGTTTCGGGACTATCGGGCCAAGTGCAAACTCCGAACCCAGCTCAACTTTGTTGAATTTGTCCGAATAGTGTGTGCCGCCAATCCCTATAGCACATTTGTCAAATCTCCTTTGCGCGTCAAGTGATCTTATCGTAGCATCAGCTATTAGAGCAGCAGTCTCGATGTCTTGCCACTCTCTTTCCGATGAGCCCAACTCTACAAACATCACTGGTGATTTGAATTCAGTCGGACCATGATGGGTAGCCTCTAGTGTGATGCTATACTCTTTGGGAATGAGATTGCGAAGTGAATTTAGTTCTAGGAAGTAGTTCTTCAAAAGCTGCGGAGAATATCTTGCAACTTCATGAGCGTTGCCTCCGAGAGTATCAGAGCCAAAATTTCCAGTGAAATGCGCGGTAAGACTTGGCATCCCGCTTTCCGCTCTGTGAGTTGATGCAAACACGTATCTGACGTTGTCAAATCTTTCATCGAGACCTGAGACGCGAACGATTTCTTTCGGAGAAGTGACTATTGCTTTCTCGCCCCAGACGTAAATGGGGGAGGAGCCGAAAAACTCCTCCGTCTCTTGAAATGGAAATCTCTCCAAGAGTCTCTCGCGAATGTTCGTGCTAGCAATGTTGCTTTGCGAACAAACTATCACGTCTTTCAATGCTGATCTATCTTCTCCCACTTGGCCACGAGTTGGGGCCTCAGGTGTAACTTCTCGCCTGCAATTCTTTTCTTGGAAAGTCGGCAGTAGTTCATCAAGACATCACAGCCAATGAATGCCCGCCCAAGATGCCTTGCTGCTTTGCCTGTTTGTCCGCTTCCTAGAAACGGATCAAGAATCATATCGCCTCTATTACTGTAAAGAGATATTAGGCGCAACGGTATCTCTTCAGGGAAAGGGCAGGGATGGTCAATGTACCTCGGAGGGACAGGAGCAATGTTCCAAACAGAGTTGCTGGTGTCTTTCTTCATCACATCGTCAATCTGAAATCTACTTCTAGCATCTTTTCTGTGGACAAGTTCTCCCTTTCTCAAAACAAGTATCAACTCGTGCATAATGTTTGCTCGATAGTAAGTTGGATATGGCCGCTGGACGGTGACGCCAAATCTATCGAGCCCACCAGTCACCTTGTTCCAAATGATTTCTTCGTGAAAGTGCCACTCGCCTTCCGGAGAACACAGTTTCTCCACGAGCAAGTGTGGCAAAGGAATTATCGTGCCATTAGAAAGCTCGTTTCCAATCACGATTGCGCAAAATCCGCTCTCCTTGGTAACCCTGTACACTTCGGAAAAGGAAGCCGCCATTTGCGAAAAATATAGTTCAAGCGACTTGCCTACGTTACCGCGATACCATTTTCTTTCGATATGCTTTGTGTAGTCAATGGCGTTGTGGTAAGGCGGTGACGTGACCGTGAGACTTATCGTGTTGTTTTTGATCGGAAGTGCAAGCGCGCTAGAACGTGAGATTTCTGATAGCGCGCTCCTTTTTGCCAATTCGGAAACTCCTCTCCCACAGCCATTATAAGACAATTCTACTCGCTCAGTTTCGTCGAGTTTTGGAATCCACGTTTGATGTTGTCATTATGCTAAACATCCAGTGATTTGCGATCTCGGACTGGAATCCGCAGTCAAACTTTGAAACCACGTAATCTCCATATCGGCGAGGAGCAACCACTATGATCCAGGATGAATCACCGCTGGAAGAGCTCGACGATCATCGAGATATCGAACAAGAGAAGGGGACCCCCCTGGGGGAGGGGGTAGACTGTGTCTATCTATCTGTCCCGAATGAATCATGGTTCTGGTCTTTCTACGTAAAGAGATTAGCCATGGCTTGACACAGAGTTCCAGAATTGTTTGTTTTTGAGTTCTTTTTCGTTCTCCAATGCCAAGGCTAATTCGAAAGGCCCGACAAGACTGAGCAAATCCATGTGAGGAAAGAGACTGGAACTCTACAGGCGAGAATTTGTCTCAATCAGCAACATAGTCGACCATTCTGTAACGAGCGAACATCGGTTTCAGATACCGATGCGAGAGTCGAGAAGCATTGGCAGGTTCTCAATTTCATGAATACCAAGTGCCAAGGGTAAAGGTAAATATATTCACCAGAAAGCATTAGTTGAATCGCAAAGACCAGCGGATAACTTAGTGTGAGTAATTTGGGTATCAAGCAAGCGTTAGCATCGACATGGAGGACTCTAAAGCTCACCAGAAAGTCTGATCGCGAGGAATTTACGTTGTATTTGAAACTAGTCTTTCTCGGGTTTGGAGTTGTTGGAGTCATAGGATTCGTGATTTATTTTCTTGCGGCGATGGTGATGCTTCTTGCCAAAGTTCCGAACCCAAATCCTTCCGGAGCCACGGCCCCATAGAGCCGATTATGATTTTCATTTGAAAAGTTGATTTCAATGTCTCAGACACTGTCGCAAAGAATCTTTGCTGTGAAAACAACGGGCGGCCAGGAGAAGACTGTCGCAAAGTTCGTTGGAGACCGCATAGAAAAGAGAAAACAGGAAGGGAAAGAGTCTCAAGTTTATTCGATTCTCGTTCTTGAAGCTCAGAAGAGCTACGTTTTCTTCGAGGCACCGAATGCCCAAGCAGTCTCCGATAGCATTTCGGGCTTTAAGCATGTCAAAGGCATGGTGCCAGGCTACATCCAGTTCTCCGACATTGAGAAATTCCTTGTCAGCAAATCCATAATTTCAGAGGTCAACGTCAACGACATTATCGAAATAGTTGCAGGGCCGTTCAAGGGCATGAGGGCAAAGATCAACCGTGTAGAGCCTCAGAAATCCGAGGTGACAGTGATGCTGCTTGATGCTCCTTACCAGCTTCCTGTTACAGTTGACGTCGGCTTCATTCGCATAGTGAGTAGGGCAGCTCCCCCTTCGGAGTAGTCTCTCCTACTGCAACGCACAATATACTTTTAAATTGCCTAAGGAAAACGTTGTTCCTCAAAAGTGAATTTTGACTGTGCCCGAGACTAAAACTATCTCAGTTCTCGTAGTCGGCGGAGAAGCAAATGCGGGGCCTCCACTTGGACCAGCTCTCGGTCCGCTTGGAGTTAACGTCATGATGATTGTCAAGGACATCAACGAAAAGACAAAGGACTACGCAGGTATGCGAGTACCTGTGAAGGTCAACGTTGAAACCGAGACAAAACAGTTCAACGTCGAAGTCGGGATTCCAACCGCTGCAGCTCTTCTGGTTAAGGAAAGCGGCATTGCAAAGGGGTCTGCGACTCCAAAGACAGCGATATCAGGAAACATCACCGTTGACAAGCTTGTGAAGATTGCAAAGGCAAAGATGCCTCAATCATACGGTGCATCCGTGAAATCTGTAGCTAGCGAGGTCGCGGGAACTTGCGTCAGCATGGGCATCACAGTCGAAGGCAAGCCTGCGAGAGAATTCCTTGCTGAGGTAAAGCAAGGCAAGTGGGACGAAGCTCTGATGGCCTAGCTCCGAATCCAAAGAGTTTTAAAATGTCAAGGAAAAGGTTACTAAATACAACTAAACTAACTAACGAGTTTGTTCTTTTGTGAATAGGTGATTCTTGTGCTTTCCAAAATCCAGATCCAGGAGCAGGTAAACAAGGCGCGTTCTGAAGATTATTCGAAGAGGAATTTCCAGCAGTCCTTTGAGCTTGTGCTCAAGTTGAAGGATATTGACGTAAAGAAGCTTGACCTCAATATCAACGAAGTAGTTTTCCTTCCCAACAAGTTCTCCCAGGACGCAAAGATATGCGTTTTTGCCTCTGGAGACAACGCCGTAAGAGCTCAAAAAGCTGGGGCAGACCGCGTGATCGAAGGTGGAGAGCTCGATAGACTCGCCTCGGAAAAGAGGAACGCAAAGAAGCTTGCTCGCGAGTATCAATTCTTTCTTGCAGATACGTCCCTAATGCCCAAGATTGGTAAGATTCTTGGTCAATTTCTTGGTCCGAAAGGCAGAATGCCAGCCCCTGTACCTCCAGCGGCACCTATTGAAGCAATGCTGACAAGATACAGAAACGCGGTTAGGGTAAAGGCTCGCGGATCACTCAGCGTGGCAGGTAAGATCGGTGACGAAGCACTCGACGATACTAAGGTAGCCGAGAACGCTCTTGCGGTAATTACGCAAGTCGAAAAGAAACTTCCCAACGGCGAGAAAAACATTCACACGCTTCTCGTGAAAAAGACGATGGGTAAGCCCACAAAGACAAAAATGGTCGAGAGCTGATAAGAGAAATGCCAAAGCAGCAACTAGTCGCGGAAGAAAAGCGGGCGACCTATCCGCAAAAGAAGGTCGAGATGTTAGAGCATGTGGAGAAGCTAGCATCGAAATATGACACGATAATTGTTTCAAAGCTATTCAAAGTTCGCGCAGGTCAGCTCATGCTGCTGAGGAAGACCTTTCGTGGTGAGCTGGTGATGCTGGTAGCGAAGAACCAGATCGCGAAAATTGCACTGAAAAGAGCTGGCGTGAAGAATGCCGAAGAGTTTGTCACAAAACTCGACGGACAGAACGCGCTCATATTTACGAACATGAATCCCTTCAAACTCTTTCTCGCTCTTGAGAAGAGTAAGGTCAATCTCCCGGCGAGAGCGGGTGACATCGCATCAGACCCGATTACAGTGCCAGCGGGAAACACCGGCATTCCACCCGGACCAGTATTGTCAGAATTCAAAGAGGCTAGCGTGGCAACTAGGATCGAAGCTGGTAACATTTTCGTTTCAAAGGACTCGGTAGTTGCAAACCCGGGCGACGTCATCTCGCCAAAACTCGCAGGGCTACTATCAAGACTCAATCTAAAGCCGATCAAGGCTGGACTTTCGATCTACATGGCATCGGCAAATGGCCTGATACTGCTCCAGAAAGACATCACCATCGACCTCGCTCAGTACACAGCGGATGTTGCAAAGGCGGCTGCGGAAGCAATGGGCCTCGCAATCGAAGCGGTTTACATAACACCAGAGACGCTTCCGCGAATACTCGGCAAGGCAGAAATGGGAGCTCGCGAGGTTGCAAAGACCTCTGGATACGTCACCCCAGAGACGGCGGGAGCCGTGTTAGGATTCGCCGATGCGCAAGCCCGCTCTGTCGCCGAAGAGACGAAGAAGAAGGGCTACACGCCAAACTGAGCGCAACTCGGTACTGCTCTCGTTCAAGTATAGTAGTATCTTCTTTAATGCAGGCTTTGGCGTGTCCTGCATCTTTCGCCTATTCGGGAACACCTTAATACCGAATTGAGCTGCACCATTTCTTCGCCGGACTGAGCGAGAAAAGGACAGCTGTATTTTGATTCCCAGCGAGAGACTGAATTCAATCCGTTACCTTCTCCGAACTTCGCCAGTCTATGTCGCAGTATTCCTCATGCGTTTCAGTTTTGCATTTACCGTGGTTGCGCTCCAGTATCTTGTCTCCTCAACGATCGAGCTCGGAGCGATTTCATCAGCCTATCCGATAATGGAGATGCTAACTGCTATGCTCTTCGGACTGCTGTCCGATAGGCTAGGCAGGAAGTGGATAGTCGTGGCTGCGCTGCTGGCTTCATCTGCGATCACATATTCTTTCACTCTGACCGTGAATTTTCCAGTCCTGATACTGATTCACGCACTTCAAGGGGTCTGTGCAGCCGCCATAGTCACTGGCACACTTGCCTCGCTCACAGACATTGCGAAAGTGAGCAGGAGAGGCAGGGAGATGGGATTCTACGATTTTTGTACAATCGGCGGTTATGCTTTTGGATTTGTATTCAGCCTCCTTCTGATTGACGGGAACCCGCTAAACGCCCGCTATCCGTTTTACGCAGGGGCGGTAGTCGCGATACTTGCAGCACTATTTGCCGCGATTATGCTCAAAGATGTCATGCCAAGAACGAGCATGCCTTCCCTGAGCGAAGATGTGAGGAAAGTGGCAAGCAACAAGACGGCGATCTCGTTGATTCCGACATGGTTTGTCCTGATGATGCTAATCGGAGTTTCGCTGACGTATACGCGCCAGCTCAGCGGGGCCCTATTTTCCCGCTTTCCCAGCCTGTTCGGCACTCACCTCACAGGAGCAATGCAGCTCAAGATTGATTGGATTACAGGAGTCCTACTAATCCTTGGCGCGCTACTTCTAGGTTATAGCCAGACGTCTTTGGGCGGGCTGTCAGATAGATTCGGAAGGACCAGACTAATTTTGACCGGGCAAGTTTCAATAGCTGGAATACTCATTCTTCTGATTGCCCTGCTAAGTTTTAACTTAAGCTGGATCGTAGCATTACCTTTCGCTCTGCTTCTGGGCGCAGGTTTGCTTGCGTTCACCCCCGCTGCCCTAGCTGAGCTCGCAGATATTGCTCCGACATCAGGACGCGGGTCAACTATGGGATTTTACTCCCTAACGGTTGGCGCAGGAACCATTTTCGGTCCGCTGGCGGGGGGCGAATTGATCTCGAGGTTTGGTGCATCGACGGGTTTTTCTCTGTTCTTCTTCATCGGACTTGGAATAATACTTGCAGTGCTAATCCCCATAACCATCTCGTACCTAGGAGATGCTGGCGAACATGTCAGACACCAAGGCACTTAGAAACCCAGACATCTCTTCGTCGCTGAACTCGGTTACGGAATACAATCCTTCACGTAGCGCCTTTTTAGCTGCTGTGATGTGGTAGCATTCCGCAACCTTTCCCGAGGACACTCGAAAGTAAAAATCGTCGCATGCGCAGTACATCTTTTCATTCGTTCTCGCAAAGTCGACAAGAAAGTCACATTCGCTGCCCACGACCGTCCAGACTTCCACTCCGCTCGGGGAAAATCTGTGCAGCTTCACTCCAAGTCCCTCCACGACCTTCTGGACTTTGCTCTGCCTCCGCTCTTTTCCGGGCGGAGACAAGTTTTCCTGCAATCTGGCTTTGGTCATGATTTGATCGAATTTGAGCTTTGTGAGGGAACTCTTTTGAGGCTCGAAACTGAGAAACTGGTAACAGAGAAGACCGGAAGCAGACCGAGTTGAAACTGAAAGCACTTTACCAAACAAGAGCGATACTTTTGGAGGCTGAGAGATCCGAATTCACTTCTGACAGCACCTTCCGGCGCTGTCTGGTCGCTGGAGACCTCCACATCGGATTCGAAGAGAGGTTCAAGGGGGCAGGTATCAGGATTCAACCCACTGTCGAATCAATGCTTGAAGAGCTTGAATCAACCATCGACAAGACGAGGCCCACTCATCTGGTTTTGAACGGTGACATAAAGTCGGGCATTGATCGCATCCTCGAGTCGGAATGGGAGAACATTCCGAAATTTTTCAACAGACTCAAGAAAAAGTGTAGGATCTCCGTCGTTCCAGGAAACCACGACGGCGGACTGATCAATCTCCTTCCGGAAGGTGTTGCATTGCTCGACATCAATGGAGCCCTAATCAATGACACACTGGTAATGCACGGGCATACAAAGCCCTTGATCAAGTTCAGGAATTGCAGAAGGATAGTTATGGGCCACATTCATCCCATTTTCCAGAAAAGGGGCAGTCCGCTGTCTGGCAGTCCCGTCTGGGTTTTCTTGCGCGTTCCAAAGAGATCGGTCTTCGAGGGACTACTGGAAGAAGACGCTTCGACTGTAGAGGTGGTTTTGATGCCTTCGTTCAACCTAGAACTTGCTTCCACTGGATACGCCTCTGAGACCAGGTCCGAGAGGAGAGTTGCACCCCTTGTTAAGTGTCTCCGAGAAGCCCAAGAGGCTCTGGTACTTACCCTGCAAGGAGAAGTCGTTGGAGATGCTTCAATTTTGGACAGAATACTCTAAGAGAATCTGGTAGTTCGCTTCCTCAACTCTTATACAGCGAACTGATTTCTGTTATTCTCAAAGGAATACTTCAAGGTGCGTGGATGACTTTGATCCTTCCTCCCATACAAGAAATCAAGAAACGACGCGTGGCTCTGGGAATCAGCCAAAAGAAGCTCGCAAGCAGTGTGGGAGCCAGCCAGTCGCTAATTGCAAAGATAGAAAGCAGCAGAGTCAATCCATCGTACGACGTAGTGAAGAAGATCTTCGAATACCTAGATCGGATGGAACAGCCAAAAACGGGTCAAGCCAAGGACATTGAAAAGAAGGATCTCGTCTGGATAAAAAAGAGCGAGCGTGTTCGAGATGCTGCAGAAAAGATGCGCCAGTACGGATTCTCTCAGCTTCCCGTCCGCGACGAGAGGGAAGAAATTTGCGTGGGCAGCCTTTCCGAGCGGTTGATAATCCAGGGGCTCATGAAGGAGACTAACCCGAAAGCGTTCTACGACAAGCTAGTGTCAGAAATAATGCAGGAACAGTTTCCCGTTGTTGATGAAAATATTCCTATCACCGCGGTTGCCCTGCTTCTACAGCATTCACAGGCTGTGCTCACAGCGAGGCGAGGCAAGATTGTTGGAATAATCACGCCGAGTGATCTTCTATCGATGAACACTGGCGAAATAAGAAGGAGAGCGCAGTTTCAGGAGAAACAGGGTGTGGAGAGCCTAGACGGAATCTAGGCCCCAAACTGTTTTGCAGGGATCGAAAAATGAAATGGTGGAAGATTACTCTTCCATTCCGCCCATTCCACCCATACCGCCCATGCCACCCATTCCTCCGGCTCCTCCTGGTGGCCCTGGTGGTGCTTTCATCTTGCTTGAAGCAATGACGTCGTCGATGCGTAGAATCATGCTCGCAGCTTCGGTCGCTGATTTGATTATTTGCTCTTTGACCGCCGCTGGCTCGAACACTTCTTCCGCTTCGAGGTCGCCGACCTTACCTGCAAGACAGTTGACTCCGAACCACTTCTTGCCTTGGCCGTGCTTCGCTCGTAGCTCGACCTGGGTGTCTATTGGGTCCATTCCGGTGTTTTCCGCAAGAGTCAGCGGAATTGCTTCTAGGGCGTCTGCGTACTTTTGCACTGCGAGTTGCTCTCTTCCCGTCAGTGAGTTTGCCCAGTCCCTGAGCTGGTAGGATAGCTCGGCTTCTGGTGCTCCTCCACCCACAACGATTGCAGGATGCTCGATGACGTCTTTGACGACCATCAGTGCATCGTGCATGCTCCTTTCTGCTTCATCAGTGACCCTTTGAGTCGCGCCCCTAACCAAGATGGTTGTTGACTTTGGATTCTTGCAGCCTTCGACAAAGACCCACTTGTCCTCCTCGACTTTGCGCTCTTCCACGTTCTGAGCCTTGCCCAGGTCCTTTGCGCTCAAGTCATCCAAGTTTGTCACGACGCGGCCTCCAGTTGCCTTGGAAAGCTTCGTCATATCAGATTCCTTAACGCGCCTCACTGCAAGAACATTTGCCTTTGCCAGATAGTGTTGAGCAATATCATCGATGCCTTTCTGGCAGATCACGACGTTTGCCCCAGCATTGACAATCTTGTCGACCATGGCTTTCAGCATGGAGTTCTCTTCGTCCAGGAATTGTTTGATCTGAGAGGGATCGCTGATGTTAATCTTGGCATCAAACTCGGTCTTCTCGATCTCTAGAGGCGAGTTCAATAGAGCGATTTTTGCATCTTCGATCTTTTTCGGCATGCCTGCGTGAACGACTTCCTTGTCCAGGACTATACCCTTGATCAGTTCGGTCTGCTTCAAGCCGCTTCCTGGCTTCTTCTCAACCTTCACGTCGTCAATGTCCACACGGTAGTTCTCCCCAACTTTCTCAGCTACTGCCAAAAGTGCATCAGCACATAGCTGTGCGAGCTGGTCAGATTCTTTGCTGATCAACTTTGAGGCCATGCTGGTCCTTGCAACTTTGACAAGCCACTTCCTGTCAGTCGGCGGCACTTGTATGGCAAGCTTCTGGAGTGTCTGAAGCGCTTTTTGGGCGGCCTTCCTGTAACCATCAACCACAATCGTTGGATGAACATTTTCCTTGACCAACTCTTCCGCATTTGATAGCAAGGCGCCTGCCAAGACTACTGCAGATGTTGTTCCATCGCCAACTTCGTTGTCCGTGGTTTTTGAAATCTCCACGATCATCTTTGCCGCAGGATGCTGAACGTCGATTTCCTTCAGGATGGTCGCACCATCGTTTGTAATGGTGACATCTCCAAGTGTGTCAACTAGCATCTTGTCCATACCGCGAGGACCCAAGCTAGTTTTCACGATCTCTGCGATCAGCTTCGCAGCGAAGATGTTGTTGCGTTGCGCATCTCTTCCCTTGTTTTCTGAAGTTCCCTCTTTCAATATCAGTACTGGTGTTCCAGATTGTCCTTGACTCATGACAATTACCTCTTTAGACACTAACCTGTTGAGACTAACTCAAAGCGTAAAATATTTAATCTTATCGGGTCTAACTTACCATGAGCCTTAAGTGAAGAGTTTTGCTTGCCGATGTTGATGATATTGATGTCCTTCTAGAAGTGCTAGGTAACGACACGCGCCGAAGGATATTGCAGCTCCTGGCAGCGGAGCCGAGGTACTTCATCCAGCTTTCCAAAGACCTTGGCGTCAGCCAGCAGGCCGTATTGAAGCACCTTGAGATTCTCGAGAGGTACGGCTTCATTTCCTCGTATGAAGGAGACAGCGATTACGCAGCACCAAAGCGAAAGTACTTCCAACTCAATCGCTCCTGCATGCTAGCAGTAGGAATCACTCGAGATGCGGTTCAATTTGTATTTCATGACATTCCGCAAGACGAAAGGGACGATAGCAGAAACAACGAGCTTAGAGTACTTCAAAGACAAGTTTCCAATCTTGAAGAGGAAAGAGATGCCCAACGAATACTGAAGCAAAGCGATGATCTGCTCAAGGAGATAAATTCCCGCCTTGGAGACCTCTCCAACATGGAGATAGCGTTACTCAGACTAAAACAAAGGATCACAAAAACAGCGCACGAAGCCATACGCGAATCGTTCAACGAGGAATTGCACAGACAGATTCTTTACTCTACCATTGGTGAGGAGAATCGTCCCGACGTAGATGAGCTTTCGACGATGCTTGACACTAGAGAGAAAGAAATCAGTGACGCGATCAAATCTCTCCGACAGCGACTGGCAGATACCGTAATCTTCTGAATCTACTCTGCGCAAGTTTTAATACGCCAACAGAAGAAGCGAAACAGACGAAAGACGCATGCCCATGGTAAGTTCTGGCGACTGGGAGTGTCCGAAATGTCACAGCCACAACGTCGGCTTGGCAAAGGCCACAAAGAAATCTGCGAAGATGATGTGTCAGGACTGCGGCTTCAAGGGCTCGCCCATGGATTTTTGAGCTAAAGTTCATTTCCGTTTGCCCCAAATACGAGACTCGACTTTTACCGGGCTGTTGCATTTTAGCGGCGCTTGTTGCCCTAGCACAAAAAATCACTCGAAATTATCCGCTTTCATACCCAAACACTGATAAGCACAGAATCGCCTCTTTTTCCTAGAGTTGCACAACAAGTTTGAGTGATAGGCGCAGGAGTCAACGAGGTAGTTTCTATGGGGACAAACGTCCTGCGGGTTACGAGCCAAGAAGAAGCAGACGCGACCAAGAGGCAGAAAAGAGAGAAGAATCAGGTGTAAAGCCTGTTGAGGTTGGTAAGGAGTACAAGGTAAGAGTAATCGACCGAAGCGAAAGAGGCGAAGGTGTAGCGCGAATTGAGGGCTTTATCGTCTTCATTCGTGGTGCAAAGCCTGGTGAAGAAGTTACGATTAAGATCACCAATGTTGGTGCAAGAGCGGCGACAGGTGAGATTGTGGTGGGTTCTGCTCCCGCAGCCGTAGCTTCCGAAACCGAAAAGAAGGAATAGCTTCTCAGATTCCTTCACCTTGAAACTGTGAGTCTCTGGCACAATTTTTATACGCGATCCAGTGCCATGAGATTCTTTATCGAGAATATTGTCTTCTGGAAATCCGAGGAAGCGAAGAAGGGACGACGAGTTCAATTTTCCTTTCGATCTCTCTGAGATCGATCGCCTAATCGAAAACATGTTGAAAACAGCAGGAATTCGTTGGAAGGAGGGGAGTCCTGTGTTCTATGGATATTCTGTCACCACTGGTCGCGACGGCAAGCCAACAGTCCGAGAGTTTGGAAACTTGAAACACAAGCCGAACGGGACATTCGAAATAGGATCTCGAGAGCCGTTCGTGGATACGGTGCTTGATGAGAAAGAAAACAAGATCAAGATAATTGCGGAAATACCAGGTGTGCACCGCGAAGACATCAAGCTCGTTGTTGAGGATAACTCAGTATCGATCCACGCCGAGCACGAAGGGAGAACATACAACACTAGTGTTCCACTTCACGTGCCGGTCGAGCCAAGCACTGCCACTGCAACATACAACAACGGCATACTGGAAGTTGTTCTGAGACTCAAACCCGATCAAGTGCGCAAAGGGGTCCGCATTCACGTTGATTAGGACCTTGAAAAATTTAGCTTGATTCTGCTCGGATCCAGTCCGAAACTTTGGATGAACTGATTCATAACTTGTCATGCCGGAAATACTGCTCCACATCTGGTGAACAAATTGAATTCCGAAGACAAGCGTTCAATTCTCGATAGTTAGCATATATTCATCATCTGGCCCGCTGCGACCTGACTTTGAATGACAGAATCGTAATCGCCGTCGACCTGGACTATTTCTTCGCGCAGTGTGAAGAGGTCAGGCGGCCAGAACTTAGCGGCAAACCAGTCGTTGTGTGTGTGTTTTCTGGAAGGACCGAGGAGAGCGGGGCAGTTAGCACATCAAATTACGTTGCCCGTAAGCTTGGAGTGAAATCCGGCATGCCAATAGTCACTGCAAAACGAATGCTAAAGACTAATCCTGATGCCGTATTCCTTCCAGTTGATCACGAATATTACAGAGCTGTTTCAGAAAAGATAATGCAGACACTTCGGACGTTTTCAGAAGTTTTTGAACAGGTCAGCGTGGACGAGGCGTTTCTCGATGTATCCTCGATCACCAAAGGAAATTATGAGATCGCGCACGACATTGGCCGCAAGATAAAGGCACAAATCGTTGAGACGGAGAAGCTCACATGCTCAGTTGGCATCGCCAAAAACAAGCTCCTAGCAAAGATGGCGACGGATTTCAGAAAACCTGACGGACTGACAATCATTCAGCCGGACGAAGTTCAAGGCTTCATGAATCCTTTGCCAGTTGGAAAGCTTCCAGGCGTCGGTCCGAAAACTGAACAAAGAATGAAGGCACTTGGCATCGAAACTATCGGAGACCTCGCACTCTTTGATCAGGAACTACTGGCAAGAGAATTTGGAAGAAATCTTGGACCAAACCTGGCAACACTCGCTCAAGGCGTGGACAACGAGCCTGTGCAAGAAAGAGAGCAAGAACAACTGAGCCGAATAATAACGTTGAAGCGTGATGCCACGAAGTTTGACTTTCAAAGCGAGATTCGACCGCTCGCAACCGACATTTCGCTGAAACTTGGTTCTCTCAAATCGAAGTGCAGGGTAATCGGGATAATTGTAATCACATCCGACCTCAAAACCAAGAGCCGAGCCTTGACGCTTGATACTCCAACAGACTCCGAAAATCAAATCTTGGCCCTTTCTTCAGATCTGTTCAGGACCTATTTTGAAACTGAGCAAGGCAATATTACCGCAAGAAGAGTTGGAATCCGAGTTTCAAACTTTGCATCCTCAGAAGTCGAAAGCAAGAATCCTAATCTATCCGATTTCTTCTAAATCAGCAAAGGTTGCTGCGGCTCTTCACCTTAGATCTTCTTCGGAGAATATGGCAAAGTAGGGGATTCCAGCGTTCTTGAAGTTCTCCTTTGCACCCCTATCCACCACAGCTATCGCTTGAACCACTTTTGCGCCAAAATTCTCAACCGCCTCTACAGCCTGTAGTGAGGATCCTCCTGTGGTCACAGTGTCGTCCACAATGACGGCCTTAGCTCCGTGCTTCAGGTTTCCCTCGATTAGGTTTTGAAGTCCATGATCCTTCTGCTTTTTCCTAACCCAAAAGGCTCCGAGTCGCTTCTCTGAACCAAAGCTTCTGAGACATACCGCGGTCGCGATTGGTATTGAGCCAGTCTCAAGTCCACCAACGTATTCTGCTGACGGCGCAAGCTCCACAATTT
>JAKAPU010000250.1 GCA_021806865.1 archaeon
GAAAGGAAATGTCGGAGAGTGCCTTTCGATTTTTCTTCCTTCCAGTGATCTTCCTGTTCGGGTATCCGAAGCACACTACAGCTGTGGCCTCGTATTCGCAATTTGAGAATCTTTCATGGGGACGTAAGCTATTAACAGTGAGGGTTGCCCTAGAGACTCCAAATGCCCGGCAAAAAACAGTAGAAAAGGGAGGTCATGTTTTAGGGCGGAATACAACCAAGTACCTGTAATTCTTTCGGTTACTATTGATTGGGCGCTTCGTTTTGATCTCCGGTCACGTATACCCTACTATTGTGGCGTTCGCAAATCTCGGACCCACTCTGTCAATCTTGATCCTGACCTTCTGGCCGACCTTCACTCTTTGCACGAATATCACGAAACCATGGATCTTTGCGACACCATCCCCTTGCCTTGAAAGTTCTGTGACCTGTACGTCGTATTCCTTCCCACTTCTACGGGCCTTGGCTCGCCTGAGAAGCGCCCGCCGAAACCATCCATGATCTATCTATTCATCTCCTCCATTCATTTGCGCAGCAGAATTGCAGCACATCCCCGTGGCTCTTTTTGAGCGGACCGCACGGCATAAACAGATTTCGAAAAGCCCCCCTAGATCCGCCCGCGTCTCCGGGACAATGATCGCTGCCTGCTAATCTGGTCACAGACTGGGCAGGTGAGATTTCCCTGCTCATTGTAACGCAATCGTACCTTGTGCTTGGAGCACACGGGTGGAGCAGCACTACCTGAACTCGCGCTCATATGTATGTATGCAATGCAAGAAAACATGCGATTGTGCTATATGTGTCCTCTTGCGCAGAGCGAAAGACGCCAAGGTAATGATGATGCCTTGACGATTATGTTATCAAAGAGCAGGAACGATACGATAGAACACATGTGGTGATCCACTAGTAATGCCATCGCATGAGAAACGAGTCCAGCCCGCGAGCAAGCGAGAGGCCTCGCATCAGCCCCAGAGGAAACGAGAGAGCGTGTCGCGAGGGCCTCACAAAAAGAGGGATTGCAGGCTGCTCCGCAACATCGACTCTTGGCGTTATATCAACCAGGACAGACGATGATGCGTTTGGATTTCCGGCGCTGATAATTCTGTGGGTGATCCGACTAATTTCGATGGAAGATGCGAATTTAATACCTCAAAGGGTTATCAGAATCCTTGGCAGAAATGAATTTATAATGCCCGTCTCTCATAAACGAGTGGAAGGTTGAATGAATTGAGGCGAACTGGTGGTTTAGTTTGGCTCTCGTATACTTCCGCCTAAAAGACTAAAGTTTTCACTGAAACAGCTTTGCATCCGAAACGAGATCGTTTCTGCTTTTGCAAACATACACAAACACCTTGAGTACTCGTGCTTGCTGGAATCTTCTTCAGGCTCCGACAGCCTCTCCGTTCTTGTCTTTGATCCGTCGTTCCTCCTGACGGCACTTCCACAGAGAAAAGAGATCGAAGTCCAAGACAGGCTCAATGCAACCGGAACGAGCCTATTCGAATCAAGCGATACTCTTCGTACTTTAGAGCAGATGGTCAGGTCGTTCCGTTCCAGGGAGGCCAGCTTCAGGTTCATGGGAGGCGCTGTGGGCTACATTTCTTACGACGCAGCCAAGCAGTGGATATTCGGTCGAAAGGAGGATGACGGCAATCGCAGAAACTTTGCAACCATTTTTCCAGACATGCAATTCGGCATTTACGAAGAAGGCATCATCTTTGACCACAACTTAAGAAAGTTTTTCTACTTTTTCTCGGATCGAGTAAAAGATCGATCCAAAGAGATTGAGGAGATCTGCAGTGTTGATTCCAACGGCAATACGATAGGCCGTCTTGCCTTCTCCAAGCCAGAGACGAACGTTTCGAAGGAAGAGTTCCAGGAGAAAGTGAGGAAAGCAAAGGACCACATACGAAACGGAGACATATTCCAAGTAGTCCTCTCAAGGAAGTACAAATTCAATACATCAGGCGACATGCTGCAATTCTATTCTGAACTGAAAAGGATCAATCCCTCACCATACATGTACTTCCTTGACATGTGCGAAACAAAGATTGTGGGTTCCAGCCCGGAAATGCTAGTCCGAGTGAACGGGGGCATTGTCGAGACTTATCCCATCGCCGGGACAAGACCTTCCTCGCTAGACGAATCGGAAAATTCAAAGCTTGCTAGGGAGCTCCTTCTGGACCAGAAGGAGAGAGCTGAGCATGTGATGTTAGTTGATCTCGCTCGAAACGACATAGGGCGGGTCTCTGAATTTGGCTCGGTATCCGTTGGGGAATTCATGCAAGTTCACAGATACTCACACGTGCAGCACATCGTTTCGCACGTCACGGGGAAGCTCCGCAGAAACTTGACCGCGTTTGACGCGATGCGATCTCTCTTTCCTGCAGGCACTGTCTCGGGGGCCCCGAAGATTAGGGCGCTGGAGATAATCGAGGAACTCGAAACTGAGGCTCGAGGCCCGTATGCTGGAGCAGTCGGCTACTTTTCCTTCAACGGAAACATGGATTCAGCCATAACGATCAGAACGCTCGTCTCAAAGGGG
This sequence comes from archaeon, assembly GCA_021806865.1. Next base: position 2,545 of record JAKAPU010000250.1, read on the forward strand.
AACGAAGCATTCATCCAGACGGGGGCTGGAATAGTCGCCGACTCGGAGCCAGAAGCCGAATGGTTCGAAACCGAACGCAAGGCAGCAGCCCTGCTGAGAGCTCTTGAGCTTTCTTCCGAGGAGATATCCAAGAATTGAGCAGAAGCAACAACAAGAAGAAAGTACTAATCTTGGATAACTACGATTCCTTTGTCTGCAACATCTTCCAGTATGTGGGGATGCAGGGCGCGCTCCCCAGCGTATACAGGAACGACGAGCTGACAATCGAGGGGATAAAATCAAGAAGGCCGGACGGGATCATAATCTCGCCCGGACCGGGCACTCCTTGCAACCAGCGAGATTTCGGCGTTTGCACAAAAGTCCTGAGGACTATCAGTCGCAAGATACCAACACTCGGCATATGCCTGGGTCACCAGGGGATCGGCTACGCCTATGGTGCCGAGATTTCGCTCGCGAAGGTTGCTATGCACGGCAAGCCCTCGATGGTAAAACATGTCGGAAGTGGGATATTCGATGGACTCCCAAACCCTCTCCTCGCCACGCGCTACCATTCGCTCGTGATAAAGAATGTTCCGGATGCCCTTGAGGTCACGGCGATGTCGATGGACGACGGCGAAGTGATGGGAGTGAAACACAAAGATCTGCCAATCTTTGGAATCCAATTCCACCCAGAGTCAATCATGACGCGTGACGGCGTGAAAATCATTTCGAACTTTCTGGACATGCTCTAAACTGGGGAATGAACGGGGAGAGATCCGTAAACAATGTCAAGCATTAAGGAAGCAATTTCAGCCGTTGTCTCAGGAAAGGATCTGGCGGAGGATGAAGCCTCGCTCGCGATGGAAGAGATGATGTCTGGTTTGGCGACCCAGGGTCAGATAGGCGCTTTTCTTGCTGCGCTTAGGATGAAGGGGGAGACTGTGGAAGAGATCACCGCGTTTGCGCGCAAGATGTGTGAGAAAGCAATCAGGATAAGCCCGAAAATTCAAGGGCACAATTTCTCCG
>JAKAPU010000002.1 GCA_021806865.1 archaeon
GGCTACGAAGTGAAGGTGATCGAGACAGGAACGTGTTGCGGTATGGCAGGAACCTTTGGGCTCAAAAAAGGACCGCTTGGATACGATCTCTCGATGGCTGTGGGGAAACCGCTTTTCGATCTGTTCGTCGAAGACAAGACAATAGACATTGTCTCAACAGAGAGCAGCGTGTGTTCGATGCAGTTGACCGACGGAACGGGGAAGAAGGTAATCCATCCCATCGAGTTGATTTCTAACTGAAATTGCAGATACAATCAATTGCAATAGCAATTTAGGGCGGTAGTGGTTTTAGGCGCGATATAAGAATCTTCTGTAAAATAAAAGTAGCACAGTGTGCAATTGCAATCGTTTTGTCACAGCAACAACAAGAACACGCTAACACACTGCTTAATTATCCGTAATTTTTGTTTCTTGAAAAATGGATAAGAAGCATGTTACGTTATCTATTTCTGTCTCGCTGATGCTCTTTGGCGCTTTCTATTTTCCTCTTGTACATGGGCAGAATACCTACCTTTATCCTTACTCAGTTCAAAGCGGCGATACGCTCTCTTTGATCGGGAGCAGGTTCGGCGTGAGCTGGAAGTCCATTGCAACTTACAATGGAATCTCATCGCCGTACACAATCTACGTTGGAGAGGTGCTTCTCATTCCAACGGCAAATAGCACGACGAGTTCCTCAACTTCGACTTCGATTAATGACCCTATTGCAACAGGAAACCAGCTCTATGATGGATACGATTTGACCATACTCTCAGCAGCTTCAAAGTACAGCCTAGACCCGATGATCATAAAATCTCAGATCGCTCAAGAGTCCTACGTTAACCCACTTGCAACAAGTCCTGACGATCCTTGCGGCCAGTTGATCCAAAACGGAGTGGATGTTGGACACTCGTATGGGTTGCTGCAGATAACTCCCACCTGCAACTCTTGGTTTGCGAGAAACCCCGACGGAACAATCGATCTGAGCACCAACCAATCATCGTCTCAATGGGGCAATTCTGCTTTCAACGTAGTCTACAATATCGACTCTGGCGCATTCGCGCTTTACTCGAGCATAGAGCATGCCAAACAGACTTTCGCGGGCTGTACCTTGAGCCAGTACGTGATGATGGGCCTTGCAGGATACAATTCAGGATGGAATAGTGTGTATGGCTGCGGTTCTTACGGTCCAAGAGCAAGCGCTTACACGAGCAACGTTCTTAGCTGGTATCAGACGTTTTCTTCAATGTCTGGTTGGACCAACCCATACTGATCTCAAGATCTTACAGATCGCCTAACTGGAGCTTTGCGCAGGATTCCGATCTGGCTCAGTACGTTGCGATCACTCGCTTTCGAACTTTTTGGCCACTCTCTCCGCCGCCTGAGTCGCAGCATCAACGGCGTTCATGATGCTCGTCCTCAAGGAGCCCTTCTCTAGCTCGTAGATTCCTGCTATGGTGGTTCCGGCGGGTGTCGTTACGGTGTCCCTAAGCTCCGCAGGATGCATCTTGTTTTGGCTCAGGAGATCCGCGGTGCCGGTCAGCGTCTTTGTGACCAATTTGAAGGCGATGTCTCTTGGGATACCGACCTTCAGTCCGGCGCTTACCATCGCCTCGATTAGGATCGCGATGTATGCAGGACCGCTACCGCTCAGCGCGGTGACAGCGTCCATGAGATTCTCCGGCACCTCGATGTAATCACCGAAGCAGCCAAGAACGAACTGAACCTGCTCGACGTCCTTCTTTGAGAGCTTGTGACTCGGGGTGTAAGCTGTCATTGCCTCACCAATCGTCGCAGCAATGTTTGGCATTGCTCTAACCACCTTGGCATCGGGTATCGCTTGCTCTATCTTCTTGATTGTAACCGCAGCCATGAGCGAGATGACTATCTTGTCTGCTACGAATTCTGAAATTTCGCTCAAAACATGCTTTGCGTCTCCTGCCTTAACTGATATGATGATCAGATCTGACTCTCTTGCCGCCCTCTTGTTATCATGGAGTATGGAAATCTTCTCAAATTGCTGGCCCTTTGTGGCCGGGCTTCTCTTTGTGGTCAGGACTCTTTCAACGTCTGCTGACTTTGCAATGCTTCTGGCAACCGCTTCTCCGATCTTCCCAGCTCCAAGAACTGCTACAGTTATCATGCACGAATCTACTCCATGAAGTTGATTATAGCGCATGCGGCCCACTTACTATTTCAATCCTTTTCCTCGGAGAGGCAATTCTTCAGCAGTTTCATGCTCCAAATTGATACAGTTCAAAGAACCCTTTGGTGAAGAATCTTCTGCACCGATACTCTCTTTATCAACTTCGCACCAAGTTAAACTTGTTTCTGCGACCGCGTAGGATGGACTTAATGAGCGAGAGCAAGTTCGAAAGCGACGTCTTAAGGCTGACAAGACGGCTTGCAGAAGGAGAGAGTCCCAAGGATCGAGCAAAGCTAGCACAGGTGAGATCGGATCTCATCAAACTCTATCGATCAAGGCTTGTAAAGATTAACCACTCCGCCCTTGAGCTTGTCGTAGCAAAGAAGCTCATCCTTCAAGGCTACAGCGTGAAAGTCGAACAAAGAGTGTCAGAAAGTCTAGTCTGCGACGTTTACGGCTCAAAGGAAGGAACGGATATTCTTGTCGAGATCGAAACAGGATACGTACCTCCTGCGCACGCTCTAGATCCAGAAAACTACTCCAACGCGCGCATCGCTAGCAAGACAGCGCGCTACAGCCAGTTCGCAAGCAGATTTGTGCTTGGAACTCCTTTATCAAACCTGATCCACATCCCAGAGCTTTACCTGAAGCCGGCGAGCGTAAGGAATGTCGAGGAGGCTCATCGCCTGAAGGAACTTTGCGACAGGTACTACACAACCCCGACGATCACGATAGATCAGATAATGTCTGCACATCTACACGCTGTGTATATTCTTGATGTTGATGCGACGACTATCTACGAAATGTCCCCCGAAAAGTATCATAAAGAAGTGACAGAGCTGAAATTCAAATACTAGGAAAAAGTTAGGCGCCGTTCAACTTTCGGGATGGATGTGGCTTTCCTTTGGCGAAGGTTACGTAGTGTCCTTCGTCACCACCGTCTGGGTTTGCCCTCATCCGAACGCATCGCGAATCCTGGGTTCCCCCAGACCTACTCTACTCGTCCGAACGATCTCAGAGTGGCGCCAAGCACCAAGCCCATACCTGATGCCAAGTTTTTCTCTTTGAATTCATCCCTTGCCCGGTTGAACGGCTGAAGCATATAGTGGAGGGCGCCATTTAAAAATTGGCCACACGTTTCTCAAAATTGATAACATCATTGGCATTAGCGCACGAGCCTGCTTCTTTCGACCATTATTTCAGAGGAAGGTCAGGCATTTGTCCTCTATTCTGCCGCTTTCAATACATTCAAGGCATCTACCGTCACAAACTCGTTCATCTTGCCTGCACCGACACCACCCCAGTCCACAAGAGAGCGTCCCGCGCGCAAGTCTCTGGTCACCGTGTAAAATTTCTTGTCCGCAGGAAACCCTCCGTCAGACAGGTTACGCGATTTTAGAAGATTTAGAGCTTCCTTACAGCGAGGATCTCTTATGTAACTCCCTTCTGTCATGACTTTCAGGGCAAAGAGTATGTCATAATGCCAGTAGCAAGGATAGTGAAGTTCCAAAAATTTAGTCGAGATGATTGTTCCGTCATGCAGCGTTCGGAAGAGCTTGCGCTTAAGAAAGAACTCTGCCGCCTTTTTCGCCGCTTGAAACGATGAGCGACTTTTTCTTATCTTGGCATGGTAAAGTAGTCCTCGGAGGGGGATTAAACTTTCGTTAAATGACGAGTGATTTGCACCAGGTGTTTTGTCGCAGTTCCAGCCGCCGTCTTCCCATTGCGTGCTTACGAGTCGGTCTGCCAGCTCGTCTGTTCTCTCATTCCATATTCCAAGCTTTAGTGAAGAGAATAGAGCGTTACCTTCCAGTGAAGCGTGGATTCGAGGCCTGCCTGTGACTACTTTGTACGGTGCTGAGTAGACATGGTGATGCTTTGTTTCGCGCGTGTGCTCCGGGGAAAAAAGCCATTCGTAGACCTGATCCCTCATCGGAATCAGCGACTCATCTTCCTGAGGATAGTCGAGATCGGCAAGAGTCGCAAGTATCCAGTGAGCCCCGTACCACTTTGAGTATGGGTGATAACGTATTCGCCCGTCTTTTTCTTTTTCCGAGAGTAATGTACGCACTCGCAACGACCGCCTAATCTCTTCCCCCAGTTCGACGGCGCCTCGAGATTGCGGATCGACGCCAAATAAGCCGACAAGTGCCTTGTACCGAATCGAAGGTTCTGAAGAGCGAAGCAGTCGAGACACCATGTTCTCCTCGCTAGGTTCTGAAGACAAATCTGCAATTATGTGGGACCAACACTCATAGTTAACCCGATCTCCGTTAGAGATTCTGTTTCTCAGAAGTGAAAAACGACATTCGGGATTAAATAATAGGAGAACCGCAGTTCACTAGTTCAAAGAATCTGATTCGCTAGACGTGAGTCAAGAAACCAATGACAGCTGAAATGAAGCTACGGCAATTCGTGCAGCAGTATGGGCAACCTTACTCGGAACTGCTCGGGATTGACATCAAGTCAGGAAGAAACGATGAGGCAGTAAAGTGGTTCTTAGCCTCGATCCTTTATGGCAAACCAATCAGGGAATCTTCGGCGACTGAAACCTATAGAACATTCAAATCCGAAGGAGTCTTAGACTCCACAACTATTTTGAAAACAGGATGGGAGGGTCTTGTCTCGATCCTGGACGAAGGAGGATACACAAGATACGACTTTAGCACAGCTGAAAGGCTCTTGGTCATTTTCGGGAACCTGCAAAAATTTTACGATGGTGACCTGAACAGGCTTCATTCAGAGGCCAAAGACAGTCTGGATCTAGAATTGAAATTAAAGGCCCTAGGCAAAGGGATCGGTGATACTACTGTTTCGATCTTCTTGCGCGAGATGAGATATTCTTGGATGAAGGCACACCCCAAGCCATCACCACTGGTTAAGCTTGCAATGGGCAGGCTGAAAATAAGGAATTTGGAAAAATTTGCAAGCAAAGGCAGGTACGACCTCGTTTGTCTCGAAACAGCACTCTTGAGGCTGGGGAAGGACTACATCAAGAAAGGAAAATGGCCAAATTTGGAAAACGCCAGTTCGGATTCTCGCATTCGACCTCACTGATGATTCATTACCGATTTTGAGAATCGTCTTACGACGTTAAAAGAAGCCCAGTCTTAATTTTCTAGCGAAAGGGAAGATTTTGCAAACTCCAAGCAAGGTGAAAGATCTCTCTGTGATTGACTTGATGGAGCCCGTCAAACCTCTTAGCTCAACGGATACTGCATCAAGAGCTATCGGACGTATGATGGAATCCAAGCTCTATGAGGTCTTCATCGAAGAGCCAGAAAAGACAGCGATGATCACAATTAGAGACATATTGAATGTCAGGGACATCACCACGATGAAGATCTCCATCCTCATGAGTTACGTTCCACGCCTCAACCAGTACAACACTGTGAGTGATGCGGCCACCCTGATGTTTGAGTACAGAATTCGATCGTTGCCGATATACGAAGGAGAGGAGCTCAAGGGTCAGATCAATTCTCACTCAATAGTCAAAAAGTTGCTCGAGTCCGAATCAAAATTCGACGCTTCAGCAATCATGACTTCCAATCCCATCTGCGTCGATGCTAGCGACAACGTCTCAAAGGCAAGACAGATCATGCGGCGCCGAAAGATAGACCAGATTCCAATACTCAAGGAAGGGAAACTCTTTGGAGTGATCACTTCTGAAGCGATTGTTTCGAGCACACTTCCACCAGTGGATCAACTAAGGAGCCAGGTGGACTGGCGCCTCGGACGCTTGGACATTCCGGTTGCTGATTTCGCATCTTCAAGAGTGGTGACAAACGACGCGAAAGACTCGCTCAACGCCGTTTTTGATAACATGAATAGAGCTTCGGCAAATTACTCCATCATAACCAACATGGACGAAGTACAGGGGATCATAACATACCGCGATTTTATGAAACTGCTCCTCAAACCAAGGGCCGCCGACGAGATTCCAATGTACATCATTGGCTTGCCAGAGGACCCGTTCGAAGCAGAAGCTGCCAGAGAGAAATTCCAGCGCGTAGTTCAATTACTGAGGCGCGGACTTCCCGAGATGACAGAGGCAAGGGCCATCATAAAGGCTGGTGAAACAAAAGCCGCAAGGAAGAAATATCGCGTCAGCATTTTCATTATGTCCCCATACTGGCGTCACAGCTACAGCGTATTCAGGTACGAGTTGCCTGATGCGTTCGATTACATAGAGAACTGGGGGAAGAAGCTGATATCCAAACACCAGGGCATAAGAAAACGGGAAAGAACTGATGCAGGTCTAATTCCAGAAAGCGAACAATTCCAAGTTCGAAGACCCGCGGCTGTCAGGCGCAGAAGAAGATAGAGGTGAAAACATGCCAATCGAAAGGATGGACAGCAAGACGCACGTTGTCAGATACGTATGCGAAGAGTGTGGAGCCTACTATGCGACTGAGACCGAAGCAATAAATTGTGAAGAGTCACACGTGGAAGAAGAACACGCACACTAGGTTCGCTCGATTTAGGCACTAGACGTTCGAGATCAGCAGGGGAGATCAGACTGCCCCCTCACTCGATCTTGACTTGCGTCCCTTTCTTGGAAGGCTCTTTTGATTTCTTGTCTAGAGTGACTTCGAGTATTCCGTTGGTGTAGGTGGCGCTAGCCGAGCCAGCGACAACTTCTGCTGGTAGTTCCAGCTCTTTGAAGTACTTGCGTTTCTCTGTGTCCACTTTGATTGTGAGACTCTTCTCATCCAAGCTGAGGTTGATATCTTCCTTGCGCACTCCCGGCAGCTCTGCCACCACCTTTAATTGATTCTCAAGGTCGATCACGTCAACGACGGGTTCTCTTTCCGACTTGAGCTGCATCGCTGGTTTTCCAGAAGGAATACCGGGCTTCATATTTCCGAATTCCCTGATCACGGGTTTCCCGTCAGGACCTATTGTGACAGAATATCCATAAACGAAAGGCCCAAACTCGCGAGTTACTCCCTCTTTCGTCGTCTTTTCCCTGACCAAGTCTTTGGGAACGTGCTTCGTTATCCAGTTGAACTCTTCTTCGAGCTGTCTATCCAGTTCGCGCAAGAAATCGTCCGGATAACCAAAGAAATCCCAAGGCTCGGGTCGTCTTCTTCTGCGCGCCCTCATCCAATCCTCCCACCAATCGTCGGACATCCTGACACCGAGTCGAAACTGGCGTTACGACTCTATTAAATCAGAAAGGCGATCTTCAAAACTGATAATGCTCTGCTCGTATGCGACTTAGGTGACACCCGCGCGAATGCTTTCCCTCGTCAGCATTGGCTTACCGAACTGCTCGGTCATGCTTCTGTACCAATCCATTTCCTGCTTCGAAAGCGGTCGAATTTTCTTCATGGCCGCATCAATGTGTGCAGCGGTCACCTTCAGTTCCTGTGCGTGCGCTTCGGCGATCTTTGGATCCTCATATTTTGACAGGTACTCTCGCATAGCGTTGATCAATGCAGCAGAAAGGAAGGATGCAATGTCGGCGCCCGTGTAGCCGTCAGTGATCTCGGCGAGCCGCTTCAGGTCAACATTCTCCGACAGTGGCATGTTCCTCGAATGAATTTTGATGATTTCCAATCTCGCGTTTAGGTCGGGCACCGGCACATAGAGGAGCCTGTCGAATCGCCCGGGTCTAAGGAGGGCGGTATCTACGATGTCTGGTCTGTTGGTAGCCCCCATCACCACGACGTCCTTTAGAGCTTCGAGACCGTCGAGCTCCGTCAGTAGCTGACTAATCACGCGCTCGGTCACCCTGGAATCTCCATAATCGCCGCCTCTCACCGGCGCAATTGCGTCTATTTCGTCAAAGAAGATGATACATGGAGATGCCTGTCTTGCCTTGCGGAAGATTTCTCTTACTCCTTTTTCCGACTCCCCGACCCATTTTGAAAGGAGCTCAGGTCCCTTGACGCTGATGAAATTTGCTTCGCTTTCGTTTGCGACTGCTTTTGCAAGTAGCGTTTTGCCCGTCCCAGGCGGGCCGTAAAGCAAAATTCCCTTTGGAGGACTCGCGCCAGTGCGTGAGAAAAGGCCATGGTATTTCAGAGGCCAGACGACTGCCTCTATGAGCTCCTGCTTCAGATCTTGAAGTCCTCCCACATCTTTCCACCCAACGTTTGGAACCTCGATGAACACTTCGCGCATGGCCGAGGGCTCCATTTCTTTCAAAACATCAGTGAAATCCTGCATCGAAACGATTATCTTGTTCAAGACAGAACTCGGTACACTTTCAGCCGATAGGTCTATGCTTGGCAGAATATGCCTGAGCGCACGCATTGCAGCCTCCTTTGCAAGCGCAGCAATATCAGAACCAACAAAGCCGTGCGTGGTGTCGGCAAGTCTCTCAAGGTCGACATCCTTTGAGAGAGGCATTCCTCTCGTGTGTATCTGAAGAATCTCTAGCCTTCCGTCCCGATCTGGAACTCGGAGCTCGATTTCTCTGTCAAACCTCCCGGTGCGCCTCAGAGCAGGATCGATTGCGTTTACTCTGTTTGTGGCTCCGATTACGACGACCTTTCCCCTTGAAGAAAGGCCATCCATCAAAGAAAGTAACTGTGCAACTACCCTCCTCTCGACTTCGCCAGTAACTTCCTCTCTCTTTGGCGCTATCGAATCAAGTTCGTCAATGAAAATAATTGAAGGAGCGTTATCATCGGCCTGCTTGAATATCTCCCTCAGCCTTGCCTCGCTCTCGCCGTAGTACTTGCTCATGATCTCTGGCCCCCCAATCGAGTAAAAGTTCGCACTGGTTTCATTTGCGATAGCTTTGGCGAGCAAAGTCTTTCCCGTCCCCGGAGGTCCATAAAGGAGTACACCTTTTGGTGCTTCAACGCCTAATCTCTTGAAGAGCTCTGGATGCCTGAGAGGAAGATCGATCATTTCGCGTACCTTGGTCACCACATCACCTAGCCCCCCAATGTCCTCATACGTCACCGACGGAAGTCCTGCTTCTTTGGCAACTTCTTCCGAGACACTCACCGTGGTCGAATCGGTAACAATAACTGCCCCCGCTGGGGCCGTTGTAACGACTACGAGATCAATCCGCTGCCCCATGATTGAAAGAGGAATCATATCACCTTTGGTGACTAGCTGTCCCTCAAGCAACCGCCCCAAATATTCTTCGGCTCCAGTTATCCTGAGCTGTTCAGTTGGGGCAAGTGTAAGATGCTGTGCCTCCTTCACTTGAATCTTTTTGATTGTCACTCTGTCATTGATGCCAACATCCAATCTGCTTCTGGTGTAGCCGTCCATCCTTATCAGACCCTTTCCCGTATCATGTGGATAGGCCGGCCAGTTGAGCACGGAGGTCTTCTTGTTGCCGGCTCTGACCTCTATTGCGTCTCCGGAGGAAAGATTCAGATCTTTTGCTGCCTTTGGATCTATTCTTGCGATTCGCCGACCGACATCATTCTTGCTAGCCTCCGCAACGGTCAGTGTTCTTTCTTCATCTTTGGAGCCTTCTTTTGCGTTCGCCAAACAGTTCGACCGCCAGTACACCAGTCGAAGACAGACGTCTACTCGCTGATGACGATATTAATCGAGCCGACGGTGTAATTAAATTACGAACACATTTCTCAACTATGAGAATAACAAGAGGCCCAAGTAGGATTATCACAAAGAAGCGAGTTCTCAGCTCAGCACCAGAGTGTTGAATGCATCCAGCAGTGCTCTTTGGATATCCCGCTGAGTGACTATTCCCACCACCTTGTCCTTTTCTGTGACAAGGAGTCGCCTGATCTCCCTGTTGGTCATTAGCTCAGCAGCCTCTCCAATGGTGGCAAGCGAATCAATAGTAATCAGCGGTGTGCTCATAATCTCGCGCACTGGACGGTTGGGCCTTTTTGCGGCCATCAGCGTGCGTTTGAGCACGTCACGCTCGGTCACAATGCCGACCGGAACTCCATCATTTGTGATCACAATTGAACCAATCTCCGCCTTGACCATTCTTTTTACAGCCTCCTTGATCGTTCTGCTGGCATCGATGGACACCAGGTCTCTGTTCATGAAGGCCTTCACTCTCACTGCGACGTTGAGCATTGGATTTCACTGTTATCTGGTGTCCAGCCATTATTATCTGCCTCGATTATTACCAAATTTGAGAATCAGCTCCCGAGTTTTTATCGCGCTGGGAACCTGATCTAGCAAGAGAGAGCTGATAACTAGTTGTGAAACTCGCAGAGCTCTACGCGCCTATGACTCAAATCAGGGTCAAGTGCACTGCATGTGCACGATACTGCCAGTTGCAGGAAGGGCAGATTGGGCTTTGCGGAATGAGGCAAAACATTGGAGGCGAGCTCTACTCTCTCACATACGGCAAAATCTTTGTCGGCCACATCGATCCAATTGAGAAAAAACCAGTTTCACACTACAGGCCGGGAACGAGGATTTTCTCGATTGGAACAAGCGGCTGCAACTTCCTCTGCAGGTACTGCATAAACTACGACATTTCTCAACGAAGAAAAGTTGGAGGAATAGATGTGGCTCCAGAAGATGTATCCCGACTTGCTTCTTCCCAAGACTGCCAAGGGATTGCTTACACTTATAATGAGCCAACAATCTTCATCGAATTTGCCAAAGACATCGGAGTAGAAGCTCACAAGAGAGGACTGTTCAACATCTTTGTCTCAAATGGTTACGCTACTCCGGAGGCAGTCAGCATGATGGGAAGTTTCCTTGACTGCATAACTGTCGATTTCAAAGGAAATGGTGAAAGAAATTTCGTCCGAAAATACATCGGAATTCAGGATGCCGAGCCTATCTTCCAGACACTACTTGATGCGAAGCGACGCACGAATATACATGTGGAAATCACCGATCTAGTCGTGCCAAATGTCGGCGATGATCTTCTGGAAGCAAGACGTCTCTCGAAATGGATTTATGACAATCTCGGACCGGAGATGCCAGTTCACTTTCTCAGGTTCTTTCCATCGTACAAGATGATGGATTTCCCGGAAACCCCCGTTGAAACTCTTGAAGCACATCACAAGATCGCCAAGGAAGAGGGATTGAAGTACGTTTACCTAGGGAATGTTCCAGGTCATCCGTTTGAGAACACATACTGCCCAGTGTGCAGCAAAGTCGTAGTGGAAAGATTCAGCACAGAAATTACCGGTTGGCATCTGGACGCGCACAACAACTGCAAGTTCTGCGGTGTAAAGATACCAATTGAAGGAAGCCTGGCCGAGAGTTTCAGGGAGGCCCGTTTCCTTCCTGCCTATTTCTAGAGTGAATAAGCATGATATTCCGAGACAGAAAGGATTCAGGACTGCGCCTGGCTCAGGCACTGAAGGACCTCAAGGGGAAAAATCCTATCATCCTGGCCATTCCACGCGGAGGAGTGCCGGTGGCCAAGGAAATTGCGGACTTTCTGGATTGTGAAATGGATCTGATAATCACAAGGAAAGTCGGCGCGCCAGGTAACCCAGAATTTGCCATTGGATCGGTGACCCAAGATGGCGAGCTGATAACCGATCGTGAATTCGCCACCTCGTATGGAGTTGGTGAAAGTTACCTGCTCGAGGAATCAAAGCGGCAGGCCAAACTAATCAAGGAGAGGTTGAAGAAATTCCGGGGAGACAAGCCGTATCCTTCGCTGGAAAACCGCATTGTGGTGATCGTGGACGATGGTATCGCAACAGGCTACACGATTAGGGCAGCTGTCCAATCCATCAAGAGAAAGAATCCCGCGCTCTTGATTATTGCTGTACCTGTAGCTCCTCGAGAGACTTTCCAGGAACTTCAAAGTGAGGTAGATCGGGTAGTTTGCTTGAGCACCCCAGAAATATTCTACGCCATCGGTGAATTTTATGAAAACTTCGAGCAGGTGGAGGATGAAGAAGTCGTAAAGATTCTCAAAGCAAGTGATTCAGCGAGAAGGCAAGCACAGGCAATTTAAGAGCAGATAGTTTTCTTCATATCTCAAGTTAGAAGCACAATTTTTGGACCCAGATGATGCGAAATGAAATACGAGATGCAAAAGATCAGCCAGGTTGAACACAGAATCCTTTCCTCAGCGAAGGAGGGAATGCAGGTCCCGGTCACTATCTATGCAAGCGATGACCTGCTGGCTAAAATGGAGACTGACAGAACGATAGATCAGGCGGTCAACGTGACCTACCTCAAAGGAGTAAGAAAGCATGTCATTGTCCTTCCAGACGGACATGAAGGGTACGGCTTTCCGATCGGAGGTGTCGCTGCCACCAATTTCGAGACCGGCATCATCTCGCCAGGCGGAGTTGGGTACGACATCAACTGTGGCGTGCGCCTAATTATCACAAATCTTCGAGAAAAGGACATTCGACCAAAGCTGCAGACACTGGTCAGAACAATCTTTGACGCGGTACCCTCGGGATTGGGCAGCAGCGGAGCCATCAGTCTTTCGACATCGGAACTGGACAGAGTATTGTCACAGGGAATCAACTGGGCCATCGACAATGGCTACGCCACTTCGAGGGACAGAGAGTTTTGCGAAGAAAATGGAAAGATGCAGCACAGTGATCCTTCCAAGGTGTCCGATCTCGCAAAGAAGAGGGGCGCGAAATCGCTTGGGACTCTAGGTTCTGGAAACCATTTTCTGGAAATTGAAACAGTCAACCAGTTATTCGATCAAAATGCAGCAACTTCCATGGGACTTAAATCTCCAGACCAGATCTGCGTTCTCATACACACCGGAAGTAGGGGACTTGGTCACCAGGTTTGCAGCGACTATCTTCGCATAGTTGAGAGATCCGCAGACAAATACAAGATAGAGTTGCCGGACAGAGAACTCGCCTGCGCTCCAGCCGGTTCGAGGGAGGCTGAAGACTACCGCCTGGCCATGGGAGCCGCTCTGAATTACGCGTGGGCAAACCGTCAGTTCATAACGAATAGCGTGCGAAGAGCATTCGAAAGAGCCCTCGGCTTGAGCGAATCCGATCTCGGTATGAATCTGGTGTATGATGTTGCTCATAACATTTGCAAGGTGGAAGAGCATTCTGTGGATTTCGACAATCCAAAGAAAAAGGAGAAGGTATTCGTCCATCGCAAGGGAGCGACACGGGCATTCCCAAAGGGAAGTGAGGAGATCCCAATTGCCTACAGGAGCATTGGACAGCCAGTCTTCATTCCTGGGTCGATGGGTACCGCTTCGTGGGTTTTGCTGGGGCAGGAAAAGTCGCTCGATGCAAGCTTCGGTTCAACAGCCCATGGCGCAGGTAGGTTTCTATCGAGGGCGGCAGCGACACGTGCCTATCCATATCCGATGGTCATACAGGCACTCGAAGAGCGTGGAATCATACTCGAATCAGCGAGCCGGAAGGGAGTTGTGGAAGAGGCACCAGGGGCTTACAAGGATGTCGATGCGGTCGCCGAAGTCTCTGACAAAGTGGGGATCGCAAGCAAGGTGTGTCGATTGACCCCGATTGCGGTAGTGAAAGGTTAGATTAGAATGAAGAAGATATCAAAGGAAAGGTTGAGAAGATGGTAGAGCAGAGCGAGCAGGAATCTGTAAGGATTCCATCCGGATCGGTTCAACTTGAGGGACTTCTCGGAATCCCTAAGAATTCAAAGTCAATAGTCATATTTGCTCACGGCAGCGGCAGCGGTAGGTTCAGCTCCAGAAACAATTTTGTGGCAAGGGTCTTGCGTCAGGCAAACCTGAGCACTTTGCTCTTCGACCTGCTCACCGAAGTCGAGGATCGTAACTACGAGAATCGTTTCGACATTCCTCTGCTCGGAAAAAGGTTGGTCGACGCGACAAAGTGGATTCTCGATAAACGCGATACAAAGTCGTTCAAGATTGGGTATTTCGGTGCGAGTACTGGTGCGGCGGCTGCACTGATAGCTTCGACCCTTCTTCCCTCCGAGTCGATATCAGCAATAGTGTCTCGAGGTGGAAGGCCCGATATGGCAATGAAGCATCTGAAGAAAGTGAGCGCGCCGACGCTTCTCATTGTGGGCGGAAACGATGAAGAGGTTATCGAATTGAACAGAATTGCTTTTGACCAACTGGACTGTGAGAAAAGGCTGGAAATAGTTCCTGGGGCTACGCATCTTTTCGAGGAACCAGGCACTCTCGAGCAGGTTTCAAGACTTGCGAGCGAATGGTTTGTGAAATTTCTAAAGTAGGTTCACTAGCTCATTCGTTCTGTCAAGACATGGCTTTCGACTCCCACCATCGCTTCTGTTCTGAACTAGATGAGAGTACTCGCTTTCTCTTCTCTTATCATGAATTTGCTTGAGAGCGTCTCTTTGGAGTTCTGAAGCGAGCCCCGCAGCTTCGAGAAGTTCCAATGAATTTTCTACAGCGTAACCATGAAAGTGATTGTTGAAGTATCCGTAAACTTTCTTCACGCCTGCAGATACCTTCTTCACTCGCTCCACCTATGAAGAGATCTACTCCTTCGAGTAGGCATAATCGTACCAAACTCTTTTCCCATGGCCGTGCCAGCGAATGAATGCAAAATCGGCGGCCGTGGTTAGGTCGACGGGAAGCAGCGGTTCATCGACTATGGTGTTAGACACGCCGTTCTCTCAGCAGCTTGATCGATTTTGCTGATTTGAGTCAAGACTTATTTCTAAACTCAATTGCAAATCGGTAATTCTTTGGAAGAACCTTGAGAAAATCTTCCAGCACCGAGATTTCTCTTGCATAAAAGCTGGGGGAAGTTGTATCAACAAAGGCCCTAACTTGTTCGAATCTTGCAGCGGCGCAAGAAGATCTGGGAATCGAAAAGATCCATTTCGACCCCGCTCTCGAGATCCAACCTCTTGTCGTGTGTTATCAGCTTTGGAAGTTTCGCCGAGAACTCGAAACCAGTAGGGGTATTCTTTGCCCAACCGAAGACCAATCCCTTAGTTGGATATGCGTAGAAGGTGGAGTCAATTTCGGTCGTTCGGAATATTCTCGAATAATAGGTAAGTTTTGGAGTCTTCGCGTTGGGGTAGAATATCTCTTCCCACTCCTTGTATGACCAACCAGAAGTACCGAGAAGAACCTTCTCTGGTCGAGATTCTTCGGATCGCATTTCTCGCATTGTACGCGGACTTGCTTAGGACTTACTGCTTTTGCCCGTCAAGAGTCGTGGGCACTGGTGAAACGCATCAATGAGATTATTCTCATCCAGACGCGGGCCAATTATGCCAAATTAGCAATTGCCGTCATTTTGGCCCTAATTCAAAGAAGCTGGCCTCTTGGTCTATTGAGAAGAAATGTGGGGCCGGGCTTATCAATAGAAAAAGGATTTATCCCTAGTACTGCCATAAACCACTAGAGACAAATGGCTCGGGCATTGAACCAATGCTCCAGATGTGGCAGGCCGTTAGAGGTCAGAGAGGTTGGGTATTATCATCTGAATGAGAGAACGGACAGATTCGATCTCGAATGCAGGCATTGCTACGATCTGGAAGCGAGCAAGCCGGTTGGATTGGCTTAGATCTTTTCGGACACCTCTTTACTCGTGGCGGAGCCGGATCCAAACAGCCTCTCGGCCACGACTTGTCCTCAAAGCCGCAGTATCAAAAGAATCCTGTTGTTGCAGTTCATAGTGAATTAGCCGCCGGTCACGACATCGGGCGGCTGGTCTTTGGCGATTTTCCAGTTCTGTTTCGAACTCGTCTAGAGGCCAATGCTGTTGATTGGATTTCCAGAATTGCCGTCAACAACTAGGATAATCTTCTTTCCCTTGTGATCGAATCTGACAAACCACACTGGCACATACAACAGTTCTCCGTCCGCCACATCCTCATCAGTGTGTATTTGCTGAATCATATGGTGCTGAGAGTGAGCCTTTTGTGACTGGAGCTGGTCTACCAGCGTCTTTGCTTGGTACTTCGCCGCTTCCTCGCTCACATCGCCGTTGAGTATCTTGAGTCCCTTTGGAATCTTGTTGACATCGAACAGCGTTCGTTCATCCAGTGCAAATTGAAAGTCTCTGGGCTGGTATTCGGTTAGTGCCTTTAGGGCGACTACCGGATAGTTGTAGTTCTCATCGAGCTCATAGGTCTTTTTGACGCCGCCTCCTCCGCCCATACCTCCTCCCATTACAGAACCCAGAACAGCGCCTTCAAACAATCCTCCGCCGAATCCACCGCCACGTTGGTTGCCCATGCCGGCAGCCATAGCTCCAAACAACGCCGCAGTTGTGGCAACTGTGCCAACTTCAGCAGCTGCGTCAATGGCAACGATTGAGGTCCTCGCTGAGACAGAAATCATCCAGTAAGGCACAATGCTCAGACTAGCTTCTTCGACGGTCGAAGTTTCCTGTAGATGCCTGTGCAACAAACCGTGATCCAACATCTTGTGAGTTCTCGCCAGCACATCGTCCTCTGTTGCAATTTTGAGTGGAAGCATCGATTGTTTGGAGATGCCCGTCCATCCCTCTGTTCCAAGGGTGATGCCACTTCCGCAATACTCGCAGGTTATGACCATCTCCCCAAACTTTGGAGTGATCGGTGCACCACAATTGGGGCACTTTAGTGATGTCGCTCCCTGTGCAGCTATGACTCTCGTCGAAGTGGTCGAACTGGTCTGAGTGGCTTGTTCTTGGCCCTTCATCGGGGCGCCGCATTTCATACAGAATTCAGCGTCGTCGGGAACTTGGGCTCCGCATTTCATACAGTACATAATCTGCATCTCCTACAGTGCTGCCCCACAGTTCGGGCAGAACTTTGAAGGCATTTTCATGATGCTACCACACTTCGGGCAAGCCTTCTCCTGGCTCTGCGCTACCGGAGTACCGCAGTTTGGGCAGAATTTTACACCCGGTTGGAGTTGCGAGCCACACTTTGCACATGCCACCGTCTGAGCTGGCTGCTGAACCGCTGGTGCTTGACTGGCCCCACAGTTCGGGCAGAATGCATTGTTTGCTGGAATTATTGAGCCGCATTTCAGGCAAGATTTTGTCTGAGGTTGCGTCATACCCTGTGCCATCTGGCCTCCAAATGCATAGCCCATCCCCATTCCTGCACCCAGACCGACTCCAATCCCAGCTCCGGCCCCAGCCGCACCACTCGGGTTCTTGGCAGCATCGACGATCGCTTGGCCGGTCTGATACTGCATGTAGTTCACGCCGAGGACCGACATTTCGGATCGTGTGTCGATTGCCTTCTGAACTTCATCGGGCAAGCTGATTGTTAGCCCAGAGATTTTGTTGATCTCTACGCCATATTGTGCGAAATTGTCAGAGCTCGTCGAAAGTACGACCTGCTCAATATTTGTCAAATTGGCAGCGAGGTCGGTGACTTTCAATCCCTGAGATTTCATCTTTCCAAGAGCGTTGTAGATGAGAATGAGCAATTGCTCCTTCAATCTTGATTCCACCTGATCGGATGTTTCCAGTGCAAAAGTGCCTACGAATTGGTTGATGAAATTTTCAGGCGATGATACGCGCCACCTGTATTCGCCATAGACTCGCAGGTTGACTATTCCAAAAGTTGGGTCCGTGAACTGGTAAGGCTGAGTACTACCGAATTTGCCATCCATGAAGCGCTTCTGAAGGTAATAGACCTCGGCCTGTTGCTGGACTCCAGTGAAAAACTTCAGTAACCCACCCACTATAGGTGCGTTGAAATCTGTTAGGGCGTATCTATTTGGTTGATCAAAATAGGTCAAGACCTTCCCGTCTCTGTAGAACACCGCTATTTCGTCTTCTCTTACGACTATGTTATCGTTGAGTCTGATGAGGCGTGGCACCTTCCACATTACGTTGCCCTGTTTGTACTGGTCTTCCCAATTGATAGTTATGGAGCCAAGTACGCTCCCTCCCTTTGCAGGGATTTCTCCTCCTTTCTTTCCGAACATTTTACTACTTCACTAACTCCAATTACTTCAATGCTATGTTCTCAATCGCTTCCATTCTCAGTGCCCATTTCTGTTTGAACGCGCTGATTAGACTCGAAACCTGTACTATTGAACTTTGAATTGATGCGGGACTGGCAGGGTCATAGATCATCGAGGCCGGCGAGGTCACATTCATTAGCTGGATAGACGAGTTGACCGCATCATAGTCGTATTCATAGAGCTTGTTGAGCCTGTCCTCATTTATCTGGAATGTTGCTGCGAAACCAGAGTATCCTTGCTGTGAATGCCTAATTTCTCCTCCGAGCTGTTGGACTTGTGAGATCAGCGAGCCGATGCTAGTAAGATTGTTGAAATCCCCACTGTTGACCATTTGCTTTCGCAGAGATTCAAGATTGCCCTTGACGAGATCGAGCTTATCCGCAACCTGGTTTCTCAAAAGACTATCAGAAACGCGAATATCTTCTTTCTGCCTGTAACCTCTCAAGCCTGGAACGAGAAGCTCTAATTTCTTTAACGTCCCCCTGTTGGCTTCCACTTGTTGGCGAATGTCTGGGTTATCTGATGACATCTAGTAACTTCATTTTCTCCTTGCGCACTGGAACTTCACATCATGGTTCCTAATGCGTACAAAGTGAGTAATCAATACACATCAATAAATGTATACCACAATCTGAATAGGCAAACGAATTATGGAAACCAATGACCGCCGGTTCCTTTCGTGCTTTCGAACATGAATCAAATCCTAAAGAATCTGAAAAAAGCATTGGCGGCTCTGCAGAAGAGCAGCTGCACGGTGCAAAACCCCAATAGAACAAGAGCCTCAAATTGAAAGGCGGCAAAGTGGAGCACGAATCCTATCAAGAGCAACAGTGTGAGAAACGTAGACTTGCCCGATGAAACCGCCAAGCTAGCAAACCAGCCAATTCCATTCACGAAATTCAGATTCCTTGCGTGGAATCTATCCTTCAGTCGATCAATTGATCGAAGTAACGAGGCAGTCCTTATTCGCACGCCCAACACTCCACAACCAACGTATTTTACTTTTGCCAAGTGTCAAAAGCAATCGCACCCTTACTACGTGGTCAAGATTAGTCCAAATGTCTCAACTTGGTGCATCGCTTGGAATGTCTTCTGACTTTCGATGTAGTGGCATTTTACTGATATACTGTAAGCGCTGGATCGATTGAGAAATGAAGCAAGCAACGCAAGTTGCGATTATAGGCGCTGGAATAATCGGCGCCAGTATTGCTTACAATCTTGCAATTGAGGGGTTAAATGACGTAACAGTCTTTGACAGATCGGAAGCAGGAAGCGGAAGCACCTCCGCTGCTCTCGGGGGTTTCCGACACCAGTTTTCCAGCGAGCTCAGCGTTGAACTCAGTAAGAGAAGCATTGACATAATTCACAAGTTCAAAGAATTGACCGGTTACGATCCGCTAGTACACAAGGACGGCTACATCTTCATAGCTTCCAAAGAAGAATCGCTTGAACAGCTCAGAAGGAATCGAGAGATGCAAAGAAGACTTGGTGTCGCAGTTGATCTACTCTCTTGGAAAGAGTTGTCTCGCAGTTACCCGTTTTACAATTTTGAAGGGATCTTGGGTGGTACGTTCTGCCGGGAAGATGGTCACGCTTCTACGTACGCTGTTCACCAAGGCTACGTTTCGAAAGCCAAGGAGCTCAGAACCGAGTTCTATGAAAACACTCAAGTGACTGGGATAGAAATAGCAGGTAGAAGAGTCACTGGTCTCAATACAACTCAAGGAAAGATTTCAACTGAAAAAGTAGTCATTGCCGCTGGCGCGTATTCTGGACTCGTAGGACGTCTAGCGACAGTAGACATACCAATCAAACCATATCCGCGCAAGATACTTGTGACACATAGCTTCACCGACGGTATCCCGCCAGTCATTCCATTGATAATCGATGTCGATTCAACCCTCGCAGTTGGCAGGGAAGGAAAGGGCATGATAATGTCAGACAATCAGGAGACTGTTTCAAGTTTCGACCTCGTTTTCCCAGCAGGCATGGACGAGAAAATCATGGAAAAGGCCATATACAGGATCCCAGCTCTTGCAAACGCCACAATTTCGTACGCAAACATGGGGCTTTATGAAATGTCTCCTGACGCAAACCCGATCATGTGCGCAATTCCGGAAATTCAGGGCCTCTACTGCTGTGCTGGTTTCGCCGGGCACGGATTCATGCACTCACCTGCTGTTGGAGAGTTGATGGCGGAATTGCTGCTCAAAAAGAGAACCTCTCTGGACATTTCCAGTTTCCATATTCAACGATTCAAAGAGATGCAAAAAGAGAAAGAAGGCCTCATAATCTGATGCCCTGCTGATTGAAATGAATTCAATAACGCGAGTCTATACGAGCGCTCTTTAAAGCAAACATTAACATTAGGGCAAGTCAACATAGTGAAGGTCATGACATATAAGAATCGGTTTCTCTGGCTCGAATGCATTTCCTGTGGTAAACACCACCCTGCTCAGACACACTCGAGATGCGACAAGTGCCAAGGTCTCTTGACCGCCAAGTACAATTTGGAAGACGCGAGTATCGACGTTCATCATAGAGGAAAGTCAATTTGGCAATTCAAGGAGTTGCTGCCACCAGTTTCTGAACAAAACATTGTCTCTCTAGGCGAAGGGTGGACACCCTACGTGCTTGCAGAGAATTACGGAGCAAGCATCGGCGTAAAGAACCTGTGGTGCAAACTTGAGGGCCAGAACCCAACCGGTGCTTTCAAAGATCGGATTGGATCTCTTGGTCTTTCTCTTGTTAAAGAGTGGGGAAAGAAAGGAGTCTTCCTTGCTTCGTCGGGGAATGCTGCAGCCGCAGTTTCCGCATACTCGGCCAGAGCTGAAGTCCCGTGCCTAGTATTGATCAGGGAAGACTCTACAGCGTCAAAGCTAGGTCAGATATCTATGTATGGCGCAAAGCTTCTGCGCGTCCGTGATCTGTTTAAGACAGAACAATCACTATTTGATGTGCTTTCCATGACCCAAAGGGCGCTCCCAGATTGGCTCAATCATTTTGTCTGGGTGACATTCAACCCGCTTCTTATCGATTCAATGAAGACAATCGCTTATGAGATTGCATCCAGTCCCGTCCCGGATTATGTCTTTGTCCCCACCGCCGGTGGCGACCTGCTTTATGGGATCTTCAAGGGGTTCTGCGAACTCAAGACACTCGATATTATTGACAGAATACCAAAATTGGTGGTCGTCCAAGGGAAGGAGGCTAGTCCAACAGTCCAAGCAGTACAGAGCGGCTCAACTCTCGTACCTCACACCGGAAAGGCCCAGACGGTCGCTGGCGCACTCAGGGTCAATTTTGGCGCGGAACACTCTCTGGTTGCAGTGCGCGAATCTCACGGATTCGGCGTTGCCCTGTCCGACGACGAGATAATTGCGGCGGAACGCGAAATCGCAAAGAGAGAAGGAATATTCTGCGAAGTCTCCTCAGCCACTTCGCTTGCAGGAATAGCCAAGGCGGTTCAGGAAGGCAAAATTGCACGAGACGAAAGTGCTTGTGCAATACTAACCGGTGTGGGCTTCAAAGAGTACTACCCATCATTCACTGAAATTTCAGAGGTGCCGCTCGCAACAAAGTACGAAGACATACCTCAGATCCTGAAATCAAGCTACGGACTCTAGGCGTTTTCTCAAAGGATTCATGGTTCTTGCCACTCGTGCCATTCCTTCTCTGATCACTTTGTCGTCCACACAGTAAACTACTCTAAAGTATCTGTCCCCGTCCGGTCCGAAAAAGACGCCAGGCTTAACTATCACTCCAACCTTTTCTGCAAGATATTTCGTGAGCTCTATTGAGCCGCTGAGAGATTCTGGCACTTTGGGGAAAGTCTCGTATCCTCCTTCTGGCATGTGACATTCAAAACCTGCTTGCCTCAATAGCTTCACCAAGAGCTTCCTTCTCCGGTCTGATTCGCGGACTATCTTTCTCACGACGTTTTGTGGGCCGTTTAGTGCAGCGACGCCAGCATACTGAACCGCTGTATTGACCGATCCACGTATCTCGTATGCCAACTTCTCAAACTGTTCTACTAGATCCCTCCTTGCCAGTACATAGCCAAGCCTCCAACCAGTCATTGCGTAAGTCTTCGAAAGACCGTTGACTATGATAACTCGTTCCATCGCGCCGGGCAGAGAACCGATACTTTGATGCGATCTATCATCATAGGTGAGCTGAGAGTAATTTTCATCTGAGATGATCACGAGATTGTACCTCTCGGCTATGTTCAGAACATCTTGAAGCTCTTTCCTGTCGTAGACTGCACCAGTCGGATTGTTGGGAGTGCACAAAACTATGCCCTTCGTCCTTTTTGTGACAGCGTTCTCAATTGTTGCAGGATCAAGATGAAAGTCGTCCTTGCACTTTACGAACTTTGGGATTCCACCGTGCAAATGCAGCTGAGCAGCATAGTTTGGAAATGTCGGGTTTGGAATTATGAACTCATCCTCTTTTGCAACCATTGAAGCAAAGACAATGTATAGCGCTTCACCGCTTCCTACTGTGGCAAGAATCTGATTCATCGGATCTGTGTCGATTCCAAACCTTCTCGAATAGAATTTCGAAACTGCCGTAACAAACTCTGGTAATCCTCTTATCCGGGTGTAGTGGGTTGCATCTTTTCGCTTCAGTGCGTCAACCATCGCTTTCTTTATGTGCGCCGGAGTGTTAAACGATGGTTCGGCAATGTCAAATCCGATCGTCTTCCCCGAGTATTTTGCACCGAGTGACGCGAGAAATCCGATTTCGTACTCGTGTTCGATTACTTCGGGCAGTAGGATTTTTTCTACAGGTATCATAGACCGGGAAAAACTCGTCAATAGTGGTTAAATACGCTTTCCAGAACTAACACGATTCGACAAAATCTGATGCTAGCTCAGACTATCACATTTACGACGTAGGTAAAGATGAACAGTGGCACAATGGTGTAGATCCACTCGTGGTGCAGTATTACGTTCATTCTAATCTTCGGCCAGAACTTGTCTCCGATGAAATCAACTGCGATTGTAGTTGCGATCAAAAGTAAAACGTATCCGAGCCTTTCCCAAAATGAACTCCATATCGGCTGCACATATCCGAACATGAACAATCCCGCAAGTATCGCATACGCTGTTGGTACGATGTAGTACAGGCACTTGTGATGGACTCTGCGACCCTTTATGTAGAATGGCTTTGCGAAACCTCGTTTGAACATCGCGGTTCCCAGCCGGTCAATCACAAAGGTTCCAAGAATAACCACACCGAGTCCGAAGATAAACCCAAAGAAGAAAAGCGCAGGATCAGCTATTCTTGGCGGGGTCGGGCTCCCGAAGAGTAAAGACATTCCGGTACGTGGATGCAGGGTCGGTATTTTAGCTCTACTTATTTTTGTGTATAAGTCGCGAGTATTGTCGATCCGTCAAGGCGCTATCTTCTCAGCTTATCAACCAACATAGGAAGTATACTTGAGCAATCCCCGATCAAGCTCTCATCGACAATGTCGCGAGACAGCTCTGTCTCTTCTGCGTTTATCTCAATAATCTTTGCGCCTGTTCTTTTCGCGATTCGCGGATACATTGAAGCAGGATAGACGGAAGCCGTTGTCCCTATCACAATCATAGATTTGCAGTTCATTGCTGCGTGCGAGGCAAGCTCGAGATTCCTCGGATCCAGTGACTCGCCGAACATCACCACATCCGGTTTCAGTGGCAAACTGCACAGGTCACACAGTGGTGGTCTCAAATTCCTCTCTGCGAACTCGTCGGCCCATAAGGCGGGGAACACCTTGAAACAGCTCGTACAAATGCAGCGACTGGCTGTTCCATGAAGCTCAATCACACTTGTTGAACCAGCCTTCTGGTGTAGCCCGTCAGTGTTTTGCGTGATTATTTCCCTCACTACCTGCATTCTCTGCATCTCATTCAACGAATAGTGTGCAGGATTGGGTTTCGCGCGTAATGGATCAAATCCGGCTCTCTTTCTGGCGATCCTTTTCGCCCAGTATTCAGAAGGCGATCTTCTGAACGTGTCTATTGTGAAATCGTTCGGGTCGAATATCTTCCATAATCCATTTGGTCCTCTGTAATCCTTTATCCCGCTTGCTGTGGAGATTCCAGATCCAGTGAAAGCCACACAGAAGCCTTCTCTTAGAATTCCAACAACACTGTCCAGCTTGGCGCTCAACGCTGGTCTAACCCTAACAGCGCGCGGTCCCTCGACCGATGTGCGTGAACGTAAGCGAATTACTTTGCGTACACATTGGTTAATGATCTGAAACCAAGCTTCGTGTAGAATTTCTTTGCTATTTCGTTCTGGCTCGGGAACTCGGCGGTGATTAGAACCGCACCGCGTTTCTTGAGTTCCGAAGTAATAGCATCCAAGAGATCCTTTCCTAGACTACCGCGCCTATACTCCGGAAGAATGTAGAATTCAACGATTGAGCCCTCTCGTCGTGGTTCGTAGAAGACACGATCTATGAGGTCTGCCTTGACCACGCCTACGATCTTATTGCCCGTTGTTGCGACCAGCACCACGGAATCCTTGTTAGACATCGCGCTCTTGATCGTCTTCAACGCGTAGTCTTCCACGCGATCCGATGTCTTCAGCAACGGATCGAACTCGCCGTTCAATCTCTTCAGTCGGGCTATCAGTGCCGCTGCGTGTTCTGCCTCATCCGGCTTTATTTCGCGGATTTCGGGGCCGCTACTCTTTGCTCCAGATCTCAGTTCCGCGCTTTCCCTTGCTTCTTGACCAGACTTCTTGCTCAATGTATTCACTTTCTCCTACCAATACTCGGAAACGGTTCGATGAATTTCGATTCTTGTAACGAACCGATCATCGATTTTGACTTTTTGATTATTTCCTCGGCCCTGTTATGTATTTGTTTTCGCGATAAATTCTTGCGCGCGATGCCAAGTTTCACACACTTGTCGCCGACTGCGGCTGCCACGAGTGGGTAAATCTCCCAATCCATCATAGTCGGGAGTATGTGTTCATCCGAAAGCGTGCCATCCTTCTTTGTGTAACCTGCGAGTTCTTCTGCCGCAGATATTATGACATCGTCTGGAATGCTCTTCGATCTCACATCAAGCACTCCCCTGATTATTGAGGGAAACATCAAACTGTTGTTCACTTGATTTGGAAAATCAGATCTTCCTGTGGCTACGATGTGAACGCCCGCCTCCTTTGCTTCGGCGGGCCAGATTTCAGGGACCGGGTTTGAGAGTGCAAACAGAATGGAGTCTTTGTTCATCCTCTTCAGAGTGGGTTGAGTTAGAGTGTGCGGGCCAGGAGTAGAAGCAGCAATCAGTGCATCAGCTCCCTCTACGGCCTCATCGATCCCGCCGGTTCTCTTCTCCTCGTTTGTCTTCAAGGCGAGCTCGTACTTCCACTTGTTCTGCAGCATCATGTGGTCCATGTCCTCTCTTTCAGGATGCAGTATGCCTTTAGAGTCGGTCAGTATCAGATTCCCTGGCTTCAGGCCAGCCGACATCATCAGGCGCGCAGCCGCGATGTTTGCAGCTCCCGCACCCATTAGGACGATCTTCGAGTCTCTCAGTTTTCTACCAGTCAGTTCGAGAGAATTCAAGAGGCCCGCCAGAATCACACCAGCCGTCCCCTGCTGGTCGTCGTGCCAAACCGGAATGTGCAGCTTTTCTCGTAGACTGTCAAGAATCTGGAAACATTTTGGCGAAGCAATGTCTTCTAGATGGATTGCTCCAAATGCCGGTTCGATGTTAGTGGCAAACTCGATCATCTTTTCTGGATCATGCGCGCTAATTGGCACTGGAATAGCGTCCACTCCGCCAAGATATTTGTAAATCAGAGCCTTTCCTTCCATAACAGGTAGGCTCCCTTCAGGGCCGATGTCTCCAAGCCCAAGCACTCTTGAACCATCGGTGAGGATACAGAGCGTGTTCCATCTGTTTGTGTATTCGAATGACAGATCCGGGTTCTTTGCTACCGCAAGACTAACGGCCGCAACGCCCGGAGTGTACCAAATCGAAAAGTCGTCAAGGCTAGTAACTGGCACTTTTGGAATCATTTGCACCTTGCCTTCATAGTGCTTTGAGTACAGCAATGCCAGCTTGGAAGTGTCTCTTTTCTTTCTTGAAGTTGGTTTACTTTTTCGCAATTTGGATTGATTGAACCTCTATGTTTTTGTTCGAAACGCAAGCGGCAAGTGAATAATAGGCAGTTTGTTCAATTCCAGTTGGAATTACTATTTAACTTGATATTGTCTTTCAGCTGATCGTCGAACTTTCATTTCTGGTGAGAATCTTCTCATAATCCCTCTGGAGTTTGGGTGCAAGGATAAGGAAGCTAGCGCCGACGAGAATTGCAAAAACCGCAATCGAGATCCAGCTCAGAGCCGGATCGAATGCGAGTAGCTGTAAGCTCACAGGTCCGATGAAAGTTGCAAGAGATCTTCCGATGTTTGAAAAGCCGGAGTAGTATCCTTGGTAAGTTCCTCGGTTTCCTCGCCCAGAAAAAAGTGTTGTAATTGTCTGAGCTGGAACGGTCAGAAAGATCTCGCCTATGCTTACCACTAGCATCGCAAGTTCCATTTGAAAGAAAGTCTTTGAAACGCTCACAACAATGTAGCTACAAAAGATTAAAGCGCATGAAAGAACAAGTGGACTGAGCAAGCGCTTTGTTCGTTCAGTAATGCGCGTCAGAGGAAGTTGAAGTATCACTATGACTGCGCCGTTGGTCGCAAATAAGTATCCGATTTCAGTGTTTGAGAATCTCAGGAATCTCGCCACGTAAAGTGAGAGTGGTGTAATCTCGTACCCCAGGGCGAGAAAGGCACACATTGTAAGTAGAAGGAAAATTATTACGTTTCTATCCTCAGACCACCTCAGCCATTTCCTGGCAGCCGAGACATTTTGGAATGCCTTGCGGTTGCCTAGCACGCCAGTCTGAATAGTAAATTGAGCAATGATAGCAGCAATAACCGACGTGATTCCACTCAATACAAAAACGAACGCGTAGGTGAAATAATCGGATAAAATCCCGCCTAACGCAGGGCCGATTGCGAACCCGAGATTGCCGCCAATGACCAGCAGCGAAAAGCCTGTTCTATAATCAGCGTCCTTTTGATTAGCTACTATCGACGAGGTCGCTGGCTGTGAAAGCGCTCTAACAAGGGAGAAAAGCGGATACATCACAAGTATGTCGATGATTGGAGCACCTATTTGCAGCAGTACCCCAAGGATTATTGAAGCAACCAGGGAAAGCATGTATGCCGACACCATTACTATCTTTGGACCAATCGAATCTGTCAATCGTCCACCCAACAGCTGACTCAGAAACGTCAGAAGCCCTGAGACCAAATACGTCGAGCCTATGGTTGAAAGTGCAACTCCACGCGCCACTTCAAGGTACACGGCAAGAAATGGGATGGTTGCAGCCCATCCAAGGGAATTCAGCATGCGGATCGAGAAAACGACCCATGTCTCTTTCGGAACCTGCATTCAATAAGGACCTCTGATTCGTTGCTGGAATTAGGAGCTAGTTTCCAAATTCTTTTCGAATGAACGTCTAGATTAGTTAGAGATTAAATCAATTTTCCCGAGGTGAGTGCTAGAAAAGGGCATTGAAGGCACGTCTAGACGAGAACTCTTGTCAATGTTCCATATCATTATAAAGTTGCAATCAATACATTTCTCTTGGTGGATAGTCTTGCCCTCTTCCAAGTTCAAGAAAGGCGACTTAGTCATTGTCGATGACAAGGGGAGACCGGCGGAGTTTGAAATTGTGTCATCTTTTTCTCACAGCCGGGGCCTGAAGGCGGGAGACGAGATTTTGTACGATGTAAAAGATGTGCTTAGCGGCAAGTCGCGAACAATCTCCGAGGACGAGATTCTGAGGTTGGCAACCCCTGTTGACAATTCTTCAGACTTGTTTCCAACTAGAAAAGACTGAGTTCAAGAATCGAGTATCTACTCGAAAGCAGGCAGAGAATAACTTTTGAGATCCTCGGTGAGTCTGTTTTGAGTTGTAATGGAGAGGCCTATCTTCTATACGATTCCGATTGTGGGGCATGCACTCGATTCATGAAATTATCGAAATTGCTTGACTTTGAAAATGCGCTTATTCCAGTCTCTCTTCATTCAGAATTCGCATCCGATCTCGTACGTCAGAAAATGTCCAAAGAGCAAGTGGAAAAATCATTTCACATAGTTCTGCAAGGCTCAGATGGAAATGAAGTCTTCAGCGCCGGAGATGGATTTATTGAGCTCCTGCGATTTCTTCCTCTTGGAAAAGCCGCTTATCTAGTCTTCCGGAGGTTCAAGTCGAGGAGAGTCTTTGCGCATTGGTTTTATCTTCAGGCAACTCGATTCAGGAATGCTAGCAAGTGCACGCTTAGTTGGCCCTAAACGATTACCCGTAAGGCGACTGGGTGGGCTTTGCAGCAGTCTCCGAAAGGGTCCGTCTCAAAATTATCTCCACTCTGAAAGATTCGATTTCTCCCTGCACCGTCTCTCCCCCCTCTGTCCTAATATCCTCAATCGACAATTCCTCTTCAACTCCGTTATGGATTGTGGAGATTCTGTAGCTCTCGAGTTCCGTCTGGGCGGAAATGAAAGTGCTCGGAACCTTCAGGTCTATGGATTTGGACGCGCCCTTTAGGAACGTCTGCAGTTCGGTTAAGAGTCGCCTGTCTTTGGTTTCTACGCGAATCCAGTATATCATTTCTTTGCCCTTCAGATTTGGGGTCGGCATCGTCCGCGTCTCAAATTTTTCAGCTTCGAACTGGAGCGCATTCAAGAAGATTAGGACCATTTTCTAGGAATCTTCCTCTGACATCTGGCCTTCCGACTGCGTCACGTCTCTCAATGTGCTTGGTACAGGACTGCCCTCAAAAACATTTGGGCGATTTTGGCTAACGGTCAAGTGAACCCGAGTGGGTGGATAGGGAAGTAGAGTATGAAGAAAACTACCGCAGCTGCAAACCAGAGTGCCATCAATCCTCTTTGCAGTTTCATACTGTCCGGAGCAATGAAAGTAACAACCATAGGTATGCCTAGGGCTAGACCTGGATCAACATTGATGAAGTAGAACGAGTAGACCACTCGCTGGACAACGGCAGACAGGAAAATGGAGGGCAAGTAGGTTGCCGCAATCCAACAGCCGATCAGTGCATCGAGCTGAGTCACTTGTCGTTTTAGCACCTTGACTACGAGCACAGGCACGATTATCCAGATCGCATACCAAATTACCAGATTACCGATACCAAGCCAATCTATTGGGTGATAAACTGTCACAATCTTCTGCCCGGAGCTTAGCGTCGTTGTCACAGTGACTGTGGTTTGGTAGTATGGAGATGGCGCTATCTTGTATGGCAGTATCCATCCCCAAGCCAGGTGATCCCAGGGATTAGTTAGATCGGAACTTGTGATCTTTAGGGAAGTGTGATAGTCAAAGTAGTAAAGAAAGTTCTGAATCGGATTCGTAACAGGACCTGAATATGAATAGGATGTCGTCGTTGTTGTAACAGTCGTATTAGTCTGTGGGTTGACGATGTACTGGATCCCAACGATTGCTGTCGTACTTTTGTATGGGTGATAGGCCGCGTCGTACGCCCATAAGGGAAGTGAAACGACTAGGA
This sequence comes from archaeon, assembly GCA_021806865.1. The sequence continues at coordinate 29,521 of JAKAPU010000002.1, forward strand.
AAAGAATTATGATAAACAAGACCAGTTTTTTCAGCTGTTCGCCGGTTAGCAACTCTTTCAACGATGTATGCTTGGTCGCCCACACGTGGTAGAGGAAAAGAGCTCCCACAAAGTACAGGCCCCACTCCTTGCTGAGTACTGAGAGTCCCATCGCTACTGCCGACCAGTAGTAGCGCTTCTTGAAATAGGCAAGAAAACCAAGTAGAGCGAACAGAATTGGCGGACCCTCGAGAAGCAGTAGAGAAGTGTGAATGAAAAACAACGTCTCAAATCCAAGCATAGAAGCTGCGAAGAGCGCCTTCTCCTTGGAAAAGAAGACCAGCGCCAGTTCATACAGCGCCCAAACGCTCAGGACTCCTATGATTACATAAAAAATTCTCCAGCCGAAGAAATTGTTTCCAAAGAGATAGATCCCTAGAGCCCCCCATAACTTGCCGAAAAACGGATGCTCAAGGTTGTTTGGAACAAGCGCTAGAAGATCTTTCGCTGCGGGAACATAGTATGCTTCATCAAACACGTAGTCAGTGCTCCCGTTTGGAAACGACATTGCAAAGAGATGGAGGCCAAGGAGCAGCAAGAGCAGGTGACCGATATTGACAGAGCTGAATTTGCTCTTCAAGTAAGACGATATCCGAGTCCAAAGCGTCACTTTCTGAGACAGAGGGATTGGCTGTTGCGCTTCAGGTTTTTCCACTGGCGGAACGTTCTGGCCAGATTCTTCACCACTCAACGGATGCGCACCTATGTGTTAACTTCCTTTCGAGAGAACCCTAGCAACCCTAGTACGAAGGCTAAGTAAATTTGACGGATCAAAGCGAAAGTCTGAGCAACGCCTGGAAGCGTTGGATTGGGGAACTCAAACCACGATAATATGATCGCAGCATTTGAGATTTCAAGCAAGTAAAAGAGAGAAAGTGGAACAAGTGGAACCAAGGCAAACAGAGGCAGTATGTCCACATTCATCTGTGGAGATGCAATGTAAGAGAACAGTGTGAACGCAACCATCACCATGAACGCTCTTGTCAGCAACGGCTTTGGTCTGAAGTATGTGTAGATCAGCAACGCCGATACGCCGACAAGCGCCAAGCTGACATCCTTTGCGATAGGCCATGAGTTGGGGTTTGGAAATATCCAGACAAGAAAGCTGTCTTCGAGTCCCCAGCCCTTCAAATATAGATATCCCTGGAGCCAAACATTGAAATTCGCTAGGGCAAAAGGGAGATTGAAAGCCGTCACTACGCAAGCTGCGGTTGCTGTGAATCTAACTCGCGACTTGTTGTCCCCAAGTTCTTGCCAAAACAGTGGAAGAAGCAGAGCAGGCGTAAGCTTCGTAGCAACTGCAAGTCCGAGTACGATAGCACTCAGCAAGAACCGCCTCCTAGCAATGAACAGATACAAGCAAAATACTATGAAAAATGCCTGTATGAGATCAAAGTTGTACGCACCGTAGAAAATCACTGACGGTACGAATATGCTGAATAGCAGTTGCCGGTTGTAGTTCAATCCCAGATAGTTGAGGAATTGATACACTACATGCGTAGTGAACAGCATGAAAGCAAACAGTATCCCAAATTCAATTATCAGAAAGACAAACTGGCTGCCATGACTTGCCCATCCTCCAGCCCAAAGAACCAGCCCAGATATCGGCGGGTACTCGAACATGTAGTTGATGTATGGAATACCTGTTAGAAGGCCCGTTCGCCCCCAAAAGGAGTACACAAAGTCACTGTAATAGAGGGGCGATTTTTGAAGAGGAAAATGTATCAGAGCGCTTATCAGAAAGGCGACGGTTGCTGCAAGCATTACTGTGGAATACTGCTGGTCGCTCAAGAGTTCGCGAAAAGTCGATGGTGTCCAGTGTTTTCCTTCTGAAAGGCCCTCCAATTTCACTTTCTCAACCGCTGATAGATTTTCAGTTGCTCATTCTTTGAACGATTCGCTGTTAAGAATTCGCTCTGGACAGAATCAGTAATCCCGATTATAAAATTCTAGAGGAGAGAACAATCTGCACCAACCATTGAGAGTTCTCACGCCCGCGTTCATTCGTGAATTGTTTTCGAATAGAGTCATTTGTGCTTTCCACAAAACCATCTCTTCTTTTTCTCGAATAGCACAATGCTTAAACCCTTCTCGATGAGAGAGAGTTTGTCCAGCAACTGCACAACAGTCTAATTCCAACTGAATGGAAAGATTCGTATTGAGAGACCTAGCATTCGAAAGCTCAAAGGAGCCAAACTATTCCTTAAGTCATGATAACAAGCTACAAAAGAAGGGTGTACAAATCGGTGTTGTCGGAACGAGCTTCAAAACCGCACCGATTCCCGTCAGGGAAGAATTTGCTAGAAAAATAACAGTTGAAGCTCTCTACAACGCAAGGGAAAGGATACCGCGAAAAGATGTTGAATTAGTACTGCTTTCGACGTGCAATCGCACAGAGATTTATTTTGCCTCCAAAGAGGCAGAAATGGTGTCAAGAGAACTGGAAAAACTCTTCGAATGCGAAGAATTCAAGAAAGGCAGCGACTTTAGGACATACGCATACACAGATTCGAAGGCAATAGACCATCTTTTCAACGTGTCTTCTGGTCTAGACTCCCTGGTCATCGGCGAAGCGCAAATACTTTCCCAGGTACGTGAAGCATACAGATCTTCGTCCGAATCAGGTTTATGTGGCTATGTCCTTTCCAAGCTTTTCCTGAAAGCATACCAAGTTGGCAAAGTGATGAGGGAATCCTATCCATCTCTTGCTGGAAGGAGCAAAAATTCCATTAGCACATCAGTGACACATCTGATATCAAAATACTGTGAAGAGCACTACAAATCTGCTAGACCTAACATCCTACTTGTCGGATCGGGAAAAATGATCAGACTCGCAGTCAACTCCGTTGACAAGTCAAGATTGGGATCTTTGCTAGTAGCAAGCCGTCGAACTGCTCCTAATGACATAGCGGCAGAAAGTGTGCCTTTGGCAGAGCTTGACCGTATTCTTGTTGAGAAGAAGATAGACATCATCGTCACCGCGACATCTTCTGATGAATACATCATTACTCCTGAAAACCTTCCAACCGTTGTAAGGCGTAGAGATAGAAACAATCCTCTGTTGATCATTGACATTTCAGTGCCACGAAACGTGGACCCACAGATCACGAAGGAGTTCAGAGTGCTGCTTTACAACATTGATGATTTGAAGACCTTGTTGCCGGAAATCGACCTAGAAATATCAGAGATCCTTCCATCAATCACTTCGTCAATCTCGGAAAAGACCTCGGAGTTCCTTGCGTGGGTGGATCAGAGTTCGACCATCGATCCTATTCTAAATTCGCTCAGGAGGAAAATCGAAGCCATCAGGTTGCAGGAGCTTGAAAATGCATTCCAGAGGCTTCCCAATATAACTCCTGAAGAGCGAAAGATCATTGAAAAAATGTCAGATCGAATAATCAGGAGATTTCTAGACACACCCTCAAACAATCTTCGAGCTGCAGCGAAGGTCTCTGATGAAGGAAAGGTATCCAATTATGCTAGCATAGTGTCTGAAATCTTTTCGCTCGATTCGAATGAGGTTGCGACGGAAGCACAAGTTTCCTTGGAAAGCTCGGAAGGCGAAATCATCCAAGCGGCCGAGGAGCGATGAAAGAGCCGTTGCAGGCTTCCGAAGGAGCATCTTGTATGTCGATTTCTGCAAACAAGAATTACATTGTAGGAACACGTGGGAGCCCGCTTGCGCTCGCCCAGACGAATCTGGTCGTCGCTGCGCTGAATGAGAGGTTTCCTGAGACCAAGTTTGAGATAAAGGTCATCACGACTGTTGGCGATAAGCCGAACAGACACATCAATGCAAGCGGAAAAGACTCCTTCACTGGCACGATAGATGAGGCTCTGCTCGGTGGAGAGGTGGACTTTGCAGTCCACAGCTTGAAGGATGTTCCAGCTGAGCAGAAGGGAGTTGAAATCGCTGCATTCCCGAAGCGCGATTCCCCAATGGATGCATTGGTCTCAAAGGAAGCTCGAACCAGGTTCTTTGAACTACCGGAGGGCGCTTGTATAGGTACGAGCAGTGCAAGAAGGGCCGTACAGCTCAAAGCAGCAAGGCCGGATCTGAACATACTCGAGGTTACTGGAAATATTCAAACAAGATTGTCAAAGCTAAGGGAACCCAATTCCAAATTCGATGCGATGGTGCTAGCTGAAGCAGGTCTTCGTAGATTGGGCCTTTGTAACGAAGTAAACGAGATTTTGTCGACCAGAGTCATGTTACCCGCGCCCGGTCAGGGATGTCTTGCAGTAGCCGTCAGAAAGGACGACCAAACAACCAGAAGACTGGTAAGTGGAATAGACGACCCGGACACCAGACTCGTAGCAATCTGCGAAAGGTCGTTCTCTAGGGCATTGGGGGGAGGCTGCGACCTTCCAGTCGCAGCTCTCGCAAAAGTCATAGCAACAAATGGAAGGAGGAAGATTCTGCTGGAGGGTCTTGTAAAGTCGCCTAATCCGAGAAGTGAATTACCAGCAAGAGGCAGCGAGGAAGGTGAGCTCTCCGAGGCAGAAAACGTTGGAAAGACTCTCGCTGCAAAACTCGGAGAGTTTGCATAAATTGAATTCAAGTGGTCTATACGAAAATACTGTAGAAAAGCACCAGCCACTTGCGGGGCGCACAGTCATAGTCACTCGTACGGATAAAGGCAACGAGTCGCTTAGAAAGATGCTCGAACTTCGAGGGGCGAAAGTGATCGAATGCCCTGCAGTGCGGATAGCACCTCCGGAAAGCTGGGAGAAGGTGGATGAAGCAATCATGGAGCTTGCTGACTTTGATTGGGTTGTTTTCACCAGCTCCAACGGAGTTAGAACATTCCTTGAACGTTTACTGTCGACAAATCGAAAACGCATACTCGAAATTGTTCGATCGGCTCAGGAGCCTCTATTTGCTTGCGTCGGGCCAAGCACTGCAAAGACTCTGGAATCATATGGATTGAAATGTTCACTATTGCCTGACACATATCTCACTGAAAGGCTGGCTGCGTCGCTTGCTCCCAAGGTAAACCGCGAGAGCAAAATACTTCTTGCCCGTTCGGAAATTGCAAACAAGGAGATGAGCCGGGTTCTTCGGACTACAGGTGCCATAATCAGTGATCTCGTAGTCTATCGAACCTTGTCTCACGAATCTTACGGGCCAGAAGACCTGCCTCAGACAGCGACGGATATCATTTTTGCCAGCCCCTCAGCCGTTAGAGCATTTTCAAATCCGAAAACAGTGGACAAAATCATATCTGAAAGATTGAGTGTCCACTGCATAGGCCCGGTTACCGCAAAGGCCGCAGCTGACTTTGGAATAGATGTTACTACTGTGTCACAAGTTCACACTACAAACGGGCTAGTAGAGGCTATGATTGTGCATATGGAATCAGTTTCAAGAAAGGTGAATTAGAAGTGGAGACTCGTACTGAGAAAATAGAAGAGAACTTGGAGCCTCTAAGAATCCGACCGCGTCGGCTAAGAGCAAGCAAAAACATCAGAGCCCTTGTCTCAGAGACAGAGATAAACCCTGGACAACTCGTTATGCCGATCTTTGTCAAGGAGGGAGCAGGAACCAAGGAGAAGATAGATTCGATGCCTGGAATCTACAGGTTCTCTTGCGATGCGTACCTTGACGAAGAAATAGAGGAAATTTCTTCGCGCGGGCTTAGATCGGTCATCTTATTCGGCCTTCCAAAGAACAAAGATGATCTTGGTAGCGGCGCTTATAGCAGAAATGGCGTAGTGCAGGAAGCGACGAGAAGAATCAAGCAGACTCATCCAGAACTCGTGGTTATTTGTGATGTTTGTATGTGCGAATACACAAGCCACGGACACTGTGGAATCCTTGCACCAAATGGATCTGTACAAAATGAGAAGACTATAGAATACCTCTCGAAGATTGCTGTTTCTCAGGTAGAAGCTGGCGCGGATATCGTTGCGCCCAGCGCTATGATGGACGGACAGGTCGCAGCATTACGTAATGGCCTCGACAGGCAGGGGTATGGTGAGACCGCAATAATGTCTTACTCAGCAAAGTATGCTTCTGCTTTCTACGGTCCTTTCAGGGATGCGGCTGATTCGGCTCCTTCCTTTGGTGACAGGAGAAGCTATCAGATGGATCCTGCCAACGGAAGAGAAGCCTTGCGGGAAATGCAACTCGATGTAGAACAAGGTGCGGATGTTCTTATGGTAAAGCCCGCACTGTCCTATCTCGACATAATAAGGGCAGCAAAACAGGAATTCAACCTGCCTCTAGCAGCTTACAGTGTGAGCGGAGAGTATTCGATGATCAAAGCTGCATCGATGAACGGATGGCTGGACGAGGAAAGAACAGTGAACGAGACACTTCTTGCAATAAGAAGAGCCGGGGCGGATATCATAATCACATACTTTGCTAAAGAGTACGCTGAAAGATTTGGAAACCATCCTATCCGTGGCATTGGAGGGAAATGAATTGACCACGCTTGAAAGACCTGAGCAGAGCAAATCGAATTCTCACAGAAATCCTACACAGACACTTGAGGAAATGCGTGAGGGCAGACAGTATTTGAAGTACACATTCTTCAAGATCCTTCCGGATTGGAGATCTGCAAGCGAACAGGTGAAAGCTACTTGCAAGCATTCAATGTCCGAGATCATTATCGAATACTCGAAGCGAATGATACTGAAGACTTATTCTCTCATTGGGACAAGAGCAGACACCGATTTCATGCTTTGGACAATAAGCGAGAGGCTTGAGGACTTCCAGGATCTTATCTCTGATCTCCTCAAGTCAGACATAGGGAGATACATTTCGCTAACTTATTCTTACCTCTCCATGACGAGGCGTTCCGAATACATCAGGGATCACAAACATCCAGGTCAGGAGGGTGACTCGCTCAAGAAAGTACCTGGAGATTCGAAATATCTGTTTGTGTACCCTTTTGTGAAAAAGAGAGAATGGTATAACCTACCAATGGAGGTAAGGCAGAGCATGATGATGGAACACATCCGCGTCGGACACAAATATCCCACAGTCAAGATAAACACGTCATACTCGTTCGGCCTTGATGACCAGGAGTTTGTTCTGTCATTTGAATCAGATTACCCGAGCGACTTTCTCGAGCTAGTAATGGAACTGAGGTCCAGCGAAGCGAGCAAGTACACTCAGCTCGAAGTTCCTTTGTTCACGTGTGTTTCGGTCGAAACCTCAGAACTACTCAGATTGATCTAGTTCAACAGAATTCATTGGATCAAGGGAGAGGGCGGTAGATTGAGGAGCGAAGCTCGCAGCAAGAAATTGTTCGCTAAATCGCAACGCGTTCTTGTTGGCGGTGTGAATAGTCCAGTCAGATCGTTCAATGGGGTCGGGAGAAAGAACCCTATCTTCATCTCGCACGCACGCGGGTCTAAGATCTACGACATGGACGGCAACTCCTATGTGGACTATGTGTGTTCTTGGGGAGCTTTGATTCTCGGCTCTACACATCCAGCTGTTGTTAGGGCAGTCAAAGAAGCTTCGACCAAGGGGTTGAGTTTTGGTGCCGCAACCAGCAAGGAGACCGAACTCGCAATGATGATCAGAGAACGTATGCCAAGCCTTGAGCTTTTGCGTTTTGTCTCCTCTGGAACTGAAGCAACAATGTCTGCGATCAGAGTAGCAAGAGCTTTCACTAAACGCAATCGGATCGTCAAATTCGAAGGGTGTTATCACGGGCACGCCGATGCATTCTTGGTCAAGGCAGGATCAGGGCTCGCAACTTTCTCCGTGGCTGACTCGGCAGGGGTTCCTAGTTCTGTCATATCGGAGACGATGGTTGCCAGATACAATGATCTTGGCTCTGTGGAAAGGTTGCTGGAAGCGAGTCCAAAAGATATTGCAGCTGTCATAGTGGAGCCCGTGGCTGGAAACATGGGCGTTATCCCGCCCAACCCAGGATTTCTTCATGGACTGAGAAAACTCTGCGACGAGTACGGCGCTCTACTCATTTTCGACGAGGTGATAACTGGATTCAGAGTGTCGAGAGGAGGCGCGCAGGAGCTGTACTCAGTGAAGCCAGACTTGACATGCATTGGCAAGGTAATAGGAGGTGGAACCAACATAGCTGGATATGGCGGAAGATCTGATGTGATGAGGCTTGTTTCACCATCAGGACCAGTCTATCAGGCTGGGACACTTTCTGGAAATCCTATTGCTGTATCTGCAGGCATTGCAACCCTAGTTCGTCTCACTCGCCCCGTTTATCAAAAGCTTGAGAGGAATTCCAGAGAATTGGAGAAGCGTCTGAATTCGCTACTGCCAGGAGTAGGAACAGTAATTCAAAGAGTCGGTTCGATGATCGGCTTGTTCTTCGTCGATGGTCTGAAAGCTATCGAAAACTATGATCATGTTTACCTTTGCGACAGAGCGAAGTACGCGAAATTCTTTTCTTCGATGCTAGAGTCTGGAATATACTTCCCCCCTTCCGCCTTCGAGACAATCTTCCTTTCGTCTGCGCACTCTCCCCAAGATATCGAGGAGACGCTGAAAGCTGCAAGAATTGCATTTGGTGCATTGGCAAGTTGAACCCAAGAGACCGTCTGCTCGCTGCGTGTCGGCAGGAAGATGTCGACTACACGCCTGTCTGGTTTATGCGACAAGCAGGTCGATACTTGGGAGGATACAAGGAGATCAGAATGAAATACTCGATAATTGAGATTTGCAAAACACCCAGCCTTTGTGAAACCGTGACCGTGATGCCGGTCAAGGAGCTGGGTGTTGATGCGGCTGTGATGTTTTCCGACATCATGTTGCCTCTGGAAGGCATTGGAGTCAAATTCAGAATAGAGGAAAACGTCGGTCCCATCGTCGAGAATCCAGTAAGGACGCCTATAGATGTGGAAAAACTCGGCCGTTTCAACGCTTCGGAACAGATGCCTTTTGTCTTTCAATGCATCAGAAGAGTCAAAGAGCATCTCGAGCCAACCAAGCATGCAGTAATTGGTTTTTCAGGCGCCCCATTCACTCTTGCAAGCTACCTAGTCGAGGGCCGATCCTCTCGCGAATTCACACTGACTAAGAAGATGATGTACACCGATAAGGAGTCTTGGAATTCTCTTATGGAAAAACTAGGAGACCTTGTCTTTGAGTATCTTTCTTTTCAGATCAGAGCCGGCGCGGATGTTGTCCAGCTCTTCGATTCGTGGGCCGGCTCCCTTTCTACATATGACTACGCTGAATTTGTTGCTCCGCACTCCGGGAGAATACTGAATCGATTGAAGTCTGATTTCCCTGACACGCCCACGATCCATTTTGGAACCAGCACGTTCCATCTGCTAGATGAGATTTATCGAAGTGCCCCTTCAGATGTCTTCAGTATAGATTGGAGGGTTCCCATCTCCGAGGCAAGAAGGGTCTTGGGGAAGGTCAGTATCCAAGGAAATCTTGAGCCTGCGGTGCTACTATCCGACGATCTTGAGTTCATCGCGAAACGAACACAGCGTGTCATCGACGACAATCAAGGTGAGAGAGGGCATGTTTTCAACCTTGGTCACGGAATCCTGCGCGATACTCTTGTCGAGAATGCTCGTTTCGTGGTCGACTATGTTCATCATAACTCTTGAGAAATTGCGGTGAAAAATTGAAAGCAATACTACTCATGGCGTACGGAACACCTGAAGACGAAAACGATGTTGAAGCGTACTATACACACATCCGCAGAGGAAGGGTACCGACCAAGGAAGAAGTTGAAAATCTGAAGGAAAGATACAAATTGATTGGAGGAAAAACCTCTTTACTGAACATTACTGTGTCTACTGCAAAAAAACTTGAGGAATCTCTACAAGCCGTGGGGCACCCAACAAAGGTCTTTGCGGGCATGAAGCATTGGCATCCATATATTAGTGAAGTCTTTCCAGAAATTGCTTCCAGCGGAGTGGATGAACTCCTTGCTATTGCCCTTGCGCCGCACTATTCCAAGATGAGTGTCGGTTCTTACCAGGCGGCTGTGCTGGAGGCTCAGAAGGAGACTAGTGCCAACCTGCATATCAGATTCATCGACAGCTGGCACTTGAACTACGTGTTCATCCAAAAATGGGTCGAGCGTGTCAAGCGGGCAAGAGCTAACAAGTTCAATGCCCAAGATAAGGAAATCTACCACCTTTTCAGCGCACATTCACTTCCGGAAAGAATACTCTCATGGAACGACCCGTACAAAAGTCAGCTCACCACCACGATGGAAGAGATTGCAAGACGACTAAATCTTTCGCGAGATCAGTACGGATTCGCATTCCAAAGCGCTGGTCATACATCGGAACCCTGGCTCGGACCAGATATCCTAGGTAGTATAGCCCGTTTCAAAGACTCGCGATGGAGAAACATTCTCGTCATTCCGATCGGATTTGTCTCTGATCACCTTGAGATTCTTTACGACCTCGACTTTGAGGCAAAACAAGCTTCCAAGAGCATAGGTGCGCATCTTGAACGAACAGATTCATTCAACGATTCCAGCGACTTCATCGAAGTGCTTGGCTCTGTGATAACCGAATCCGGCTTCCTCGAAACAAGAAGAAACCACTGACATACGTGTCAGAATGCACCGGCTTCAGAGTCGTTGTCAAGATAAGAACGGAGCAGGTTCCAACTGGCACAAATGCAAAGCCTTGCGACGTCCACTACTCGCGTGATCGCAATAGTAGGACTATTTTCGGCGTCGTACATTATCTCTGCCGGTCTGGTGAGTAGCCTGTTTGGCGATGTGGCAAGAGGGTATCCCGAGCATTTCTTGCACGGCGTTCTTATGACTGCAGTAGTCGTTGGAACTGGGAAGAAATGGAGCGCCACTATCATGGGAATCGTCTGTGGAATAGTGTTTGGAATAGTCGTACCCGCTCCCGCCCGATATCTTCTTGCGTCCACCATTGTTTCGGGCTTAGTGTTTGATCTGGCACTGATGGGAGGACCCTATAAGAACGCAATCCGCTCATTTTCCAGGATTGTCGTAGGAGCCGCAGTAAGCGGTGTCGCCGAATCTTTGGTCGCATTATCAATACTGACTTTTGCCAGCTTTTTTGGCAATTCGGTAGAAATTCTCGCCTCTGCATGGTCTGTAGACATCAGCTTGAACATCGTGTTTAGCTCCGTCGGAGCAGTTCTCACATTCAATTTCTTGATTGGGAGAAATTCTGACATCCCAATCGTGCGGCTTTAGTATTCAGATTCAATGTGTTGTAAAAAAGAAAAACTGCATAACAGAGAATAGGATGAGAAGCCCGATCAAAACTGCAGTCGCGATGCTTGTTGACAACCTGGAGGTGGAGACATTTTCGTACCTAGTAGCTTTGTCTTTCACAGAACGATAGAGCAGCGGGCCGGCAACGAACCCACCCAGTGCACCCCCCAGGTGAGCGACCCAATTGATATTTGGAAGAATGAAACTGCTGCCGACAAACAATACCAAGAAGAACCCCAGCGTAGGTCCGTCAATTTTCTTCTCTGACGCCCAAGTGTAAGAGAAAGTCGCAGCAAACAATCCGAATATTCCACCAGATGCTCCTGCGCTCAGATAGGCAGGCCCTTGGAGCAACGTAATGATATTCCCCAAAATAGCAGTAAGAAAGAAGACGAGGAAGTATCGAGATTTGTTGAGCGAGTTATCAATGAATCTGTCAAGAATCAATACCGCAACTGCATTGAAGCCTGCATCCAGAATGTAATCTGTTACGAGTATAGACGAGAACAGCTGCCAGTAGGCGTGGTAATATACTACGAGCCCATTATTCTGTGCAAGATAGTCGGTGGCGGTATCGCAGAAGCTAGATGAAAGCGAAGGCGGACATACGATGAAGCCGTCTCCGGTAATACCTATTATCCAACCAATGAAGATGCCTACTGCTAATATCCACCCTGGTCTGATATCCGCCCATCGGAAACGAAAAGCGTCTTCGTAATTCAGTCGTATTCACCAGGAATATCTGCTCAGAAGATGCGATGAGAATGCTGTGAGTTTGGCAGATAGACAAAACCCGTTGAGAGAGCCTAGAACTACTCTTTGGATCTCTTTTTGGTCAAAGGCTTTTCTGACAAGAGCTCCAAGATCTCCTCGCCAAGATTGGAGTTACCGATCGGATCAGTAGAGACTAGCAATACATGATCTCTGTCCAAGTTGAAAGTGAAAATATGCACCAGTTCTCTCTTGTCTAAGAGATACCTCCTCCTTCCCAGATACTTGTTCCAGTCGCTTCCTGATCGATGCATCGTAGTCCACTGCAAGTAAAGCTGCTCTGCCTGAGAAGCCGGTTCGAGTGACTTTGTATCCGAACGCATTCCACCCTTGATCAGCTTGCCGTCCGGACCAATAACAGCCGCAAAACGTACGACTGGATTCTCTCTGAGCACATCCTCGATACTGGACATTCAGACTATGGTTTCCGTTTTGAGGTATAAAAGATGAATTGTGTCAAGGAAGAGCTTGATTCAATCAAGTTTAGGACTCGTAGTCTGTCGGCTGGTAGCAATGGTAGCACACTTGCTCGTTGCCTTCCAATGTGAAACTTGGGCATGTGTATTCCTTTCCCTTCTTGAAAGTGAAAGGTATTCGAAGTTTGCATTTTGCACAATGAATTTCGTTTGACTGCATTCTTGTCAGAAAATTTTCGTCCACGAATCTCACCTTACTTTAGAATTACTCAAGTGTGAGTCTAATTGAATCTGATGTGACTTCTTTTGATTTCTTCTTGAGCGACTTGATATCGTTATCGACCTTAACAATCTTTGAAGGGGTCTTGACAAGTACTTCACCACTTCTGCTTACCGAGACAATCAAGTTATGACCCAAGAATAAAGAGAAATTTACATGGTCCGTATTTGTGGAGAAATATGTTATAGAACCGTCCTTGTCGACTTCGATTCGTCCTTTTGCATACTTCGCCTCGAAGACTTCGCCCGATAGTGGGTTGTAAAGCTCAATGGTCAGGTGTTGAGTCTCTTTGTCTGCTCTCCCTGATGTGATCTCGAAATCCAGCACTGGAAGGGTGCCGTCCACCAAGTAACTATACTTCTTGGACTCAAGTCTCTCACCAGTCTCCTCAATTTTCGGCTTGTCTGGCAACTCTTTCTAAGATGAAATCCAAAGTGGAGTATAAATCAATGATCTTTAAACTTTGACATAGCGCATTCACTGAATGTCCGGTCACACAAGATTCTTCTCTTGCAAGCAGTTAATAAGAAGCGTTGGCATGCTTTGAGCTGAAGTCAAACTTGACAACAGAGCCTTACGTCAATTGCCAGAGATGCCATCGCGAAGTTGACAAAAGCAAAACTCCGACGATAATCACGAAGAGTAAGACCATGTACTTTTGCGAAAATTGCTTCCACGCTGTCTTCAAGTTTGACGAGAACCTCAGGACCATCAAAATGATCTGGGAAGAGCAAGGCATGAAGACGCCATTCACTGTCAGAAGTACAAATTGGCACAAGTCTTCCTACATGGTGGTCAAAAGTACGGATAATTCCTCAGACTTAAAGAAATCCACTTTCATAGGCGACATGTATCTCAGAGGAGTCCTGAAGGAACAGGATAAGCCGGTCGGGAAGGCGAATCACTTTATTTGGGTAAGCTGGAGCGAAGATTTGGCGAAGAAATTCCAAGAGCCGGTTGCCGAACCGAGTATTTAGAAAAATGCGTTGATCGGCCACTGCCTTCTGGGCGCACATGATTCTTGCCAATTGAGGCTTCGTTCACAGGAACCTTTTGAACACAACAAGTGTTGACTCGGTTGATCTTGCAGTCTCATTCAGAGGATTCGTCCATGCCGAGCCCGAGCAAAGCAGCAACCTGTCCTGCTTGTGGCCCAAGCACCTTGAGTTTTTCTTTGACAGCCCTGGAATCCAAAGTCTCGCTGTCTCGTGTTAGTGGCCCCTCGCCGAGGGAAGTCTTGTCAATCTGCTCCCTAATTTTCGGCGCCATTGCCTTCCAGGATTTCTCCTGGAAATTTTCGCAGTCTAGATCTTCAAGAATACTCTTGCCGCTGTTGACTATTTTAGTCAGACCAACTTTGCGTCTTTCTAGATCGTTGATACCAAGCCAAAGGCGCTCCATAGAGCGAATGAAACCGTCAGTTTCAAGGTAAGCGTTGAGACCTGGATCCGCAGTCACGTCAACCGTCACTCCCCCTTGGGTGTGCTGAAGGGTCAATGACGAATGTGTTCCTTGCCTAGTATACACAATCTTGAGTCGAGATTCCTTTTCCGAGTCTAAGCATTCTGCGATAAGACTGCTTTCAGTTATTTCGGCACCCAGCAGGATGTACTGATCCAAACGTTGATATTCAGCCACGGGTTCCTTCTTTAGCCAGCTTTTTCCCAGTCCGACTGGAATCCGCAGGGTCCGGTCGAATTGGCCCAGCCTGAATATTCCTCGGAAGAATGGACTAGCCTTCGTATCTAATGAGAATTCGTACTGAATGTCATCTTCGCATCTGTATCTAGCGATGGCGCCGTATGCAGACTCTTTGAACTCCACAACAATCGATCTCTCGACTAGGGCAAGCGGAGATACCGCGAGGAAGGCTTCCAGACTCTTTACGGTCTTGGTTCTTTCAGACTTTAGGTCGAAAACAAGTTGATCCAGTTGCTTTTGGGATTCCGCCGTAATCTTTTCTTTCATCTGATCAACTGCGATCGTAGTGAAACCCATTACTTGCTTTGACAATTCTTGGACTCTAGCTTCGCCAAGACCATCCTTGAGCTTCTCAATCGCCTCTGTGATGTCAATTTTGAGTGTCTCCAAAGAAAGGAGCCTATTCTCAATCGAGTCCTTGGCTTCCACGATACTGCGATCGAGCTCTTTGCTCCGTTGCAAATATCGCATCGAATCAACCAAGCTAGAGAAGGCCTGTTTGACTAATCTCTGCTCAGGCGAAGACAGATAGTGCTGGCTCGGAAGCATCATTATCTTGGAGGATGTAAGAATTCTATAACTTTAACGGTATCCACCCTGTCTCTCACGCAAGAGATAAGAAATAGGGCGATGTGGAGTAATTTCTTGCATTTGCCACAATTAGGTCGAATAAGGAGGTTGCGAAAATCATCAAAGCAAGTTTACAAAAGTGACAATATTACAAATATTCAGCCTGTAGTTGTTAATGCATGCGCGAATGAAGAGAGCATAAACTGGAATGAGGCCATTTTAAGATCTAACTTTGCATTCCAAATCAAACCAAGGATTAGAAGCATACACTCGCACGCAACATTTCTGGAATCGGAGCACACAAGTTGTTCAATTTCGAACCTTGCTCTCGAATGTACAAGCAGTAATTGTAAGACCGATACTCAAGTGTAAGACAGATGGATCTCCAACGGCAGGTTGCAATTCCACGCCCCCGTGTTTGTTACTTATATTTCGTTAGGTAAATTTCTACGGTGGCAATACAGTCTCCGAAAATGTCTATCAAAAAGAAAAAGTAGAGATGGCCTCAAGACAGGCTCTATAATGAAAGGCTCGGCAATCGAAGCGATTTGTCAAGCAGTCCGTCTGTGCGCCATCTTTCGCACTACTTTTTCTTGGATTTCTTTGCCTTTTTCTTTGCAGGCATTTTAATTAGCATTATCTTTGATGCCTTCGCTCACTTAAAAATGATTTGTTTTTCATTCAGATCTCGCAACTGACCATTTGGACTCAAATTCAATTGCGCTAAAATTTGGAACTGGAATCGTCGAGGCTAAACGTTCATTAGCATCTGTGCATTAGGGCAGTCATAGAATATTATGTCAGGGCCATGAGAACCACTAAGGCGATAATTCCAAGCGCAGAATTTGCATAAAATGGGAGCTGAGGAACAATCGAAAACAAATAGCCGCTGAGAAGAAGCGCAGGTATTGTTGGAAGGAGCGTTACAGAATAGAAGATGCCCATCGATTGGCCCCTGCTCTTCGGATCTGAAGCTTCAGCGACCCATGCGTTCACTGCAGGAGCATCCATCACACCGAAAAGCATCCAAAACGCAATTCCAATCACAGCTACTTCCGGCATTGTCCTAGGAGCAAAAACGAAAACGTAGACTATACTTATTTCGCCAATCCAGCTGATCACTACAGTCTTCTTTCTTCCGATACTGTCAGACAATCTGCCAAACGGCACCCTAGAGAGAGCCACAGCCGCAAGGAGGGCAGAGAAGAGTATGCCTAGAGTTATCGGGTCGAAACCTAGCACGTGTCTTGCGTAGAGAGGCGTAATGAACGAGTTTTGATCAGCAAGTATGTTGTACATGCTATAAACGAGAATTAGTATAGACAATGTCCTGTTATTCATCATTTGTCTGATTCCAGCGAAAGATGAAAAGAAGCTGTGACCCGATATCGCTGACCTTCTGGAGGCCGGAAGAGTTTCTTTTAGGTACAGAATCCTGGCCAAAGCTGCAATGAGGGTCAGACAACCTCCCACCACAAAAAGCAGTAGATAGCCACGATTTGAGATAGTCACTCCTCCAAGTAACGGCGAAAATGCGGCCGCTACGTTTGAGAGCATCGAGTAGGTCCCAAAGGCTTGCCCACGTTTGCTCTTTTCTGCGGATTCGGCAACCAATGTATTTGCGACGCGGAAAAACGAGCTTCCCAACCCGGAAATTGGTAGAGCAATCGCCGCAAGCAAAAGACTGTTAGACGCTGCAAATAGGAACACGGCAGCAGCGGAGATCAAACTGGAAGCGACGATCATGTTCTTTCTTCCATACGCATCTGCAAGCAAACCCGCGGGGGCAGAACCTAATGCCGCTGTTGCAAGCCACACTGCGTAGATTGCGGAAATTTCCATAGGAGTGGCGTTGTAGGTTTCAGAGTAATATATCGGCAGAAAATAGAACCAGAGCGTGTTGCCGAAAGTCGCGACCATTGAGCTAAGTCCCATAACTAGCACATTGCTTCCTAATTGTGCTATTGCTGGTTCATCTTCAGAATGCAAGAAAAATTTGATTCCATTTGCGAAATCCACACTTATATCAAGTTAGTAGGTATTCCAAAGCGCCTTCATTCGCGCTTGCATTGAAATCGTGAGCAGATGTTACCACAACTCACAAAAACGGAAGACACAAGTCGTGATGATACTTGCTGGTCTGCGCCGACTGAAAATGACAAGAAGGCACCTATCGCGTTCTCTCTAATCGCATAAGCCTTGTCTCTAACTCACAACGGTGCGCAGCTTACGGCAAGGCTTATTATTTCTTCACGTAACAAAATGAATTCGCTATGCGACTAGTGACATTTGAAGAACCTCATTATCATCGTGAGAGATTGGGAATTTGGATTGGGCAGGATGATATTGTTGACGCAAACTTTGCATACGCCAAGATGCTGAAAGATCAGGGCGAAGACTATCCCGCTCGTTTTGCAGATGCGTTCGTACCTCCGAACCTGCTTCTCTTGCTCCAAGGAGGTAAGAAATCAATGGATGCTGTTCGACAAGCCGAGAAATTTGCCGAAGATTATGGCGTTTCAAAGTTTACCGGTGCCGAAGGCGAGGAATCTGTGTTCAAATTCTCAAAGGTGAAAATTAAAGCCCCAGTGACGCATCCAGGGAAGATAATACACACAGCTGGAAACTTTAGAGAACATGCAAAGGAAGGTACAGATTCCGGTTGGGAATTTCCAATGCCTCACTGGATCTCGTTCTTGAAAAGCCCATCCTCGATCGTCGGCCACGAGGGGAAAGTAATTCATCCAAAATATACGAAAACACTTGACCATGAAATCGAGCTTGCGATAATCATTGGTAAGAAATCCAAGTACCTCACGAAGGAAAATGCTTGGGATGCAATTGCGGGTTTCACAATCTTCAACGATATCACAGCGAGAGATATCCAGAGAGAAGAGATGAAATCAGGTCTTCTTAATTTCGGTAAAAATATGGATACGTTCGGATTGTTTGGCCCCTGCTTTGTTCCGAAGGAAGACATCGGAAATGTTCACAAATTGAAGATTGAGTGTAGAGTAAATGGCGACCCCCGCCAAGTAAGCAATACCGATCACCTCTCGGTAACAATCCCTGAAATAGTGGAGCATTATTCTTGGGTCACACTCTTTCCCGGAGACATAATCACTACTGGAACAGTATCTGGAGTTGCAGCGTTCAGAAAGGATCCCGAGAAATACTGGCTCAAACCAGGAGACGTCTTAGAATCTGAGATTGAGAACATTGGTGTTCTCAGAAACCACATTGTTGAAGAAAAAGGCAACTTCTGATTGCAGCAACTGGGATTCTCGCTAGGGCAACAATCTCAGTCCGACTGAGCAGGACAAGAAAGTTAGATGCTTGACTCCCCTCCAAGCAATGCTCAGACAACTAGCAATCGCAAGCATTCCAGTGTCCCTGATGTCAGCTTTCTTGCCCAAACCCAGAGTAATCATCATATCATCGTCGTGTTGCAAGAGGGGCCGGAAAGTGTCTTAGATGAACAAAGCACTACGACGTAAGAATACACCAGATAAAGTAGTGCTTGTTGTGCTTGACGGATGGGGTATCTCTCCCAAGAGAGAGCATAATGCGATCGCAATTGCAAACAAGCCACACTTCGAATCGATAGAGAAGCAGTACGGGGAAACACAGATCTGTGCGTCAGGAACCTGCGTCGGATTGACTCAAGGTCAGATGGGCAATTCCGAAGTCGGTCATCTGACTATAGGTGCAGGGCGAATAATCTTCCAAGACCTTATGCGCGTGTACGACGAAATCAATTCTGGGGGACTCAGGCGAAATGCAAAGCTTGCGGCGTCGCTTCGCTTGGCAAAGACAAAGCAGTCGACCGTTCACTTCATGGGGCTACTTTCCGACGGCGGAGTCCACAGCCACATGAATCACCTATTCGCGCTCCTAGACATTGCTAAGAGCTACGGGATCAACAAGATTGCAGTTCACGCTTTCCTGGATGGCAGAGACACACCTCCGAAGAGCGGCTCGACTCACATAGCGTCGCTTCTGAAGTATTTGGGTTCTCTTCAATGTGGGACTCTGGAAACGATCTCGGGCAGGTTCTACGCAATGGACAGAGATAACAGGTGGGATCGGACAAAGAAAGCCTACGATGCGATAGTCTTCGGCAAAGGCGAGACATTCACCGATCCGGTACAAGCCATTGAACAATCTTATGCAAACGGGGTGACCGATGAGTTTGTGATTCCAAAGGTACACGAGGACTATGGCGGCCTGTCGAATGGTGATGTTGTTCTTTTTTTCAATTTCAGGCCGGACCGAGCGCGGCAGCTCACAAAGGCTCTTTCATTCAACCGAAGCGAATTTGGGAACAAATTCGATAGAGATGAGCAAAAGCGCCCTAAGTCAATCGACATGATCTCAATGACTGTCTATGATTCCGGCTTCAAGAACGTGAAAGCGTTGATCGGACGAGAGCGCGTTCCCGATACGCTTAGCAACGTCTTGGAGAAAAATGGAATCCGCCAGCTCAGAATCGCGGAGACAGAAAAATACGCACACGTCACTTACTTCTTCAACGGATTGATAGAGAAACGGCGCAAGCTAGAAGATAGAGTACTAGTACCTTCAGTGAAAGTTGGAACATATGACAATAGCCCAGAAATGAGTGCACGTGAGATTGCTAGCGAAGCTGTCAAGGCAATGGAAACTGGGCGATACGGTTTCATCCTGATCAACTTCGCTAATGCCGACATGGTTGGGCACTCCGGAAATGTCCCTGCCACCGTAAGAGCTGTTGAAACGGTTGATGAGTGTCTCGGGAAGCTCTTTGAGTCGTGGGAAAAGATTGCAGAAAGTACCACCATGATGATCACTGCTGATCACGGTAATGCTGAAAAGATGTATGATGAAAGTACAGGACAGCCTCACACAGCGCATACATCGAACCCAGTACCTTTGATTCTTGTTTCAAAGAAATGGAAATTGGAATCGCAGCAGAAAGAGGATTTGGGCCTGAAAGATATTGCACCAAGTATTCTAAGAATCATGGGTTTGCAAAAGCCACGAACGATGACTGGCCAACCCTTTGTGACCGAGTCGAAGTAGCAGGCTGTTTGTGACCCGTGGCGACGCATAGTCTGCAGTTTGTTTTTCGCAGATCAATCATGATCTTTCGTCAAAATCGAATTGGCCCGATGCCTATTCTTGACCAAAAGCCGAAATCCGCCGCCCACCTTTTGATGTCCATTCCAACTACACATTGTAGTCTATTAACCACGAAGTATTTGCTGTTCTGACAATATTAATTGAATAATTAGGTGAATATTATATATCAGTAGTTAACTCTCTCAACTCGCCATGTCAGTCAGAAGAACACCTCTCATAGAACCAGAATGGAAACAGGCCCCTCTAATCGAGCCGGAATGGAGACAGGCCCCACTCATAGAACCAGAGTGGAAGTCAGCTCAGAATTTCGGACGAGTCGCCGTAGCTGAGATCGGATCCAGAGGACCCGCGATCGAAAGCCTCTGGTAAGGAACAGCACTAAAACAAGGAAAATCGACATCTATAGACAAAGCTTTGTGCCTTGTCTCCACTTCCACAATGTGGGAGAAAACAAGTGGAGGGTTGGCGAAGAGCCAACCTCCCCCAACTTTTTTGTTTACCTTGCTCGCAGTAGCCTTGATACTTTTCCTGGTTGTTCCGAAAGGAACGTGCTTTCCACTCCGGTCAGTACAACCATGACTCTTACTCTACCCTGAAGTGTTGGATCGACTCTCGCTCCCCAGACGACACGCGCCTTTGGTGGGAGAGATCTTGTGATCATTTCTCCGGCTTGCGTGACTTCATCCAGTGTGATGTCTTCTCCACCCGAAACGTGTATCAGAACACCGAATGCTTTTGTCGAATCCTTGATGTCGAGAAGCTGTGCATCGAGAGCTGACTGAACTGCTCTTTCGATTCTGTCTTCGCCTGACGACTCGCCCACTCCCATCGCGGCAATTCCTTTCTTCTCCATGATCGCTCTAATATCCGCAAAGTCGATGTTGATCAAACTCGCGGTGGTGATGGTTTCGGTGATTCCCTTGACAAACTCACCAACGAGTTCATTTGCTACACCCAGTGCCTCTTTCAGCGGCAAGTCTCCTGCAACTTTTGCCAGTTTGTTGTTGTCGATCACAACAACTGTATCACATTGCGATTTCAGTCGTTCAAGTCCTTCCTTTGCACTGTTGTAGCGGAATCTCTCGACTGCAAACGGAAGAGTTACTACTCCTATCATCAATGCTCCGGAAGGTCTCAAAGCGTTTGCGATGACCCACGAGGCACCTGTTCCAGTACCTCCTCCTAAACCGGTTGCTACATAGATTATGTTCGAACCAGCTGTGTCCTTCTTTACCTGCTCAACAGATTCGCGGGCAGCCTGCTCTCCACGCTGAGGATAGCCTCCTGCTCCCATTCCTCTGGTCGTTTTCTCTCCGAGCAACACTCTCCTGTCGGCTTTCACGATGCTGAGATGTGTTGCATCAGTATTAGCCGCGATAAGCTTCGCTCCTGAGACTCCGCCCTTCTTCTCTTTGACCCATGAGACAATGTTGCATCCAGCGCCTCCGACTCCGATCACAGAGACCTGTGGTCGCGACGCTCGCATAATTGCCTCGATTCTCTCCGACTCCAACATTTCGTCCATTCTTGCTTGAGTATCACTATCGTATGACAAGCCAATGATCGATTCACTTCGTGCTTAAGCATATTATACCGTTTGTGAAGCCGAAAAGAGTAACTGCGACACGAATCTGGATTGAGATATTGCGATCAGTATTGTGAATCCAGATGTAAAGAGTAAGTCAGTTTCTGTCGCACAAGTACTAGTTTATAGTCCGCTTCCATGTCAACGGTTGTGCGAGCGGGCTCGGCTTTGGACTACAGTGAACTCAAAAAAAGACTTCGGGTGCTTCCTGATTGGCCAAAGAAAGGAGTCAATTTCATTGACATCACGACTGTGCTTCATGATCCAAGATCCTTTCACATTATGACAGATGCGCTGGCCAGTCACTTCGCCAGTTCAATGATTGATGTGGTTGTGGGAATAGAGGCCCGTGGCTTCATCATTGGAGCACCAGTTGCCTACTTGCTGAATGCTGGCTTTGTGCCTGCACGCAAGAAAGGAAAGCTACCTGCAAGCAAACTCACCATGGAATACGCGCTGGAATACAGTTCCGAAATGCTTGAAATGCACAAGGATTCGATTTCTTCCGGACATCGGGTGGTGATCATAGACGATCTGCTCGCCACTGGAGGGACTGCTGAGGCCACAGCGAAACTCGTCGAACAAATGGGGGGTGTTGTGGTCGGGTTCGGCTTCTTGGTGGAACTAGATTTTTTGAAAGGGAGAAAGAAGTTCGAAAGCCATGATATTGTTTCATTAGTTCATTACGACCAGTGAAGCTTTGCTCAGCCGTAATATCATAATTAGGGCGATTCAGGGAGGACGTACCATTTTACCTTGTCACCAACCCTGGCACGCATCTTCCACGAAAAGGACTTTGGAGCCGCTTCAATTGCAGTCTTGAGTTCAGCGAGCCTATGTGTGACAACTTTCTGATCTTCTTCAGGGATGAAAAGCTCTGGGAGCATCTCGATTATCTTGTCAATATTCATTGTAAGAGTTTTCCAGACTCCCCAGTCGTTTGAAGCAAGAGATACAAGCCTATGTTTTTCGATCACCGAGCCCTTCGGATTCTTCTCATCAGACATAGGATTGTCAAGAATGAGCGCGATTAGGTCCGTGATGTCTTTCCTGTTTATCTCTACAATCTGAAGCTTGGTGAGCAACAAATCGGCGGGCGAAAGTGCCCTGTCTAACAACTCTAACCTATCCTTGAAATCAAATTCATGGCACATTACAAACTTGTCCAGAAAAATGTCGATTCTCCTACCGTTAGTCTCGTCAATGAAGAGCAAGCGGGTATCACCCTGAAGTTTGTTAAAGAGTCCCTTCGTCTTGTAACCCAGATCCTCGAATAATGATTCAATATACTTCCCTTGCTTGCGAAGACCGACAAAGTCAAGATCGTGATAATGCCGCGCATACGTTGGCTTTGAAGCAGATGGGGAACTGAACCATACACCAACGCCGCCCAGCAGTCTGATTATTATCTTTCGCTCACGTGCGAAATGGAGAATCCTGTCCGCCTCGAGGAATACATTCGGTTGAATAGTTGTTCCGGGTTGATTTCTTTCCGTTTTGCTTGCCACCTCCATGGAGATCCCCTAGCCACTCACTAGCAAATAGTCGGACAATTTCCTTTCTTCCAGGTCCACAATTGCCCCTCTGAGGATTCCCTGTCCATATTCGGAGCCTGGATTGACACAAATGGTGCGCCCTAATTTGTAAATTCCTCGTGATTCATGAATGTGGCCGTGAAGGCCGAGAATCGGTTGATATTTCTCGATGGCCTGTCTGACTGCAGAGCTTCCAGCAGGTATCATCACAGGGTGGCCTCCCTTCATAACTGGTTTGAAATTCTCGTCGATTTGGGGCGCTGCATCAATGCCAGATTCGATTGGTGGGACATGAACACTGAAAATGGAATTGTGTAAGTCTTTAGTCTTCGCTGCCAAGTCATCGAGCTTCTTCTCAAGAGTTTCTTCGTCCGCTTCTCGAGGGCTGTTCCAAGGAGTTCTGTTGCTGGTTCCGAGAGACAGCATCTCATGACCAGCAATATCCACAATTTCTTCCTCACAGTAAATCACGTTCTCTGACGCGTTCGCTTTGAGTGTCTCGTCCACGATGAAGTCATCGTCGTTTCCCACAGAGATGTAGCATTTTACTCCGCTCTCCTTCAGTCTTTCCGCAGCAAGCTTCATCCATCTCGCTAATGAAGCCCGCATAGCATTAGCGAAGGCAGCGTCCACTTTTTCCTTGCTCGATTGGATCTCGTCGAAATCCTTCTTGGAGAGTCTGATCGAATAGATGCCCCCTTCTGAAAGATTCTTCTCGAATTCAGCTATCTTGTCCTCCTTGGTAAAGGACATATGGTCACCAAGATAGTCCGCAGACCACTTGCCTGGACCTTCCTCAACAATTGGCACCATTATCTTTCCAGTGATGTCTCCGCCAAGAATCAGGTACTGCGCATTGTAGAATTTTGCAGCATTGATGAACTTACGAAAGCATCTGTCTGATCCATGTACGTCGGTGACAAAAAACAGTCTGCTTTTCTTTCCCAACGAATCTCACCACTGACCCAAGTCAAACAAAACCGAAATCTTGGCATCCTTCTCCAGTGCCTGAGCGATTCTGTCTTTCCAAATATCACTCTTTGAAGCGAGGACAAAAATCCCAGATACACTGCAACCCGCCGCTCTTGCAAGTGAAACAAGTCCCGACATCGTCCTGCCCGAGGTTGCAACGTCGTCGACTATTATTATCGAGCTATCCTTCTTAATGAGATTCTTTGGCAGGTACAAAGTCGAAACTTCAGAAGGATTAGTCGATGGCAGATCAGCTTCATAGTAAGCACCTGCGCCAGAAGATTTCGAACGGGTCGCGTAGATCACAGGAACTTGCATCTGGATCGCAACAGCCGTCGCAAGAGTAATGCCAGAGGCGGCCGCAGTTAATACAAGATCATATTTAATCTTGGAATATTGCATGGCCACCTCTGCGGAAATCCATCGCAACGCGTGAGGATCTCCAGTAACTTGATGCAGATCCAAATATCCGTTTGGTGCGACAACCATCTTTTGCTTGAGCTTGTCTTTGAATCCAGATTTCTTTAGCAATGTTCTTTCAAGCAAATCGGCCTGTTCTCTGGATGGCCGTGTTGAGCCAGTGACATATCTGCAAAGCAAAGTTGGATGGACTCCACTCAAAGACTCCATCTGCGCATAAGTCATACCCCCCTTGAGTATTCTAAGTCGTTCTACCACAGATTGCACATACTCGAATGACAAGGCTGGCCCGACTTTCTCCCTTGAACCAGCACTTCTTGCTTTCCGTTCGGTGTCCTGCATCCTAATGAAAGGATGTCTTTACCAGTCTATGTAAATATTGCTCAATCAGCAATAAAGGATTTATAGAAACTATTCAAGCTGCAAGCTGGGTATGACAGAACAGAAATCCAAGGTCTTCGCTCGCGAATCGACAGGGCTTGTCAAGAATGTTTCATTACTAGACGCAGTGTCGCTCAATGTAAGTAGTATGTCCGCAGGTGCTGCGCTCGCCACTATTGCCTTCACAATGTCGATCATTCCGCAGGTTTTGACCTCATACAGTGGTATTAACCTAGTTTACGGATCGATAATTGCATTCATCATAACAATTCCTCAGATGATTGTGTACACAATAATGACGCGCCGTCTTCCTCGAACGGGAGGAGATTACGTTTGGACGTCGCGCGCGTTTGGAGGTTTCGTTGGAAGCACGGTTTCATTCATGGGTTACACCGTCGAAACTATGGCATTCATGGCTCTTATTGTATTCTCAACTGTTCTTGCGATAGGCGCTGTCCTAGTTCAGATGGGAATGATGCAGTATCTAGGGCTGGCAATTCCAATCAATTTTGGTGGAGACGGAATCTCACAATTTGTATTGGGCGCGATAATCTACGCAATTCTGATTTTGCTGAATATATTCAAGCCAAAGTACGGATTCAAACTCGTTTCTGCAACAATGATCATAGGCATACTGAGTTTGGTTGTAGGTAACGCGGTTCTCCTATCCGCAGGGAACCACGGCGTTGCGAACTATATCAATGGACTAGGGATTAATGGGACAACCTATGACTCGGTTGCATCTAGCGTAACCGGATCCACTTTCAATTTTGCAAACACAGTATTCCTAATGCCCTTCTTTGCAATGTTTGTCTATCCATGGTTTGTCGCAGCACCGGCAGTTGCCTCAGAATTGAAGGGCAAGAGATCAACGAACTGGAACGTTCCCATATCCGCATTGATTTCGCTGATCATAGTGACCGGTTCTTTTGCCACAATGTATTATGTGGGTGGTTACAACTTCATTACAGGGGCATTCTTCAATGGAACGCTTGTAAATGACTATTCATTCAACTTCTGGACTCTTGCAATGGGAGTTTCGCCCAACAGCGCAGTTGCAGCTTTCATAGGACTCGGTTGGATTCTCTGGAACATCGGCATACTTGCTTACGGTATCATAGGTATATCCCGGTACATATTTGCGCAGGCGTTTGACCGATTCCTTCCTGAAAAGATGTCTTACATAAGCCCAAGATTCCGATCACCAGTGATTGCGCATGTAATCGATCTGGTTGTCACTGTTGTGATTCTGGGAATAGCAATTAGTGCTTATGGATACATCAACTCTCTATATGGTGCCATCATGGCTTCAATGATATACTTCATATTCGTAGGCGGTGCTGCAGTAGTGTTTGCCAGCAGAAATGAAAAGGGCGGAATGCGTACCTTGCTCTCCGCAGCAGGAGTCTTGAGTGCGCTAGTGTTTGTGTTCTTGACTTACCAGTTCCTAGCGTATCCAGGCGTGTGGGGAGGAAACGCGTTTGCCTATGGCTATGTCGCAGCGTCAATCGTGCTTGGTGCAGTGATCTATCTGATATCGAAGAGCTATCACTTGAAACGCGGCATCGACATCGGGTTGGCGTACAAAGAAATTCCCCCGGATTAGCATTCCGGGGCGTTCCCTATCTCTGTTAGCATAGATGCAGAAAGGCAGTTCGTATTGCAATCCACGACCTTCGACGATCCTGTTCTGCTGAATGATTGGCACATCATTGCTCAGTCTACTGACATCGCCGAAGGAAAAACGCTCTCTACTCGAGTACTCGGAGAAGATTTGGTGGCGTGGCGGAGCGATGGAAAAATCCACGTCTGGCAGGACCTGTGCCTTCATAGGGGTGCAAAACTGTCACTAGGAAAAATCGAGCGAGGGAATTTAGTATGTGCATATCATGGCTGGACATACAGGCACGACGGCAAATGTGTTAGCATTCCTGCACACCCAGATCAGAGTCCGCCTTCCAAAGCGTGTGTAAAGACATACACATCGAAAGAGAAGTATGGATACGTCTGGGTGTGCTTGGGTTTGCCAACCATGGATATCACTGCATTTCCGGAATGGGAGGATTCCTCATTCAGAAAGATATACTGTGGACCTTACCACGCGAATGCGAGTGGCCCTAGACTCGTCGAAAACTTTCTTGACGTCGCGCACTTACCTTTCGTTCACGAAGGACTGCTCGGAGACAGGAAACATGCAGAGATTAACGATTATGAAGTCAAGACAGACGCTAAAGGAATTACCGCGAGCGACATCAGAATATGGCAACCAGATCCTGATGGAACCGGGGGTGGTGCGCCAGTTGTTTATACCTACGAGATCTTTCGTCCTCTGACAGCTTATTTCACCAAAGAATCATCCAAACAAGGATTCTCCATATTCATGAGTGTCACTCCTGTCAGTTTGGTAGAAAGTAAGATGTGGATGATAATAGCAATGAATTATGCGCCTGAGATACCGGATGAGCAAATCGAGAAATTCGAAGACAGCGTTGTGTCGCAGGACATGAGAGTGGTTGAATCTCAGAGACCCGAGATGCTTCCACTCGATTTGCAAGCTGAACTTCACTTGAGGTCAGATAGGACTGCAATAGCTTATCGGAAGTGGCTGAATGAACTTGGACTGACTTTTGGTACTGCCTAGCCAGAATGCCAGCAGTAATCGTAATAACAGTTGATCTTTCATGAATTCCGCACTCAACTGAGGGTTCGGAATTGCGTCGCGCAGGGCAACTCGAAATCGCCAGCGCAGGCGTTCTCTATGGAACAATAACAGTAGGCGCGAGCTTGCTCTCAAAGAATGGCGTGCCAGTACTTGCGATCTCATTTTTCTTCCTGGCGTTCTCTTTGGTCGTCCTTGCACCATTTGCACTCAAAAAAGGGTTCAGCGGAAGGATTAAGAACGCGTTAAGATTCCTATCTGTCTATGGGGCCATTGGTGCATTTCTCGTCCTTTCCCAGTTCACAAGTTTATCGCTTGGCGTGTCTCCTGCGATAACTGCTTTGCTTCTCTACACGCAGCCCATTTGGACCGTCATGTTTGGACGCCTCTTCTTCTCTGAAAGAATCGACATTTCTAGAGCGGCCGTCGTAATTCTCGCTTTGGCAGGAGCCTTCTTTGTATCGGACCCGTTCTCACAGTCGGCGCAAATCAATCTACACGGACCAAGGTTGATTGGAGAGATTATCGCATTTCTAGGTGGGGTGTTCCTTTCGGGGTGGATCATACTTGGAAGACGAGCACGCTCCACCGACTTTGGATCCAGCGGAACTGACATTTGTTTCAAGGGCTAGTGCGTTTGTCTACATTTCCATAATTTGCATCTCGGCTCTGCTCTTAGGTCAAGGACAGTTAATCGGCAGTTATGACATGATCTTTCATAACTCCGTCTACCTCCTTGGTTTTTCTCTCGTTGCAGGTTTATTGCCCGACTATTTGTTCTAGCGGGGCATCAATACGGTTCAATCGGTTCAGGCAGGAGTCATTCTATTACTAGAGCCTGTTTCAGCTGCAGTTCTTAGTGCGCTTCTGCTCATATCGAATCTTGGGATTTTCCAGTTGATAGGAGGTGCGTTGATACTACTTTCCAATTATTTTGTCATCAAATCCGAATGACTTGGCCAATTGTTGGCCAAAGTGGGCCAGCAACAATTTACGCATGGCCATAAAGAGAATAATCTTCATATTGTGCTTTCTGCACATGTTTTTTCGGTCTAAAAGCAATAGATTGAATCAACAAATATTGACAGGTTCAATGCAATGAGGGCCAAAACTCGAGTGCAGGCCAGTTCACTCAGGCTAAGATTCTACATAGCACCGATGTCAACACTACTTGACTCATAGGTATGATTAAATTATTCTAGGCCAACCGTCGAATCGATAACTTTCAAAATGGCTACCGAAAATTCGGAATACATGAATGATCAGTCGAACAGGACAGATTCGCAACAACAGCAAGTCATGTCAGCAGAATTCGATGTTTCTGTGAAGGACTGGTGGATAGAAGGAGGCAGACTCGTGATTCCCAAGGAATACAGACAGAATTTTCCGAGACCTGGGGAACCCATAGTCCTAATAGACTATGAGGGCAGAATGTATAGATCGAAGATGCACAACTTGTGGCAGGGAGTCGACGTAGGTCGCATTGATGGAATCAAGCCGTTCTACAAGAATCACGCAATCGTAACTCCTGGAACCAAGCTTCACATCAAAGTGACTGGAAACAACACTGCAGTAGTTATGCTCGGCGACAGAGCCACAAGGTAATCAGACCAGCAGCTTCTAGGCTGCTGCGGTACTTTCTTTTTTGGTTTCTTTCGTTGGGGTTTTCTCTTCGTATCTCGACTGGACTCTGTATCTTAGGTACCGATCGTCCGGAGAAAATCTAGGCGGATGCGGGCTCGTTGTCTCTGAATTGCACTTCGGACAAGCGGTCTCGAGTGTGTAAGCCCCACAGTTCTTACACTTTCTGAGAAGCTTATTCAACTTGCTTCCGCGATTCCTCTCTTGCGAAAGCGAATTTGCCCTTGCTCTTCTCAACGATGGTCTTGATCTTCTCAAGAGACGTCTGCAATGACTTTTCAGCCACCTTGTAGTTCTCCGCCTTTATAGTGAGACGATACTTTGGAGTTCCAAGATAGGTCACCTTCACCTGTACGCCTTGGCTTTTGATATCTTCCGCGGCCTTGAGGGCATTCCTGATCACTTCGATCCCATCAGGAGATTTCACCCGAATGTCCATTATCCCGCGGACTTCAACTATCGGAACCGCTATCTTCTCGTGTGCTAGTGTCTCTAATGGCTCGACAAATTGCGGAGACAAGTTGAGTTTCTGAAGAGCTTTAGGACCACGCCGTGCAATATCTTCAAAGGCATCATAGAGCGAATCGTACTGTTCGGTGATCGAATCCTGTAGACTTCTCAAGGAAGCGTCATCTAGATTTAGGCGCACCTTGAGCGCATCCATGATGGTCTTGGCTTTCTCCGATTTTTTGACCTCGATAATCTTGGTCTTGCGCTCTTCGCCAGAAACCTGACGGAGTGAAAGGTCGATTTCTCTTCGACCACGGTTTACCCTGATTACTTTGAGAACTATCTTCTGACCCGGTTTGGCGTATCTTTCTACGTCCCTGACCCACCCCGTAGCGATTTCGCTGATATGCAAAAATGCAGGTAGTTTGTTGTATTCGTCCAGCGAAACATACACGCCATGGGCAGTGATCTGGTTTACACTGGCAATTACAAGCTCTCCCTCTTCTGGCATTTGTTGTGCCTGAGATGCATGTTCGACTGCCAAGTCCTGATCATTGACTCCTACTGGAAGTGACGGCTTCGAGTGGTAAATAGATTTCTGGTCGAGCAACCTGAGTGGAGGCTAAGTGAAATCCAGTCTCTTGATCTCTGCTGCAAGGCTATCTGTCAATTCGACCTTGCCACCCGTGTTGTGAGCGAGAATTTCGCCACACTGTCTGCACTTCACCACACGCCCACTGTTCGAATAGAAGACATTCTCAGTACCACATTTCACACACGTTCCAGAAAGGAAAGCGCTCTTTGGTCTGGGAATGCTGACTCTCTCTTTTCTTACCATGATTCGAACACGCTCATTGTTCTATCTCAAGCTTGCGTAGCCTGATTCCAAGTCTGATAACATACTTGCTGCATTCCTTGCATTTCAATCTCAATATCTGCTTCTTTGTTGTCTTTGCAGTTCTGACCAGCTTCGGGAATTTCTGTCCGCCATAGCCATGAATGTCTTCTTCGTGTCGTCTGGCTCCGATTGCGGTGGCTCTTTGCTTTCCTGCCTTGTAAATGCTGACTGAGTGCGCTGTGTGCTTGTTGCACTTTGGACAATAGGTATTCATTTCCTTGACCATTTTCATCTCAATACACCGATCCGTAATCTTCCTGAATAGTTTAGCAGCAAGCAAGCGTATTCTTACATTTATTAATCAATCGAGCTACTTCCCTTCATTCTTCGGGTTCAATCCAGCTTTTCATGATGATCCCGAGTTTGGCCAGGTTCTTGGCGTTCTCAACGGGCAAAATAGCAACATCTTCAGGCTCAAACGGGCCATAAGTTCCGAGGTCTGTGCCTGAGATGGCCGCATATGGCTGGACGAACCTGACTACGACGTACTTTTGCTTAACAGAATCGTTTGCTCTGTCAATTTCCGCCACCTGCCCACTGAAAATAGCCTGCGCTATCCTCTCCGCCCTTTTTCTTGACTGGACAAGGGGCTCCACGATATATCTCTCCTCAGGGGCCAGGTTAGTAGTGTCCATGTCAGGATACTGAGTGAATTTGGCTATTCGGAGCTCTATCAATCTGCGTGCTAGCTGATACAATATTCTTCTTTCCGCAAGACTCAATTCAGCAACAAGGTTCCGCTCCTTCTCGGAACTCTCTGACCTGATTGTTTTGATGTGAGCCACAATGTCACGGTACGTGTTCGGACTGATTTTCAACAGTTCCTTGGAACGATTTTCGTCTTCAAGTAGTCGGTTCAATTTGTCTGCAAGAGTTTCAATCATTTCTTATGCTCTAACCAGCCTGTGTCTGAGAATTGCTTATCACGCCAGATGAGACTATCTTCGCGGCACCTTTAGCAATCAAGTAAACTGCAACGTACATCGGCAATTTCTTTGTTTCATTCTTGTACGGCCCGTAACTATTGCCTCCCAAAGTAATTTTCGGACAAAGGTCTATCTGGATATCTACCAAATCACTTCTTTCTTTCAGAGCAATAGTTTCAGTCAGAGGATCAAAGCTTGAAAGATCCTCACATTCCCGCTTTACAAGACCAGTCTTTTGGTTCAATGTCTCGGGCATACGAAATATCCTATGAATATCTGTCGTGACCATAGCGTCGATTCTTACCAAATTCTCTTTTGCAGCGTTAAGCAAGAATTCGTTCGCTTTCGTATCATCAATGTCACTGAGCAACTCTTGGAGTCTCCTTGAATAGTCATCAGATTTGAATGGAGGGCTGTTTGGCGGAAGGTTTCTGATGAACCTTGCTATCCTACCTCTCCAACCTGGATCAACAAGTGCAAGACGCGTTGACTTGAATCCTCCAACAATCATACCAGTCGCTGTCAGATAGTCTGCTAATTCCGATCTACCGTGTTGATCCATTTCTTCCAAAGCGCTGCCAGCGACCAATATATGGTAACCGGCGTTTCCGGAAAAAGCAACATGAATCTGCGAGCTATTAATTCCAAAATCGCTCTCGAGAAATTCGAGCAACTTGAAAGTCTCCTTTTTTGTCCCTTCTATGCAAATAGGGCAGGCCCACGACTGTTCTAGAAGACGACTCCCTTTGCAAGTCGGACAAGTTTCTGGTCTCAACCCAAACTCCTTCCTTCCGCATTGCTTGCATATCCAAATGTCGTGCTGCTTCTTACATGGCAGTTTGAGCAAGTCAGCATCGATGTCGAAAATCAGTTCCGCCCTTATCCAGCCTTTCTTGTGCATTTCGAAAGTTGGATCTCGATACAATGAATTAGAGCAATACACTCCGGCTGGAGCTTCCTTAACAAGTAGTGCTCTCAGTGTGCCAATGTCCTTGAACGAGAGATGCCGCACCATTCCGCCGCCGAAAGGGAAATACCCAAATTCCCGCGACTCGATCTCAGACGGAGCCTTAATCCTACTACTGTTCTTGAAGTAGTATTCCTTAAAGTATCTCTTAAGGGTCAGCGTCGAGTTTTCGTCCATCCTCGTCTATCCTCGTTGGATTTTGTGCTACGAGATTTTGATTTCTTCGTCGAAGATTCTTCCGTCGGAGGAGTCTTCTTTGATGGAAATTGCAGCGGACTGGAGATGTCGTAGCACTTGATTGGGTCTTTGAAGCAAAAGTTGTTGGTCTGGAGTGTCTTGCAGGAAGGAACAGTGTAGCGAGTATGCCCGCCTTTCAATCCGGCAATATGTTCGACTTGATACTTCGTGACAGACTGCTTGAAATCGGGCGCTTTTGGAAACAAGGCCATGATGTCATCCACAGATTTGCCAACAGCGAGCAAGTAGGTAGCCATCAAAAAGCGGCCATAGTGCGGTACGTTTTCTCCTTTCTCCAGCAGTCTGAGAGCTTCTCTTACGCAGGGTGGGTAATCTTGTGGACTGACCTTTATCACACTAAACGCGCTCCTTGGAGGAGGGGCGAGCGCAACGAGTTTCTTCGTAATGGCATCCAGCTCCTGTGGCAGCTTCGGTATTTGAATCGCCTTCAATCTCGCCATAATTAAATCCCTGATCTCCTCCCTGATCAATCTGATCAAATCGTGTTGTGAAACATAGACTTTGCCACTATGTACGATTCTGTTTACAAGCTTCCACTCATTCTTGTGGAAACAGACCGCTCGCTTGACGTAGTCAGACAAATTTATCCTAAATCGCGGGTACACGGAGATGCTGTTCTTCTCTAATTGTATGCCTAGAATGGTCTTGAAAATCTCTTCGATTATATTCTCATTTCTTTCCTGGTTGAGGAACGTTTCAACTCTGATGGCTTCAGCTAAAGCGTATCTGTCCATCAAATGGTCCAGTTTCGTCGATCGTACGAGCATCAAGGAAACTGGAAATGACATGATTTCTACCTCGCGGTTTT
>JAKAPU010000251.1 GCA_021806865.1 archaeon
CTCGCTCTTGCCATATTCTCTAGAACCAAGTATAAAAGAAACAGTCTTGCGATGGTTCAGAATTGACAATGCCGCGAGTGAAAAAGAGCAGAGATCTTCTTCCGCCGGTGAAGGATATCAATCTTGACGAGAATTCAAGCGTTGATAATGTACTGAGGCAAATGGGCTCGTCAGGCGGCTTCCAGGCAAAGTACCTCTCATATGCGGTAGATATTCTGGAATCGATGGTCAGAGACAAGAACTGTTACAAATTTCTCTCCTTCCCTGCCGCAATGATTTCGACCGGGGGTCGTGGGGTCGTAAGAGAGCTTGTTAAGCGAAAGTACGTGGATGCAATAATCACGACTTGCGGAACCTTGGATCACGACGTAGCTAGGACGTACAAACCATATCTCTCGGGAGGGGAGTTCACCATGGATGATGCCGTTCTGGAGAAGCGTGGATACCACCGGCTGGGAAACGTTCTTGTTCCAAAAGCTAACTACGGCCCGCTGATTGAAGAGAAGATGCAGAAGATCCTGAGCGAAATGTATCATGCAGGAGAAAAAGAACCATCAACTCGTCTTCTGTGCGAGAGGATTGGTGACACCTTGGACGATAATTCAATACTCTATTGGGCAACGAAGAACCATATTCCTGTCTTCGTTCCGGGAATCACGGATGGCGCGGTGGGCAGTCAATGCTGGCTATTTTACCAGATGCACAGAGACTTTAAACTGGATTTGCTCAAGGACGAGCAGGAGCTATCAGATCTGGTTTACTCCGCAAAGAAGAGTGGCGCATTCATGATGGGAGGTGGAATATCAAAGCACCATACTCTCTGGTGGAATCAGTTCAGGGGAGGCTTGGATTACGCAGTGTACATCACAAGTGCAACTGAGCTTGACGGTAGCCTCTCTGGAGCGCAGGTGCGCGAAGCTATCTCTTGGGGAAAGGTATCCTCTAAAGCGCGGCAAGTCACGGTATTTGGAGAAGTTACCACGATGCTACCCTTTGTTGTAACCGCTCTAATACAGCGGCTTTCTGGCTGACCCAGGCCATCTCGCAGTCGTTTGCCCGTGTAAAACTTATAATCTCAATTCAGCGGATGCTGTGCATTCGATCCTATCGAGGATTATACTGGATTGCAAACCATCGGTGAAGTTTGAAACTTGGATTATGGAATTTTAGCAGTTGGTGGAGCCTCACTTGCATTGTTGTACGCTCTTGTCCTGGTCTTCTATGTGAGGAAACAGGATCAAGGAAATCCAAAGATGGTGGAAATAGCGACCGCCGTGAGGCAGGGAGCAAATGCGTTCTTGAGCAAGGAGTACAAGGTGATCTTTCCAATTGCCGTCGCCATCACCATACTGATCTATGCATTCATTGACATTCCACTGAAGACCAATGGCGCAACGGCTATCGGGTTTGCTGTCGGCGCTGCACTTTCTGCTGCAGCGGGTTACATTGGTATGGCAATCACTGTTAGGACAAGCTCCAGAACCGCTCAGGCTGCTCGAAAGGGGCTCGGAAGTGCTCTGAATCTCGCTTTCAGAGGCGGAGGAGTAATGGGAATGGCGGTCGTCGGGTTTGGACTCTTCGGCCTGTCGGTATTCTACCTTGCCTTCCAGAGCGTGATCGTCAGCACGCCGGCTGTCGTTGCCGGCTTGGGTTTTGGAGCGTCACTCATTGCAATGTTCATGAGGGTCTCGGGCGGCATTTACACGAAAGCGGCGGATGTTGGCGCTGATATTGTTGGAAAGACGGAAGCAAACATTCCTGAAGACGATCCTCGTAATCCTGCAGTCATTGCTGACAACGTGGGTGACAACGTCGGGGATTGCGCCGGAATGGGGGCTGATGTCTATGAATCGTTTGTTGTCACGGCGATAGCAGCATTGATATTGGGCGCCCTAATCGTTGACCAGGGTGCAGCTGCATTTACTGCAAACATGTGGGCAACTATCCAATCAAACCAGCTTTTGGTTTTTCCTCTACTTCTTGGTGTGGCTGGAATAGTGGGTTCAATAATCGGAGGATTTTACATTCGAAATTCCATAAAGAAGAATCCGATGGGTGCGTTGAACACTGCGCTCATAATTTCTGCTGTCATAGCAGTAATTCTAGATTTCGTTGTTAGTCAGACACTTTTTGGCTCTACTAATCTAAAGTGGGCATTGTTTGCGAGCTCTGTTGTGGGTCTGATTGTTGTAGTCGTGATTGAGAAGGTTGCTGATTACTTCACCTCTTACACATATGCACCAGTGAAAGGTATTGCCGAGGCGAGCCAGACCAGCGCTGCCACGAACTTTCTCGCAGGCTTTTCAGTCGGGCTTCAGAGTACAGCGCCATCTGCTCTCGTGCTCGTCATTGCGGTCCTGGGCTCGTATTATCTGGGATTCTGGGGGTCGGGATACAACGTATTGATTGGCATCTATAGCACGGCAATCGCGACAATGTCCATGCTTTCACTGACTGGAATCATCATGTCCATTGATTCATTCGGTCCGATTACTGATAACGCCAATGGCATTGTAGAGATGGCAGGACTCGAAAGTGGAGTCCGAGAGGTGACAGACGAGCTAGACGCAGTAGGTAACACAACAAAAGCAACTACGAAGGCCTTCGCTGTCATGTCTGCCGCTCTTGCGGCCGTGTCGATCTTCTTCGCATTCCAAAACGAGGTCAATAGGCAGATCGGGACGAGCAACCTGTTTGCAAAGTATCACCTTGCTCCCGGCGCGAGTCTGCAGTTCGTACTTACAGACCCACACGTCATCATCGGTCTTTTCATAGGAAGTCTCTTGCCTTTCTACTTCTCTAGCTTCTTGATTCAAGCAGTCCAGCGTGCCGCGTTCAAGATGGTCAACGAAGTGCGAAGGCAGTTCAAGGAGATTCCTGGTATCATGGAGGGAACGGCGAAGCCGGATTACGCGACATGCGTCGGCATAAGCACGAATGCCGCAATCAGGGAACTTGCAAAGCCAGCATTGCTAGCCGTGGTGACCCCTCTGGTGGTTGGATTCCTCTTGGGTCCTCTTGCGCTTGGAGGCCTACTAATTGGCAGTGTCGTGGCGGGAGTATTCCTTGCCTTCCTAATGACGAACAGTGGTGCCGCATGGGATAATGCGAAGAAGTTTATCGAACTCGGCAACTACGGAGGAAAGAAGACACCTGTACATGCGGCCGCTGTGATGGGCGACACGGTAGGAGATCCGTTCAAAGATACGGCTGGGCCTGCGATCAATTCCTTGATAAAAGTGCTCAACACGATCTCCATAGTCTTTGTCTCGGCCATAGTGCTCTTTGCTCTCCTAGTGTAGGCGCAGCAATTTCGAAAAATAGTAATAGACATCCATCCCCAGAAAGCCTGTTGCGGAGGGGTGGCGGAGAGGTTACGCGTCCGCCTGCAGTCTGAAAGTCGTCTGACTTACGGGATTGACAGCGAGCGGATTCGAATATTGACGCAAATATGTGGGTTCGAATCCCACCCCCTCCTTACTCTACTAGAGTTC
>JAKAPU010000252.1 GCA_021806865.1 archaeon
GAATCAGTATATGCGGGCGTGTATCCAATAGTCCTCGAGAATTGGCTTCTCTCTGAAACCCCTAGCCAGCCCGTCATCGATTTCAATAATACCGTACGGACTTTGCAGTGGCACGGCAGCAATCGAGCCCATTCCCTCTTCTGCATCTTTTGCCAATTTCCACGGGTCCAAGTCTGTCAGGATGTCACCATTCATTGCAAAGAAACTCTCGCCGTGGAGCAGTGAACCCGCGTTCTTTAGCGCCCCTCCTGTTCCCAGTGGCTCTTCCTCGACCGAGTAGCCGATCTTGACGCCGTACTTGCGACCACTGCCTATGTGATTGATCACCATCTCTCGGAGATATCCTATGCAAATTACCACTTCACTTACTCCATGTCTATGGAGCCAATCGATTTGCCATTCGAGAATCGGGATTCCAGAAATTTCTATCATAGGTTTTGGTCGGTCATTTGTGAGAGGCTTGAGTCTCTTTCCGAAACCTCCAGCCAATATTACTGCCTTCAATTGATCACACCTTCCAACAACGCCAAACATACACTCGCAAAATCAGAGCGGTTTTATGGGCCTCCATTTCCCGACCTTGTAATAGATTACCTCGCCTCGCCTTTCCACCACTGCCACAACAGCTTCCTTGCCCATTGTGGACATCTCCTCGATATGCGTCTTCAATTCCTGAACGCTCATAGTCTTTCCCTCGTTCAGCCCGAACACGATGTACTTGGCTGCCTTGATTCCGTAGTCTCCCCTGTCGTATACTCTAAAGTCGATTGGGAATCCGAATCCTTCGCGCACAACGTACCCCCGACTTCGAAGATCGCGAAAAACAAGAAATCTTGTCCATGCATTTTCATCCCGCGTCTCAGCGAAACTGACGTATTCAGTAAATGGCACTTTCTTCTTGTTCTTCGTCACAACTAGCTTGTCGTTGTACATCAAATACAATACTTCGTAATCCTTCAGGTAATATTTGTCGCCTTCCTTGATTCCAAACCCCTTTGATTCAAGCAGTCGAGCATCTTCCTGTTTCAAAAGCACAATATGATCCAACTTTTTGGAAAAGACAGATTCCATCACTTGCTGGATATCCTGATCCCGATCCTTGCCCTTCGATTTTCCCTCCTCTAACTCCGTTACAGCCGGCCGCACTTCTTTGGTTTCGGTGCTCAAAATTACATCATCCAGTCCTGCAAGGATGAACACTTTGTGCCAACGTGGTTTATAAACCGAAGGATGATGACACGCAGGCAAGCATGAATAACGTCAACTTCTATGAAGAAAGAACGGTAAAATGGGACGACTCATCGCAAAGCGTGATTCTGATAGACCAGTCCAGGCTTCCCTCTTCTCTTGAACTCATCAAGTGCAGCAGTGTTCCAGAGCTGGTTGAAGCAATCCGAATGCTCAAGATAAGAGGTGCACCTGCCATAGGTGTGGCAGCCGCAATGGGGGTTGCACTTGCAACAGTTCGTTCAGACGCAAGAACAAAATCCGAACTTTTTGAAGCAATTGCCGAAGATGCAGCTTCACTCAAATCAGCAAGACCAACCGCGATAAATCTGTCATGGGGCGTGAACCAGGCACTTCAATTCATCGAATCAGAACAATCGGATATTACTCAGCTCAGGGCTCAACTTATCGATTACGTCAAACACCTGGCCGATGAAGATGTAGCCACCAACAAAAGGCTGTCAGACTTAGGCGCAAAACTATTCCGCACCGGAGAAAGCGTGCTTACCCACTGTAATTGAGCCTCAGTATTCGAAAACAGAATCGCTGGGCTCAGCAGATTGCTGGGGCGCTCGCAACGGTCGGATACGGAACTGCGCTTGGAGTAATCAGATCAGCTGCCAGTAAGGGCAAGAAGCTCAAAATCTATGCAACTGAATCGAGACCCGTCCTTCAAGGTGCCAGGCTCACGTCCTTCGAACTGTTGAACGACGGCTTTGATGTAACGCTGATCCCAGACACCGCGGTGGGAATCGCGATGGAAAGAGGTTTGATCGATCGCGTAGTAGTTGGGGCTGACAGGATAACAAAGACAGGTCACGTTTTCAACAAGGTTGGCACTTACCAGATCGCCACTCTTGCAAAAAGGCACAAATTGCCTTTCTACGTGGCAGCACCCTTGTCCACGTTCGATTTTGAATCGAGCTGGAAGCAGGTGAAAATTGAAGAAAGATCACCTGATGAAGTAAGAACCATTGCAGGAGTACGGACCGCGCCTAAGAATGTAGCGGTGTTCAACCCTGCATTCGATTGCACTCCGCCAGAACTAGTAACGGCGATAATTTGTGAAGCAGGCGTAGTACGCAAACCATTTCCTCCGAAGATGGCAAGACTTCACAACGGATTGATGAAAAAGAAACACTAATAGGTCAAATCGTACTCGTGCTTCGTCAACGACTATTTACCCAGGTGTTCAGCCAAATGTCGAAATTTCAAAACCGATTAGTTCCGAGTCAACGCATCCTCTAGAGGTCGAACCAAAGTGAAGTCGCTAAGGTGTCTGAACAGGACTCCAGTTCGTCTTTTGGTAGACGCATCTGCAGTGATATGTTAATAGGATAAGCAGAATATTCGAGTATGAGGGCCCGTAGCCTAGCATGGAACTAGAGCTCGCATCGGCTTCTGCGTGCATCTGATCAATCCTGATCGGCATACATCAGGGCATCGTGTCATCCGTCAAGAAACGTGCAAGCCTTCGGAGCCGGGGGTCGTGGGTTCAAATCCCACCGGGCCCGCTTCGATTCTCGGACTGAGTCCCCTTAATCTCCCCGCGCCTTTTATGCAAACGAGGACTTGCGGAGGTGTGAAGGTCCGATGATGCAGGTTGCACTGAATAACGAAGCTCAATTGAATCAGCAACCTCTCTTGAAACAGAGACACGCAAACGAACACATCAAGCGCTCAAAGTACATCAACTTCCTTAAAGCTGACCCGAACCTTCAGCGCTGGTACAATAACTTGAAACGAGGGAGCGAATACACGGCAGACATCTACTTCCGCAGGCTTTGCGCTCTGTGCGTTAAGCTCAGAACCACTCCAGATGACTTTCAAAAGCTCTCGCAGAGGAGTATCGAGGAGATAGCTCAGGACTATGCAAACAAGCTCGAAGAGACCTTAAGACCGGATGGAAAGCACTACGCACCACAATACATCGAATCCAACCTCAAGGCAATCAAGAGCTGGGCTGAGTGGAACGACAAGAAGATAACAAAGAAGATCAAGATCGCCGATACTTACAGAACGCCCACTCTTGAGGATGAAATGGCGCCAGGACAGGGGGAACTTGCGAGTGTCCTGTACGCACCAACAACGGACAGCAGAACAAGGGCGAGCATATCGCTCATAGCTTTTGCCGGCTTGAGGCCTCAAGTGCAGGGGAACAAGAAGGGAACGGACGGCCTCAGAATCGGCGACATTTTGGACCTCAAGATAGCGGATGACGGGCTTGGTCAGAAGGAGGTAACGTTCGAACAAATCCCAACCCGCTT
>JAKAPU010000253.1 GCA_021806865.1 archaeon
GCAGAACCCTGCACTTTGGACATCCGAGAGCGCTCTTACAATCGCACTCCTCTGGCAGGTTGTATCTGTTGAGATCAGTTTTAAGTGGAATGAGTCCAAGTCTATGGGCGACTAGTTCGTCAAACATTACGGACGAGTTTTCGAGAATGACCACGTCGTCAATAGCCATGGTCGGAACCTGCGAAATTGCCAGCCTTCGGATCGCGTTGGCGTATGCCCGATCTATCCCCTTCAGGCGCAGCCTGATCTTTGACGGCTGCGATTCAATCACGTCAATCGAAACCAAGAGTATCTACACTTCCCCGACGGGAATCGACAAAAAGGACAAGATCGCACCTAGCGTAACACGACTAATATTTTGAGTCGGTTTAAAACCTTTATGGGCTGAAATATGGACCCGTTTAATTGACGAGCTCGTCTTCCAGAGATTGGACGTAAGAGAGTTTACACAGTATCTTCGAGTCGGCAGAATAAGGGCATTCGAAACAGACGAACCAGCCATCATCGAATCCGATAGAATATTTCTATCTAGCACCGATAGTATTTCCTGCGCCTGTGTAGAAGTATAACTGGGCCCTTTTAAATAGACACAGGAATCCATGGAAGCTCTTTGAATTCATACATGACTCAATGGTCTAGGAGCGTTGTCACTACAGGAAACCCTTGAACCAGCGTCAGAAGCTGGATTCCTTAGAAACAGTACGCCGGAAAAAAAGCGGGCTACCGAGCTGAACGCGAGCTTTCATTCAGACACAAAAATGAGCTAGAAAGTCTGTCATATCGAAAGACTTCAATCCTCGTTCTCCTCGCCTTGACTGAGCTGCCTGGACATTACCGCGCTCAATTCAATTAAACCTTCTCTGCTGGTGGCAGAAATCGGATAGAGTTCGTATCCTATCCCAGCCTTCGCCAGGTCCCTCAGAAGGAACGAATCAAGCTCGTACGAGTACTTGGACTCTTCTCTCAGCGCATCTTCCAACCTGTGGACATTGGAGGACCAAGTGAGGACTTTTTTCAAGTTCGGCCCCAGCAGATCTTTCCTTGAGAGCACAGACAACTGTGGCACCTTGAGCCTGAGTTGAATCGAAGCACCGAGCAGTGCGATGCTCACAAAATTGCTTGGAGTCGATACCAGAGTGGCGTCGAAGAGATAGAGCACCGTCTTCGCTTCTGCCTGGAGATTGTTTACGATGTACGGGCCACTGTTCCTGTATGCAAATAGCTCGATCTGGCCCGGAGTATCGATGATTGCATAATCGGGGTTCAGAGAGTCAAGCGATTCCTGCACGTCGTTGATTCTTGTCGCAACGAGATCTGCGGCCATTATCAAGGCTCCATTGGGTCCGAGCTGATAATCCTGCATAACGGTGGATAGATTGACAAAGTCTCGAATGTCAACATCGGGTTCGTAAGGAATCTCAACGGCTCCGGGATCGAGGTTCACAGTAGCGACTGTTGCACCCTTTTCTTCAAACCAAGGCGCAAGAACAGAACAAAGAGAGGACTTTCCGGAGCCGGCCGTTCCAGTAAGGAAGATTGCACGCACTTAAATCATCAATACTTGCGTGTTCGTGAAAGATGAATCTTTCCGTATGGTAGAGAAAGGCGCTTCTGCCCCAAGGCAAACAACAGCGGAAATACTTGTAGTCGGAAACGAACTCTTGAACGGAACAACTCTCGATACAAATTCGCATTGGCTTTGCAAACGTCTGGACGGACTAGGCGTTATGGTGAGAAGAAAGACGACAGTTCGAGACGAAGTTGCTGTGATTGCCAAGTCTTTCCGTGATTGCATATCAAGACGGCCCGACTGGGTAATCTCCGTTGGCGGCCTCGGGCCCACATTTGACGACATGACAATTGAAGGCCTATCTTTTGCACTAAGAAGGAGGCTAGTGCTAGATAGCGTGGCACAGTCCATGCTAAAGGCAAGCTATGCCAGACGCGCCAGATTTCTAGGTACGATGCCTCGCAGGATTTCCAAATCCAGTCTGAAAATGGCCCAGATTCCGGACGGATCTAGACCCTTGGCGAATCCTGTCGGAAGCGCGCCGGCTGTCCTTGCCAAGTCGGGAGAAACCAAGATTGTTTCACTCCCCGGCGTCCCAAGTGAAATGAAAGCAATCTTTGATCAGGAGATTCTTCCAATATTCAAGAAGACTGTGAACTACTCGATCTCCGAAGAATGGCTCAGAGTCGTCGGGATCTCAGAGTCTCGACTCGCCCCCAAAATCAACAGAATTGCAGATCATTATTCTCCTCTGGTTTACATCAAGTCCCATCCTAAAGGGTTCGCGCATGGAAAGTCTGTTCTCAACATTCAGCTTAGATCTGCTGGTGTCAAGAAAGATGCAGGGAATACCGAAAAGGTGTTGAAGAAGGCCTCGAGCGAAGTGATTATTGCCGCTAAGAAACTGGGTGCAGATGTCAAACGTATCTGATCAATATGACGATTCTGCACTCGGACGCAAGAGTCTCATCCTTCGCACTCGTCCGCACTTTTCACACTTGAAGGTAGCATACCCTCTCTGATTTCTGATCCTTTCATAATCGGTGATGAAATTCTTTGTTCGTGTCATGCAGCGCTCGCAAAACCTGGTTTCAAACTGCTCGGACAATTCTATTCTTCAATCCCAGTATCTCTTTGTCTCGATAAATTTGAGCTTTGTCTTCAGCAAATCTTGGTAGAACTCCTCGTCGGAATCGTGCATCTTCGAAAGAACCCTAAGAGCGCTCTGCGGACCTATACCATAGA
Organism: archaeon; assembly: GCA_021806865.1. The sequence goes on from JAKAPU010000253.1 coordinate 2,756, forward strand.
CGCTTAGGGCTATTGCCCCCTTTTTGCCGTAAGCAAGCACTACGTCGGCAGTGCGTCGGGCCTTTGTTAAAGCACTAGATTCCTCGCTTGATAGTGGCTGTCCTTTCTTCTTCTTTGTCCATGCTCCCTTGGCAGACTGAGCGCCATAAAACAGGACAGACAAAAGTCTTGATCTGCAATTCTCGCAAACAGGCGTGTCATGCAGACTTCCAATCGTTACTATTTCTTTGAGGTAGCCGCAATCGAAGCAAAACAGGCTCGCCCACTCCTTTTCGATGCTCGCCCTCATGGAGCTCACGGAATCGGAAGGGCTTTCCTCATAGTCTTCCGATTCGAGGTATCTTGAGAGTATGTATCGTGAAATCGGAGATGGCCCCTCCATCGTTTTGAGGGCAAGTTGAATCCGGCCATCGGAACACTTCTTCAGAAGTTCGATGGCTCCATCGATGTCGATCTTGCTGACACGCGCTTCGCGCAATGTTTCTTCATATATTGGAGTGAACCTGTACTTTACCGCAAGTTCTTTCATTGCATCGCCAGAAAGCATCCTTCCCCGCTTAAGTGCTCCAAAACGCTCCGCAATGAATTTCATCTCATATCCAAACGGAAAATGCTTTGTAATTACAGCGTTCAAATAGCCACGCGTAGCACAGTCAAGTTGGAAAATGGTTCGAGCAACTTCCTCAACATCAAATTCTTCTGTGTTGAGTTCGATTAGAATCCGGTATCCGTC
>JAKAPU010000042.1 GCA_021806865.1 archaeon
ATCTCTCCTTGATCTCTGCTTGAGCAACGGCGTTGTACCCCTCTCGTTAGGCGCTGCTAGTTTTACAATTCCTGTATTGAACACTCTCTTTCTTTGGAAGAACCAAGATGGCCCCCGGGGGGAGGGGGGTAGGGGGGTGGGTAGGGGTACCCCCTGGGGGAGGGGGTAGACTGTGTCTATCAATCCAAGGAGTGAATTCACGTTGAGCAACGAAATAAAGGGCGAAGAATTGGCGGAGCTGAAAAAACAGCTCTGGACAAAGATCACTTTCATCAATGCCAAGCTGCAAAACATAGATCAGGCAGCAGACGAGTACAGAAAGGTGCTGGACCTGTACCACAAACTTGTCAAATCGTACCTCGACATCATAAAGGTACAGCGCTACGCGCCCGGATCCGAGGAAGACCAGAGGGACATCTCCACTCTCCTTGCAAAGGCAAAGCAGAAGCTGATTTTGAATCCCCAAGACAAGCAGGCGATGCAGGAGTTCAAGGAAATTCTGAACATTGTCGAGAAAAAATCCCTGATGGTTTTCAAGGAGTGATGAACTTGGAAAGACAAGATCAGCTCCAGAACATATTGATGGAGAAGCTGAAGAAACTGAATCGCTACGACCTGATCAGCGTCATGTGGATGGACGCCTCGCAATCCCACAACGTTTCGGTGAAGACAAAGATTCCAAACCACGCGGTGGAGACAAAAGTCGTCAGCGAGGGCCGCTATCTCTGCATTCAGGAGGGAGAGACATACACGGGGCTCTACCTGATACTGGTCAAGGACATCGCCGAGAACGAGCGCGCAACCATCCAATCCATCCCGCTGTCTTTGGTCAGAGAGGTGAACCGCTTCGACAAGATCCAGTTGATGTCAAGGACCGCCGCAAGAAGTGGAACGATGAGAATACGCTACGACGATGGCATCGTGAAGGTCGTAAGGATCAAGGAGAGGCATTGAAATGTCATCCGAGGAGCAACCTTCGAAGAAAAGCCTGCTCGTGATCAAGGGGCAGCGAATAACTGGGACAGACTATAGAATTGTGCTGGCCCTAATTCTTGTCGTGGCCTTTGTCTACGTGGTGATCAACGGAGCAAGTTGCGAAGCTGTGGCTGCGCTGGGTCCGCTGACCGGCTCGGCTGTTGCGTACTACTTCCATTCCCGAGCGTGTGATTCGAGCGTGAATTGAATGAGCGAGGAAGACAAGCTGTTCGAGCTGCTAAGCAAAGACCCGGTGGCCTTTTCAGAAATCGTACTCGACGTAACACCCTTCCCATACCAGGCCCAGTTCCTGCGAGACGAGTCCAAGAGAATTGTCGTCTGCGCTGGGAGGCAGGTGGGCAAGTCCTTCATGACCTCAGCCCGCGCGATATGGTACGCTCTAACACACAAGAAAACTACCACCCTCATCGTCTCTGCAACGCTGCGACAGTCAATGCTGATGTTCGAGAAAATAATCTCGATGATCTCAAGCTCTCCGCTTGTGTGGAAGTCTGTTGCCTACCACACGCGCACAAGGGTTCGCTTTCGAAACGACGCCTGGATAATCGCGCTACCCTGCGGCCCCATCGGCGCAACGCTACGAGGATACACAGCGCATCAGATCATCGTGGACGAGGCGGCCTTTGTCCCCGAGGAGGTGATCTCGGAGGTCGTGCTCCCTATGCTTGCAACAACCAATGGCATCGCGATCCTCCTATCGACCCCATTTGACAAGGCACACGTGTTTTACAAGGCGTTCACTTCGCCAAACTGGTCAAAGTACCACATACCCTCAAGCTTAAACCCGATGATCACAAAAGAGTTCTTGGACGAGCAGCTTGAGCTGAACGGCGAGCTCGTCTACGCCCAGGAGTATTCCGCGGAGTTTGTGGACGATGACATGGCTTACTTCCCGATGCCACTTCTCCGATCCTCCGTCCACGTATGCGACAAGATCCAGTGCGCCTACTGCCGCACGCTGGCAGACCCTGAAACAAACCTCCAGGAAAAGCCGAGAAAGCTTTACGCCGGCTACGACCCCGGCGGGAAGCGCGATCCCAGCGCGCTAGTCGTCGTTGAGAAACTATCAGACAAAAGGCTGCGCGTTGTCCTCACAAAGACAAGACTCGCGGACAAGAAGGAAGACGAGGAAAATCTCTACACGCGTTTCACCGTCGAGATCTCCGACCTCCACCAGCGGATTCACTTTTCCAGACTAATGGTTGACTCCACGGGCCTCGGAAGCCCCATCGTCGAACACTGCAAGAGTCTTGGTCTACCGACCGAAGGAGTCGCGCTAACGGTCGCGTCCAAGGAGGAGATTCTCTCCGGTTTACGTTTATTGCTGGAAAAGAAGATGCTCGAGCTTCCGGACAATGTCACACTCCTCACGAACCTGAATTGCATCGAGGCTGATCGTACTCCGGTTGGGCGCTACGTCTTTTCTCACACAAAGGGATCGCATGACGATCTCGCGTACGCGCTGGCGCTTGCGTGCTGGGCCGCAAACAAGCCTGACCCCACAGTGATAATGTCTTCCCGGTGAGAACAAATGGAGTTTCGCATACCACTGGACCAATCAAAGGATCGACTGGAGAGTTTCAAGGTCTCTAAGGAGTACTCCACAAAGACAAGGATCACAAAACGCACCGCAGCAGTCGCCGAAGCCTTTGGCATCGGAATCGACGAGGAAAAGAGATTCACAGTCTTCAACAGCTTCGTAGTAGACATCAACCCAGGACAGGTCGTCCTGATAACGGGCGACAGCGGATCGGGCAAGAGCACTCTGCTGAGAGAGCTTGCAAACCAAATTGTGGACACTGGTTCTTTCGGCAGAGTGACCACAAACGAATCAGTCAAGATTCGAGACGACGAACTGATCATCGAGGGCGTAGGCAATGACATCTCTGGCGCGATTTCCACTCTCTCGATGTCAGGACTAAATGAAGCCTTCCTCATGCTACGCAAGTTTTGCGAGCTCTCTGACGGCCAGAAGTACAGGTACCGCGTCGCAAAGATGATCGACTCCAACTTTGACACATGGATTTTCGACGAGTTTGCAGCGCTTCTGGATCGTACGACGGCCAAGTGCGTTTCCTACACGATACAGAAGGTGGCGAGGAAGCTAGGGAAAACGCTGATCGTGGCAACAACCCACGAAGACCTCCTGAACGACCTAAAGCCTGACATCTGGATAAGAAAGAAGTTTGGCGACGAGGTCTCGATCAGCGAGTTCAAAAAAGACGAGTTCGAAGAGGGATGCACCCTTCTCAAGCAGGTGAAGATCGAGCCCTGCGCCCTCAAAGAGTTAGAGCCTCTCGAAAAGTTCCACTACCGAGGCAAAGTGCTTGCCATAGTGAAAAACTGCTTCAAGGCAGCAATCGACGGCGAGCTCATCGGCGGAATTGTCTACGTCACGCCACACCTCGCTCTCAAAGGGAGAAACATCGCACTTCCGGAATTCAAAGGAAAGCAGTCAAGAGAACTGGCACTCAAGATAAACGCCGAGATAACGAGGATCTCTCGCGTAATTGTAGTCCCAAAGTTTCGCTCGATAGGCCTCGGAGCCGAGCTGGTCAGAAGGACGATGCCACTCGTCGGAAAGAAGTACGTCGAGACGCTCGCTGTCATGGCAAGATACAGTCCATTCTTTGAAAAAGCAGAAATGAAAAAGGTGGACGTCCCGGAAGACAGGCATCTTGAAAACGACCTAAAGAAACTTGAGCGTCTGGGCTTTCGACGCGAGCTGCTTAACTCAAGGAAACACACCAGCTCCATCATATCAAAATTGAACAAAGAAGAGACCGAAGCCTGCGCGGCTTTTGTACTGAAGTACTGCGCCGTAGCAAAGAGAAGAGCCACCTCACTTATTCCGAAAATCAAAGAGCTTGACAAACAAGCTATCGTCGAAGCATTGAAGCTCTACAGCAGCAGGCCGGTGTACCTGTGGTGGAAGAATTCAGAGTGCTAGACAACACTTGCGCTGGAAAGACATTCTTGACAAATCGCTACACAAAAACAAAACGTCTTTCCGGTTTGCAAGTCCATCATACTATTATTGATAAGCGCAACTCACTCCGGGACAAATTGGAGCTTGAGCAACTGGCGCTCCCGATCAAACGAAGAGTGCCCAACCCTGTACCTCGTCCCAAACACGCCCTCGAGCAGCCCGGAGACCATTCCATAAGTGAACCTGCTCTCCCTCAAGGCATCGAGCACCGTCGGCTGCTCGATCCTCACGTAGATTCTCGCAACATCCTCGGCGCGGAACTCAAACAATCCCCAGCCCAACGCCCTTGCCCCGGCTCGAAGCATCTCAAGCAACCTCTCCTTGTTTTCGGACCCGTAGAGTTCCTTGTACCTCTCGACGACCTCCACGCCATAACCTCGCCCCACCTCGTAGAGCATCGCGGCACCGCCGGAACCGATCGAGTCCTCGAGCCTCTTCTCAGCCCTGAGGAAGGGCTCCATCCTGAACATGATCACCCTCTCAGACCCGGAAATCATCACTGGGAAGAGGTGGCGGTCAAAGGTCCTCGAGGCGGGCAGGTCGACCTCCGCCTGCACCACAAAGCCCATGCTCTTCAGGTCAGACTCGAGCTCTTCGGGGGTGCATCTCGTCCCGCTGAAATCCCCATAACCTGCAAACACAAACTCCCTGTGCTCGAACATCTCATACGTCCCAGCCCCAACGAGGCTGACGGCGCGAGAGGAGATGAGCTCGGCGAGATCCCTGAAGGCTCCGACCTGCGCCTTTCCCACCACGAGTATCTCGTACACTCCATCCCTCTGCGGAATGGAGATGCCGATGTTTCGCGGGTACGTGCGCTGTATCATCTCAACGATCTCTCCTCTTCTCAAAGGCTAATCTCAGGATCACACAGAGAGGACGCATGCTCCGTATTCCGAATCCAAGAAAAATTTCGCGGCAATATATACGTGCCCAGATTTGCAATCTCAAGCGGCCTAAAAGTGAATAAGGGCCCTAACGCATCACTGCTTCATCGCGTACGCTTTCAAGAGAAGCGACCTCGTCCTGGAAAGCGCTGCCTCGAGCTGCTTTTCCGCCACGCGTTTGGATCCTCTCTCCATCTGTTCCTTGAGGCGCAGGAGGCTTTGAGACGCGGAACGGAGCTCTCGGAAGAGTTTCTTGTCTCCCCCGAGGATCTTTTCCACATCCCACGAAGCCTTGAGATACACGTCAAGCTCTTCTTTGTGCCCCAAAGAAGGAAATCGCATTCCTCTGAACCCTTGCGAAACGTGGCCGCTTCGATTGTGAGTCAATTCTCGATCAACCGGATTTGCAAAAAGGACAAAAAGTTCCAGCGTGTCAGAACCACTTTGCCGGGACGGAATATAACCGATCTTTCCGTTATCCAAAACGGATTCTCTCGGGGAAACCGTGCACGCACGCTGAGCGAAAAGAAAGATCCGATTCTTCGAACAAATTATCCCAAAATACAGCTGGGAATGGAGAGTCGTCCCCACTCGAGATGCTTCGAGGCAGACACTCTGCCGGAATCTTCGAGCGAGCTTCCGCGCAGGGCTCTAAAACTCGCTACCGGTAATTCCAAGATCTTCCTTCATCGAGAGGAAATCCTTCACGAGTCCGAATCCCTTCGATGTGAGGCGGAGCGACCTTCTACCCGAACGATCTACCTCCTCCGCAATCAGACCGCAATTTTGCAGCCTAGCCAGGGACTCTTTGAGGACGGTCCAGCAGATGTTCGACTTGTACATTATTCTTGTGGGCTTTTCTGCGCCAGACCCCACGGCCGTCAGCACATCAAAGTAGGTCTCCATCCTCGAACGCCTGCCTTGCTTTCTTTCGGTGATTTCGCTGTTGTCCATCACGCTTCCTTCCCACTGACTTTCGTTTCCGGTTTCTACGAGCTGATACGTCATCTTTGGTCTCTGAAGACCATCAAGAATCTGCATGTACTAGAGTCCAACCCCGAATACCTTCGGGAGCTTTTTATACGAAAGTTCGATCGCGGCGTCGAGGAAACGGGTAAAATCAAGTTGAGTTGGCCTGTAGCGTTCTTGTGGCCGACAGTTGACAAAGTTTTGTCGGCATCGAGAGAAAGAGTGAATCAAGAGCATTTTTGTTGCGTATTCTTCACTTCGACTTGGATCGCACTAATCATTCGATTCCAAATTCCCAGCAATTATTTTCTGTTAATATGGAGACTTTGTTCATTCAATGGTGGAAGGGAGTGCTACAACGCCAGCACGCTCAAGAGTGTTAGCTGCCCTAACGTTCGTGTCAAAAAGTGCAAGTCATTTAGAGCGCAAGAGAGCCAACGACGAGCGCGCCCTGGAGCAAAAAGTGGAGGTACACCATCTTTTTGTGCTGCTTTCGAACGGTCGCCGGCTCCGCGTTTGATCTCTCAAGGGGCAGGAGAAGTTGGAGTGCCCTTGCAGCAAGAATCGAGAGGAAGATAATGGTGAGAGGATTGAAGCTCAGAAGTCGAAAGAAGATCAGAGCGGATGCGAGAGGAAGCAGGCTCGCAACAATCGAGAGCCGAAGCGTGCGCGACGGTCCAATCACTATCGGTATCGTCTTTCTGTTCTGGGCCTTGTCGCCGACGTAATCAGCGAGGTCATTGAGTGGTGAAGTGGAAAAGAGGAACACGAGAAACATGGCAGAGCAGAAGATCAAATCTAGATTGACCACTCCCGAAGCAACGCCGCCAAATAGGTTGGCAAGCACGCCACCCGCGCCGATGCTCAGAGTCTTTACGATGAATCTATCCTTCAAATTGAAAGGTCTGAGTGAGTACAGTAGGCCGAGCACGATTTCGCAGAGCGCGATGGCAAAAGTCAGAGGACCAAGCGCAAAACCGATTCCAGCCCCCACGAAATTCAAAATAAGCACAAACACCAGAGCCTCTCTTCTGCTCACAAGCTGCCTTGCAAGCGGTCGATTCGGCGCATTTATCCGATCAACCTCCATGTCGAACAGGTCGTTCAGGACGTACACAGAGAGGGAGATTAGGAATGTGCTGAGCGGAGCCAAGAGCAAAATCGTGGGACTGGCATTCCACCTCGTTGCGATGAGAATGCCTGCAAGTGTCGAGAAGGTATACACAGATGCCCTCGAGATGCGCGATCGAGCCAATCGTGCCGTTTTTTCCAGGCCAGAGATGAGGGACATGCTGATTGTAATGGCAAAGACTCTGATTAATGTATCTTATCCCGATATAGTGCGGGGAATCTGTACGCGTTAAATATCCTATTCAGGACTATAATGTCTCAAGGAAAGTGCGTTTCATGGAACTGCCTGGGAGCAACACAGCAGTTTTGATACGAACCTACCCAGAGCTGGCTAGGGAGCTCGCCGCCATGGTTTCGTCGGCAAAGAGCGAGATTTACCTGGCTTCGAGGTACTACGAACCGGCCATTGGAAGCAGGCTTTTATCGAAATTTGCTGAAGAAATAGCAGTCCACATATTGGACGGAAACTCTAGCGGAATTTCCTTCGAGGAGCGAATCAGAGTAGCTAGCAATTACGACTCCAAAAACAAAAGCTTGATGCTGAAAATGCTCGACACCTCCAATGTAATTACGAGCCTGGAGAGGTTGGAGTATAGTTTCATAGTCGTCGATGGAAAGCATTGCGGCGTAGAACTGATCAATCCGGCAAGTCCTGACGATTTTTACTGTGCCCTAAAGCTAGAAAGCACCGAGCTAGCAAAGGAGTTGATCGGAATGTACGAAAGTCTTGCAGGATCAAAATTTCCAAAAAAAATTGAGGTAATTGAAAATGTTGGACAGTAAACTAGCAATTCCATTGCAAAGACAGGGCGACAAGCTAGTCAACGGAATAAAGGTAAACGAGATCGTAGACATATTCGAAGAACTGGGCTACGAATGCAGGGTGGATGCGCAACTCACCGGCACGAGCGGGGCTAGGCACCCCTTTGACATCGTGGCAAGAAAAGACTCGGAAATAGTCGTGATAGACTTTGTCTCTTTCAGATCCTCGATTTTGGACACGCCGGCAAGCGACGACGAAGTCGCAGAAAAGGTTTCCATGGCTACCCTAAGAATGCGGGTAAAGGGATGGGACTGCGGTGCCTATCAGAGAATAATAATACATCTCTCTTCGTATTTTTCGGTAAGCGGAGAAGAAAGCCGCGCTAGCAAGTTCGATCCCTTCGAGCAGTTCCTTAAAGAGTTCGACATCAAAATGATACGATCGGCCGACATTGAAAGTGCTGCCAAGAAACTGTACGCCCTGATCGGCGCCGTGGAGGCCGTCTAGAATGTTTACTCTTAGAAAACAAAGGATGCAGCAAGAGTCCGAGGCATTCCTCTCCTGCATAGACAGGGCCCTTGAGGTCTTTGGATCAACAGTGAAATCCGTGGTGTACTTCAGGTTCCAGGAGGAGCACGGGCTACAGAGAGAAGAGATCGGCTCAAAGCCGGAGCTCTTCGTCCAGACCATAGACAAGTTCTTCGGAGTGGGTTCGCACCTTGTCAAATCCTCCATCGAGAAGGAAATCAGATCCGCGCTAGCTCCACTTGATCTCGGCCGGCGTGATACCGCGGGCATCCTGAGAAAGGGCTACGAGCACTTTCAACTAGCAAAGTAGCAGCTACTAATCAAAGTGCAATGAACTCTGATCACTCAAGCGCCCCAAAAAGATTTCTAACTTGCGCGAATCATCCGGATCGCTATGACGAGGCTCTCGCACTCTGCTCTTATTCCAAAGCGCGCCTTGATTTTCGCAACTATTTCGCGCTCGAGCGAGAGAGCTCCAAGACCGAACGTCTTTTCGAGAACGGAAAGAAAGATCTGCGGGTTATAGACAATACTTTTCTTATCAATGTTCTCCACTATCAAGAGCCTCCAGTAGATGTTGAACTTTGTTTTTTCTCCCAGGAGGTCAAGAGCGTCGTCGATGCACTCGAGGATCTCCCAGTCGAGATCAGGCTTGTCCATGCATATGCTAGTTGTTTGTTCTCTCATTTCATAACTGAGCTGGCGCAACATTTCCAAGATCTGATGATGGTAGAGCAAGAAGGCTATTCAAGTCTATAGTAACTTCGACCTGTTTTACAAAGTAAATTGATACTAATCCACAGAAATTCGATGTTCGAGCTTTTGGAAAACGGAAACTCACCTATGATGGAGAAGCCAGAAAGAGTCTGAGAAAAGGAGTGTAGATCGACTTGGCTCTTGCGAGCTCATTCGAACTATTCAAGAGTGGATTGAGCATTCCATACATTCATAGGTTTTATACCATCAAAGATGACCCAAAACCGCGCGCCTTTGCCTGAAAAAAGCACTCTCCCGGAGCAGCCCAAAGACGAGCGCGCAAAGAACATAGCCCAGGGACTGGGCTCTCTCACCCTCCAAAATCTTGCCACAAGCGTACTGGGATTTCTCTTTCTTTCTGCGCTGCTGAGACTTCTCTCTCCGGTTCAGTATGGGGTGTACAGCGCCGTGAACGTCTCGGTGAGCATCGGGAGCACTTTTGCTATGCTCGGTTTGAATCAGGCGATGGCCAGATACGTTGCTTTCCTCCACCAACGCGACGAAGCCCAGTCCTGGGCGGCAGCAAGGAGGATACTTGCTCTAGCTCTTTTCTTCACTGTAATAGTGACTGGAGTCTACGCGGCTGCAACGCCGTATCTTTCAACCTATTTCACAAAGACATCGAGCTGGACCGGCGTCTTTCTTCTGGCCGGTGTTTACCTGTTCCTTGGCTCGCTCTCTGGGATTTGCCTCGGAATAATCCAAGGCCTCAAGAGATACGTCCTGCTCGCAAAGATGTTGTTTGCATCCAAGGTGGTCATGGTCCTCTTTGGAGTGGGTGCCCTATTTCTCTATCGAAACGTCAGCGTACCAATCCTGGCGTGGATCATCTACTCCACATTCATCGTCGCGTGGACCTTCGCACTGACCGCTCGCAAAATCGCTCGCGAGTCCGGAACTTTCTCGTACTCCTCCATACTCAGGTACTCCTATCCGATAGGTGTAGCGGCAATAATCGGTGCGGTTGCCTCTTCCGCGGACATCATCGTTGTCGGAGGCTATCTCAACCCTATCTCTCTGGGCGTCTACAACGCGGCCGTTACGATTTCCTCAATTCTCTCCGCAGTTTTGGTTGGACCTCTAACCACAGCGTTTCTGCCCGAGGTGTCAAGCTCATCCAGCGAGGCAGAAATATCAAACGGCCTGAGACTCGCGCTGAGATTTTCAGTGCTTGTGATGCTTCCCGCTTCTCTGTTTGTTGCAGCGGTACCCAGCCAGCTGATATCTCTGTTTTCCGGAGGCAGGGGATACCTGGCGGGCTCTTCGAGCCTCGAATTGATCGCGGTGTTTTACCTTTTCCTTGCAATTCAGATGATCCTGGTCGTTCTCTTCCAGGCGGTTGGAAGGACCACGTACGTCATGGTGATCGGATTTGCAACAGTCGCTTCAGATATTGGCGTGTCGATACTGCTAGTTCCCAGGCTCGGGCTGGTGGGGGCCGCGGCGGCCAAAGTTTCAGTCGGTGTCGTTGGCGCTGTCATAGGGCTCTACCTCGCGAGAAACTATCTCAAAGACGTTGGCAAAACAGGATTCTATCTCAAGACGATCGCGTCGGCCCTAATTCCGTTTCTCGTTACGTATGACCTAACACACCTTGTTTCGAATAGGACTGTAACCCTCGCGCCCTACGCGATCGTGTACTCGCTTGTTTTCCTTCTGTGCATAAAGGGATTCAAATTGCTGAGCGAGGAAGACAAGTCTTTCGTTTCGCACATACTCCCAAGGTCTTTGCGTCCATTTCTTCGCTATGTCTAAAATTGCTATGTATCGAATTACGCACATGTGATTGAATTGCGATAGAATCTTGGCCGAGCCGAATTGCTATGCCTCCAGCAATAGCAAAAGCTAAATCTTAACTGTTTTTAACCTGTCAGATCCATACTGAGAGTACACCGAACGGGGCTGCGATTCAAATGATATCAAAAGATCGCTCCGAGTTTATCTACACGCTGGAAGACGACGAAGTAAAATGCCTAACATATATTGAGAGAGTCAATCGCAAGATTCGTGAGAAAAGCCCGCCGAAAGACCAAACGAACCATCGCAAATCCGTCAGTGACTAGGGAAGACTCCGCGCTTCACCAAAACCCAGAATTGAGTGCGCGACTCAATCCCCGCACTGTATCAACAATACTTCAAACTTATATTTCGTCGAAGACAAGCAGACCGACTGCATGCGCAGTAAGAGTGTTTTGCTCCTTCTGATTGTGATTTTGGTCGCGTTTCCAATTGTAAATTTTGCATACGCTGCAGACGACACGAATTCTGGAAGCCTCTCCCTGAACCAGATGACGACCCCCTCTGGCGTCCCCCAAACAATGATCTCACTTGCTCACGGCGTGAATAACTCAACAGAAGCCAGGCTGTTGAACCAGTTTAACGCAGAGGTGCAGGCAGGCAACTACACTGCCGCGAGTGCTACGCTAGCAGAGCTCAAGTCAATCTCAAGGCGAGGCTCAAACCTCCCAACATCTCTGAACGCTCTCATCCAAAGTACAAGCGTTGGATCGGGCGGAGTCGCTGTCAACGCCAGCCAGCTTTCCAACTTGATTGCTAGTGACAGCAATTCTTCAGGATTGGTCGGTGAAAGTTCGACTCAATCTTATGTCGATATCAACACGCTCGCAAACCTGATGAGCAAAGTGGATCCTTCTCTAGCAAACCAGCTCTATAGCCAAGCGGATCAACTGAGCCAAGCACCAACCACTGGAACCATCCCCCAACAGGTCGGCGGAGCAACCATTCCAGTGCCATCAATCAAAACTCCAGAGATAAACATCCATCCGCCATCCTCAATTCCCACTTTGAATGCGGAGGACATTGCAGTTCCCTGGCTGATAATTGCAGGCATTGCGGTGCTCTACTTTGGAAGAAAGCGTTTTTCAGGACTCCTCGGAAGGCAGAGGGCGCCCACCTACGAGTCAGATTATGACATCTCATCTTTCGAAGGCTTGGATCCAAACAACCCAAAGCACAGGATATTTGCCACATTTTCAAGAATGGTCGGAGTCATGCGCTCACGCGGCGTGACAAAGTTGAGATCTGAAACGCACAGAGAATTTTCTGCAAGGTGCGACCCGCGGCCCGAGAAGGAACACATTGGCACGATAAGCTCTCTATATGAAATCGCCAGATTCTCAAGGAGAGAAGTGACTGAATCAGAAGCCTCCCAGGCAGAGAGTGAAATAGGCAAGATAGAAAAAAGTTGAGGCTGCGCACATTTCTTATTCTCCTAGGAGTCGTCGCGATTGTAGCAATAATCTATTCGCCCTCCACGATCGGCGCAAGCTCGGGAGATTATGGAAGTACGAGTGCGACGGACACGGGAGGCGCAGGAACTTCCCAATTCGTCTCCTTGATGAGTAGCCTTGGCTACCACGTCGTCCTTGCAAACAACAGCCAGCAGGAGATAAGCCTGATCAGAGACAGGCGGGCAGTTTTATTCATCGTAGGGCCGGACTATGCAGTGAATGGCTCTGCGTTCCAAGCAATTCAAAGTGCTTACAACTCTGGAAACCTTTCCCTCTTCATAGCTGACGGAAACAGGACTAACAATCCGCTTCTTGAAAGTCTCTACTCAGCGAGTGTCTCTGGAGCAGCAATTCACGATCCAACCTCTCCGTTCCAAGACAATCGAGTACTCCTTGTCAGTCTGAACCTGAGCAATACTGTAACCCAGGGAGTGATGGACATCGCATCGCCGATAATTTTGAACTCAAATCAGCTGCACCCTGTTGCACAGACTTCGCCTCTTTCTGTCGACGATCAAAACTCGTATTTGGGAAAAAGAACTGTCGTCGCCGCTGGAGTAACAAGTTCAGGGTCTAGGTCTTTGCTGATCTCGGATTCCTCACCGTTCACGAACTTCCTGATCAATTCGACAAACCCTGCAAACGAAACCAGATTCGTTAGTTCCATGGTTAACTGGGTAACTGCCGGCAACAGGAGCGTCCCGATTGTTTACAACGACTTTGATTACAGGACTAGCCCCTTCAGACTCGGCTACGGCATACCGGTCGGGCCGTTATTCACGTACTTTCTTGAAGACATGCTCGCAGGAATGAACAACTACTATTCCTCTTACCCCTTGTGGGTTCAGGGACTTTTCCATTCGATTGGACTCTCGGTGCCGCTTGCTCTCGCGACGGTGGTTGTCGGCATACTGGTTTTGATAGGAGTCTATTCTATGCTGACTCGATGGTTTGCCCAAGAAAGGAAGGGCAGAGACGACCAGCTCCTTCCGAATATCGAGAGAACGATCGTTGCCCAGTCGAGATCGAGGATCGATTTCTTGAGCCTGTCGCGCGGCAAAACTTTCTACGTGGACACACTGGCCAGGCTCTATGAGGTGCTCGTCGAAGTTCTGGCAAGAGAGTCAGGCGTAGAGCCGTCTTCGCTTAACGTCATCGACCTTGGCTCAAAGCTTAGCAAAAGGAATGCCGTAGAGGCCGCGAATCTCCTCTCCGAACTAATGCCGGTCTACAACTATTCAAAAGGAAAGAAGCGATTTTTGATGCCCCCGATTCTCGGTTGGAAGCGCAAACTCTCAAAAGCGACCGAGAAAGCCGAAGATCTATTGAATGATCTTGGCATGACCATCAAAGGTGATGAGAATACTAAGAGTTTGGAGTACAGCCTCAGGAGACGCTAGACTTGTCTGAAATCTTCAGTCCCTTGCAGACTAAACAGATATCCGATCATATAACGGCTGAGGTCGGCAAGGTCATCGTCGGAAAGATAGAGGAGATCAAGATGATCGAAGCCTGCTTGCTCTCCGGAGGGCATGTCTTGCTTGAAGGCGTGCCTGGCGTCGCAAAGACAACTATCGTGAAAGCAATCGCAAGCACTTTGAGCCTCCAGTTTGAAAGAATCCAGTTCACTCCCGACCTTTTGCCGTCCGACATTATTGGAACATACATCTTCGACCAGAAATCCTCGGATTTCAAGCTGCACAAGGGCCCGATCTTCGGCAACATGATACTTGCTGACGAGATCAACCGCGCATCCCCAAAAACGCAGTCCGCTCTACTGGAGGCAATGCAGGAAAGGCAGGTCACTATCGAGGGAACTACGCTGAAGCTCCCATCGCCATTCATGGTACTTGCGACGCAAAACCCGATCGAGTTTGAAGGTACCTACCAGCTTCCGGAAGCGCAGATTGATAGGTTCCTGATGAGAGTCGCAGTAGGTTATCCAACGCGACAAGAGTCGATCGAGGTACTAAAGAAACTAAAAGCAATCTCCGAATGGCAGGTAACGGAGGTCGCTGGGCCGGACACTCTTATGCAGATGATACACGGCCTCTGGAACGTAAATGTGGACGACACTGTCCGTGGGTACATCGTCGATCTAGTCGAAGCATCGAGAACACATCCTGCCGCAAAGCTTGGAGCTTCGCCGAGAGCTGCCTCCGGGCTCCAGACCTCCTCTGCAGCAGTTGCCATGATTGAGGGCAGAGATTACGTCGTGCCCGACGACGTGAAGAGAGTCGCGCCGTACGTACTTCAACACAGAATTATCCTGAACCAAGAGGCGGTGCTCGACGGAGTAAGTCAGACCAAGGTAGTCGCAGACATACTCTCAAAGACGAAGGTTCCCTGATTGGTCCTACATCGCAGTCCTCGAGGCAGGACGGTACTTCTACTAGCCTCAATATTTGTCACCCTTGGACTGCTGGGTTTCATACAGTCGACTCTGGTCTTCATGTACGCGGGACTGGGCCTTTTCCTATACTACTACGTCTCTAAGCTTGTCCTTTCGATAAAGATCAACGCTCTAAACAGAGTACGCGTGTCTAGAAACCACTCCAAGCGCTGCGACGAAGGAAGAAAGATGAGAGTCGATCTTCTATTCTTGAACGAGACGTCGCTACGCCTGAACTGTGAAGTGTTCGACGTGTACCCACCGTTGTTCAGATTGAAGGAAGGATCACACGCCGCGGTGCTGAACATACCTGCGAAAGGTTACTCGAAGCTCAGCTACATAGTTGCACCCACATCCGTGGGCGTGAACTATTTCGGACCGACAAAGATAGTACTCAGGGATATTGCCGGCCTTTTCTTCTATGAGAGAGATATCACTGTTGCAGACTGGACGCAAGTGACCCCCCAGTCACCGATGATTAGCAGGAATGTTATCCTTTCTACAGCTCTACCCACTTTTTCCGGAAGCCTTGTTTCAAGGAAGAAGGGCGAAGGGACAGATTTTGCTGACATCAGGAGGTACGAACCAGGAGACCCGTACAGGCGGATAGAGTGGTCAGCCACGGCCAGGACTAACAAGCTGATGACGCGGGAGACGCATGTCGAGACACAGCTCAACGTTATGCTTCTGCTTGACACGACGCAGACGATGGCGTATGGAGAGGCCGGGCAGACCAAACTCGATTACGCTGCAAGATCGATTTCGTCAATCCTCGAGTACCTCTCAAGACGAGACGATTTCATCGGCCTCACGCTTATAGGAATCGCCGGACCCGCTCGAGTGATTCCGCTCGGCCGAGGCGGCGAACAGAAGGAGAGAATCTTGCGTGCGCTCGGTTCACTCGAAACTAACCAAGCCCAGCTGTTAAAGGGAGCTCCGCTCCCTCCTTCAAATTGGTTCACCACCCTCGGCGCTAAGCAAGCCCAGTATAGTGCTCTAAACAGTGCTGTCAAGCGCGCCATGGCTTTAGGGAAGATAAAGGGGCGTACGCTTTTCTTCGTTATCACAGATCTTGAGACAGACATGGAGCTTGTTGCCCTGCGCCAGCTGGTCGAAATGAAGCACGAGGTGTTTGTGATTTCGCCGTACACCCCATTGTTCGAGACCCACGGGCTGAGTGGCCTTGACAGGGCGATCTACTCAATCAATACGTCCCACCAGTGGCGCACAAGGGAGGCTCTGCTCAAGGTGGCGGTAAGACTCGGAATCCAGGTCGTGCACGTCGGCCCAAAGGATCTTTTTCCGAAGCTGGTCGCGCGGGTCGAGGAGATGCGAAGGAGGGGAGGCTCTTAGATTGCTTTTGGATTCGAGATACTACAACAGGCAGGCGATCATCTACTACGCCCTTGTTCTTCCTGCGCTTGTACTGGAACTGGTGTTTTCAGCACAAATAGTCTCAAACCCTTCTGAGATTGGCATCGCTGGTCTCCTATTGCAGATAGTGCAGCTTGTTCCTTTCATCATGCTTGCACTGTCCCTTTACGCAATAATCAGATTCCGACCGTCACTGCTTGCA